>JAGPVP010000040.1 GCA_018066965.1 Zhongshania sp. | reverse complement strand
ATTTTCATCAGCGCGGAAATGTCATCGGGGCTGAGTTTTTGTAATTGCGAAATGAGTTTTTGCGAGCGGGCTAAAAAGTCGCCCTGGGTGAACTGCTCGGTGTGTGGGGGATTCTCAAAATCCAGCGTTTTGGCCGGCGAGATAACAAGTAACATGGGTCGTCCTATTAGGCTTGCAGTAGTGCTTGCCACCAATTAAGGGGTTCGCCGCTCTCGGCGTCATAGACGTTGCCGTAGATCCAGCTTGCTGAGTCGCCGTTTATCCATTTGCTCATAAGTTGTTCAATGGCGCTGAATCCTACGCCGAAATGGATGCTGTAGACCAAGGCGCGCTCGGTTTTTATATCTAGGCAGCCAGCCAGTTTTTCAATTTCTGCGGTGAGCTGCATTTCCAAGGCTTCATTGGGCTCGCGGAAAAATACCCGAATACACAGGGTGCCGCTGCGCTCGACTACAATGAACCGACCCCGTGAGTCCGGATTGAGATTGACGGTGTCTAGTGCCGCTACGCCGCGCACGAATAATGGCGATTTTAGTAGGCGATAATCACCGCTGTTGGGGAGCGGTGTAGCAAGCACCTTTTCAAAAATCGGCTGATTATTGACCGGGTGAGTGCCGGCATATAATTCCAGTAGGGTTTCTTGATCGGCGAAGGGAGCGTTGTCTGTCATAGGTATTGGCGTATTACTTGGCGGTTCGGTGTATTGGTGGGTAATGATACCGATTTTAGCTGTCCACCGCACGGCTGTGATCTGCCGCGTGGTGGATTTGCCGGCGAGAAAATTTATTGATTGGGGAATTGAATGCCAATCGGTGGTGGCGTGTAAAAATTATCGGGCCGTGTTTGCTGCGCAATGCTGATTAGTTTAAATCCGCCCTCGACCTGCAATACACCACGATCCTGCTGATCTTTAAACGCATTTTCTAAGGCGAGCAGCTTGTTGCCGCGCTCGTTTTTCATTGAGCTGGCAAAGCGCCGGAAAAAGTGGCGCAGCCCATCGCTGGCAGTAATCACATCGGCTTTGTCGGTAAGTACGGCAAGGTATTTCGCGCGGCCGTCGCTAGCAGTGTAAACTCGGCCTTTAATGCCAGCTATGTCGCTAAATTGGCCAGTGGGGCTTAGGCTGACCGCGCTGGTGTCTGGTATGGCGATGGACTGACCTTCTTGGGCGCTATTGATCATGTCACCCACGTCGTCAACATTCATGACCACACGGGCGCCACCCTGCTGGAGCACAGCAATGGCTTGTTCACCGTTGATAATAGAGTAGCCAAGCTGGCCGCGATCTACCCGAATATGTTGATCATCGCGATAGCTAAGTACAATGGTTTCCTTGCCCATGGCATAGCGAGCAACAATATCTGCTTGAGCGCCACTGGCATTTAAGGTGCCAGCAAAACCGAGCAGAGTGAGAATAATAATAGAACGCATGGTGTCTCCTTGGCTTCTGAACCCACAGAGTAGCTATAATATGAGACCTTTGCACAATGGTTATTTTGTCCTCTGCCGGCGACAAAATCGTACTCAATCGGTCATTTATGATTATAAACTCCCTCATTTCGTGCGCTTTTTCCTTGCCAGAGAACAATATTCCGGCTTGTGCAAAGGTCTCAATATGCAGCTAATTTAGGGATATCCGAATAGTGAAGCAGTGTGTTTGTATAATAGATTACCTTACCGAGCGACTTGGACGTCTGCTTGCGTGGTTAATTCCCTTAATGATGCTTGGCACCGCTGCGGTTGTGATTATGCGCTATGGCTTTGGGCAGGGCATGACCGCCTTGCAAGAGTCTGTCACGTATTTGCACGGCACAGTTTTTATGCTCGGCGCGGCGTACACATTAAAGCACGGTGGCCATGTCAGAGTAGATATCTTCTATCACCGATTCACTCCGCGCACTAAAGCCTGGGTTGATAGCATTGGCAGTATTGTCTTTTTACTACCGCTCTGTGGCTTAATTTTGATGACTAGCTGGGACTTCACCGCTAACTCATGGTTGATACATGAAGGCTCTGTTGAGCCCGGCGGTCTGCCCTTTGTCTACCTTTTAAAATCACTACTGCCATTGATGGCGATTAATCTCGCTTTACAGGGCGTGGCTGAATTGCTGCGCAATGCCATGATCTTGATCGGTACGGAGCGCGACGCCCATGCTGATTGAGTTTTTGCCTTTGCTCATGTTTTTGGTGATCTGCTTAGTTTTAATGCTGGGTTATCCCGTGGCGTTCAGCCTTGCCGGCACCGCCATGTTATTTGCGGGAATTGGCATTAGCACCGGTCATTTTGACGCTTCATTCTTGTCCTCCTTGTCGGGCCGTTTATACGGCACAATCACCAATGTCACACTGATAGCCGTCCCCCTGTTTGTGTTAATGGGCGTGTTGCTGGAAAAGAGCCGCCTAGCGGAAGACTTACTCAGCAATATGGCTGCCTTATTCGGTCGGCGTCGCGGCGGCTTAGGATTTTCAGTGATCTTGGTTGGTATGTTGCTAGCGGCGAGCACCGGTATTGTTGGCGCCACCGTCGTCACTATGGGCTTAATGTCATTGCCAACCATGTTAAAGCGAGGATACGACCCGAGCTTAGCCACCGGCACCATCTGCGCGACTGGCACCTTAGGACAGATTATTCCCCCCTCTATTGCCTTGGTATTGTTGGGCGATACATTGTCTAGCGCCTACCAGCAGGCGCAGCTAGACCTCGGCGTATTTAGCCCAAAAACCTTGTCGGTGGGTGACTTATTTATCGGCGCATTGGTGCCTGGTTTGTTGTTGGTGGTGTTGTACTTGTTATACATGGGCTTTGTCGCAATGAGGCAGCCCGAACGAGCCCCAGCGGCAACAGACTTAGATCCGCCGCCGTTGAGTGCCTTATTAAAAGGCCTACTTCCCCCCGTCGCCTTAATTCTCACCGTATTAGGTTCTATTTTGATGGGCGCTGCTACGCCAACCGAGGCCGCTGGGGTGGGCGCACTAGGCGCGGCACTTATGGCCATGGCCAAAGGGCAGCTCGGCTTTGCGCGAATGGGTGAGGTGGCTAGAGAAACCTTAAAAGTGACCAGCATGGTCTTTATGATCTTAATCGGCGCAGCAGTGTTCTCTTTGGTGTTTCGCGGATTTGGCGGCGATGATCTCATTCAGCATTTCTTTGCCCAACTTCCCGGCGGCGTTATCACCGCGACCTTCATTGTTATGTTGGTGATATTTTTCTTGGGCTTTATTCTCGATTTTATTGAAATCACTTTTGTGGTGGTACCGATTGTCGGTCCAATATTATTGGCGATGGGCGTAGATCCCATTTGGCTGGGTATTATGATTGCGCTTAATTTGCAAACTTCGTTTTTAACGCCGCCATTTGGTTTTGCGCTGTTTTATTTACGTGGTGTCGCACCACCATCGGTCACTACCGCCGATATTTATCGCGGCGTTGCGCCGTATATTGCACTGCAATTGCTCATGCTGACTTTGTTGGCAATATGGCCGGCACTAGCTACGTGGTTGCCGTCTTTTGTTCGAGGTCAATAATGATAAGTCCTACATTGACAATTCCTGTGGGCACACGTTAACTGTGCGTCTTTAATACTATCTACCAAGAGAATACTAATTATGCGTGACATAGACGACACGCCCAAACCTACAGGCGAACTTGCCTTACAAACCGTTGCCATGCCAGCGGACACCAACCCGAGCGGTGATATTTTTGGTGGTTGGCTAATGTCGCAAATGGATCTTGCGGGCAGTATTACCGCGTCGCGTCGAGCTGGTGGTCGAGTGGCGACCGTGGCGGTAGATGCTATGGCATTTATGACACCGGTGCGGGTTGGTGCAGTGGTGAGTTGCTATACCGAAATTCTAGACGTAGGCCGCAGCTCTATCCGCGTTCGCGTCGAAGTGTGGATTACCAGCTTACATCAAACCGAGCCGGCTAAAGTGACCGAAGGCGAGTTTGTTTTTGTTGCGATTGATGGCAATGGTCGCACTCGTATAGTCGACTAAGTTATTACCTGCTACAGAAAGACGATGTAAATACACCGCAAAAAAACGCAGACTAAAAGCTTACGACAATAACGGAGAATAATAATGTCGATGCTTAATAAAGTCTGTTTAATCACCGGCGCCACTAATGGCATTGGCAGAGCAACTGCTTTGGCTTTGGCGGCGCAAGGTGCTGAGTTGTTTGTGGTGTGTCGTAATGCTGAAAAAGGCGAGGCCCTACTCGCTGAAATTAAAGTCCGTCACCCAAACTGTTGCGCCACACTATTGATTGGTGATTTAGGGTGCATGGCAGATATTCGACGCGTCGCTCAGCAATTTCTAGACACCGACAAACCTCTGCATTTACTCATGAATAACGCGGGGGTGGTGAATACCCATCGCAAGCTCAGCCGCGACGGGATTGAAGAAACCTTTGCCGTAAATCATCTTGCCTATTTTTTGATGACCGAATTACTGCGCGAGCGTCTAGTGCAAAGCGCGCCAGCTAGAATCGTCAGTGTTGCATCGGCAGCCTATAGCTTTGTGAAAGGCGTGCAGTTCGACGACCTTGAATATGAGTCTACACCCTACAAAACCTTCAAGGTGTATGGGCATTCAAAGCTGTGCAATATTCTGTGGACACGGCAATTGGCGAAACAATTAGAAGGCACCGGCGTCACCGTCAATTGCGTACATCCCGGTGCGGTTAGTACGGGCTTAGGGCATCAGGATCATGTTGTGGTTGGAAAAATAATTGGTCTTTTGATGAGGCCATTTTTTCGGAGTCCTGCGAAGGGTGCGGAAAACTCTATTTTTGTCGCAACATCGCCAAGTTTAAATAAGATCAGCGGCGAGTATTTTTCTAACTGCAAGCCGACAAGTCTTAAGGCTTGGGCAAAAGATGATGGCGCTGCGGAAAGGCTGTGGCAAGTCAGTGAAGAATATGTAAAGAGGGCGTAATTTTATTTACTCGCAGGGAGTTAATTTTTAGCTACGGTTAGCAATTTAATTTGGCCCCACTAGGGGCTCTAATTGTTTTCAAAAAACTAAAGCAGGGTAGTAATTACAAATCCCGCGCATTGATATATGACTGCTCAGAAATATGATGGTATTCCTTGGCGCCATCCATAAAGTTTTTCCAGCTGGTATACACCTTGTTTGTAAATGGGTCACTATTGGCGAGTTCTTTCAAATAATCGTCAGATGCTTTGTGAAGCTCGCGAATAACGTCGTCGGGTAGCTTGCGTAGATCTACATGATGAACGTCAACCAATTCACGTAGTGCAGCATTATTGCGTGCGGTATATTCGTCGAGCATATCTGCATTGGCGTAGCGTGCGGCGGTTTCTACAATCGCTTTAAGATCTTCTGGCAACGCTTCAAACGCTGATTTATTAATGATGAGTTCTAGCGTAGAGCCCGGCTCATGCCAGCCCGGATAGTAGTAATATTTTGCGACTTCATGAAAACCAAAAGCGAGGTCGTTATAGGGAGCAACCCATTCGGTTGCGTCGATAACGCCGGTTTGCAGAGAGGTATAAAGTTCGCCACCTGGCAGCGTTACCGATGTGCCACCAAGGCGATTCCATACTTCGCCGCCGGACCCGGGGATGCGCATTTTTAGGCCTTTAACATCTGCCACGGAATTAATTTCTTTATTAAACCAGCCGGCCATTTGCACGCCGGTATTGCCGCCCGCCATGGGAATTAAATTGAAGGGTGCGTAGGCTTCGCGCCATAACTCTAAGCCGCCGCCATGATATAGCCAGCCGTTCATTTCCTGTGCGGTCATGCCAAAAGGAACCGCAGTGAAAAAGATGGAAGACGATAATTTCCCTTTCCAGTAGTACGCGGCGCCATGGCCAGCTTCGGCGCTGCCGGTAGAGACGGCATCAAAAACGCCCATCGCGGGCACTAATTCGCCGGCACCGTATACTTTTATGAGTAAGCGGCCTTGGCTCATTTTATTCACCATGGCGGCAAATTTTTCTGGGGCGGTGCCGAGCCCTGGAAAGTTTTTGGGCCATGTAGTCACTAACTTCCAGTGAAAAACCTGTTGTCCACTAGCACTGTTTTCTTGGCGTTGGGTGCTGTGGTCTTTGCTGCGCTCGCCCACGTATAACCAACTCATGGCAACTAATGCTGCCAATAAAGCTAATATAATTAGCGGCGAATAATTGGCTTTGGTAGCCTGATACATTGTTATTATTCCTGTCTTACAATAGCTGCAAATTCGCGTATTGCAGCACTAGCCACTTGCTGCCTTCGTCTTCGAAATTGACCTGTACTCGCGCACTAGCACCTTGGCCTTCGAAGCTAAGCACTACGCCGGCGCCAAAAATACTGTGCAAAACTCTTTGCCCCAAACCAAAGCCGATAGATGCCGCCGCAGCTTGCTGAGCGCTAGTGGTGCTTTGTGCGTAGCTGCTGGGCCGAGTCACGGTATTGTTAATTCGCACTTCATCAATCAGCTCGTTAGGAATTTCTCTAATAAAGCGTGACAAGCTATTAAAGCTTTCCTGCCCGTGCAGGCGGCGAGACTCTGCGTAGCTTAAATATAATTTTTGTTCGGCGCGGGTAATGCCAACGTAAGCCAAGCGGCGTTCTTCTTCTAAACGCTCAGGGTCTTCCATCGACATTTTATGGGGGAAGAGGTTTTCCTCTACACCGACAATAAATACTGCCGGAAACTCTAAACCCTTGGCCGAGTGCAATGTCATAAGCTGCACGCTGTCTTCGTGCTCATCTGCTTGTTGATCACCGGCGTCTAGCGCCGCTTGGTCTAGGAATGCGCGTAAGGGCTCGGCTTCTTCATCTTCTGAACTATAACCACGCGCAGCGGTGATTAATTCTTGTAAGTTCTCGACTCGGGCTTGGGCCTTTTCACCCTTTTCTTTTTCGTGAAAGGCGATTAAGCCAGACTTATCAATGGCGATACTTACCTGCTCATCTAGAGGTACATCTTGGCACTGCGTCGCAAGATCTTCGATGAGTGACAAAAACCCGCGCAAAGCATTGCCCGCTCTAGCCGGTAGCAAACCATTTTCAATAATGGCGACGGCAGCGCGCCACAAAGATGTTTGATGTTCGCGAGCATATTCCCGCAGTATCTCTACCGTGCGATTGCCAATGCCGCGGGTAGGGGTATTGATGACACGTTCGATGGCGGTGTCGTCGTCGCGCAGCGCGATAATTCGCAAATAGGCGAGGGCGTTTTTAATTTCTAGCCGATCATAAAAGCGTTGGCCGCCATAAATACGGTAGGGCACGCCGGCGCGAATTAAATATTCTTCAAGTACACGAGACTGGGCATTGCTGCGATACAGCACGCCGATGTCGCTGCGGCGATAGTCGTCACGGAGCAGCTCATCAATTCGATCAGTAACAAAGCGCGCTTCGTCTTGTTCGTTAAAGGCGGCAAACAGCGCGATTTTGTCGCCGTCTTCGCCCTTAGTCCACAGCTCCTTGCCCATTCTTTGGCTGTTATTGGCAATCAGCGCATTGGCGGCTTTAAGGATAGTGCCGGTGGAGCGGTAGTTTTGTTCTAGGCGTACGATTTGGGTATTTGGAATGTCTTTGGAGAACTGCTGAATGTTCTCTATGCGCGCACCGCGCCAGCCGTAAATGGACTGGTCATCGTCGCCAACGGCGGTCATCGCCATGCCTTTGTTGGTCAGCAAACGTAGCCACGCGTATTGGACCGCATTGGTATCTTGAAACTCGTCGACCAATACGTGTTTAAAGCGCTGTTGGTAGTGATCAAGAATGGCGGCGTTGTCGCGCCACAGCTCTAAGGCGCGCAGTAAAAGCTCGGCAAAGTCGATAACCCCTTGCTGGCGACAGACTTCTTCGTAACGACGGTAAACCTTGAGCATGGTGGTTAGATGGTGATCGCCGCCAAAGTCGTCAATATGCGCTGAGCGCCGGCCCTCATCTTTGTGGCCGTTAATAAAATACTGGGATTGGCGCGGTGGCCAGCGGCTGTCGTCCAACTCTAATTCGCGATGAATACGCTTGAGCTGGCGCAGTTGATCGTCGCTGTCCAGAATTTGAAAATTGTCGGGCAGACCGGCTTCACGGGCATGGGCTTTAAGCAAGCGATGCGCTAGACCATGAAAGGTGCCCACCCACATACCGTGGTTTAGGTTGCCATCTAGCAAGGCCTCGATCCGGCCGCGCATTTCGCGGGCGGCTTTATTGGTAAAGGTCACCGCCAGAATACTGTAGGTAGACAGGCCTTCGACCTTTATCTTCCAGGCAATACGGTGCACCAAAACTCGGGTTTTGCCACTGCCGGCCCCCGCCAGTACTAGCGTGCCGGTACTGTCAGCGGTAACGGCGTCGCGCTGTGCGTCATTGAGATCATCAAGAATATAAGATACGTCCATGGCGGCATATTCTACTGGGATTCGCCGGCGCTGACACCGCTAAAATGTGATTAGCGGCGAGTGAGCAGCAATATTAGTAATGAGCGCTACTTTGGCGGGATTAAATGATGGGGTAGCGGTGGTGATGTTGTCGCTGAGAAATAAGAAGCCGCTAGGCACCATGTCTGCTGGGACATAATATCTAGCGGCTAAGTGGTACAGATATCGTTATGAACTTATTGTGGGCTCGGCCCTACGCGGTCATTTTTGAACTGCTATTTCCTCACTAATTGGTCCTTGATCTGCAATACGCGTAAAGCTAGCTTCAACGAGTACATCGGCGAAATCTTCTTGGCCGGCGGGGCTTTTGCTATCAATTAACACACTATTTGCCGCTCCTTTAACGGGTGCGATGTTGAGAAACCAGGTGTCGTCAAATTCATCGGTCTCGGTGTAAGTCAAAGTGCCCGCTGAGTTGAGCTCCCAAACCAGGGTGGTAACGTCATTTTCTTCAAAGGTCACGGTGCCGGTGCCATCTGCCTTGAGCTGGACGCTGAAACTTTCAACGAAACCCACTTTGTCGTGATAAGACGGCGAGGTCGTGGTGACCTGCCAATCACCGACTAAACCTGCCTCGTCAAAGCGGGTTTCGCGATGGGCTAGGATATCGTCTAAGTTTTCGCCATCGCCAACGAGCGTAGTTGTGAACTGGCCGATGCGGGTAAATGAGTATTCGTCGCCCTCGCCTATATCTTCCGAGCTCAGGTCGCCCCATCGTTCCACAGTGAAAGTATTTGTATTTTCATCAAGGTGGTCTTTATTGTATAAACCGCCATCGCCATCGGTTTCAATGCTTGCAGTGGCAGTATAGTTGTCACCGCTGATTGCAAGCGTGCCGAATTCACCGGATAAGGCCTGCGCCGGTTCGTTGGCGTTATCGTAGTCTTCAAGATTATTGGTGTGTGCAAGGACGTATTCGGTGTCAGATAAGAACGTCAGAATATTGAGATTGTCGCTTTCCGCCTCATAGAGCTTCCAAGCACCCTGTAATGCACCAGGGAGGTTTTTAATACGGGAAAAGGTAACGGTCTCACCGGCATCGTCAGTAAAGCCGAGTGTTAGCTCGTCGCCGACTAAGCTTGCAGATGATACCGAGCTTCCCTCATCGTAAAGGCCGCCTGAATTATCGGACTGCTCAATCAGACTTGTGCTGAATGCACCGCTCTCAATATCCCAAGAGTAAGTACCATATTCGACTGACCCTGCGACTTGGTCACCGTCGTCAGTATGCTCATGAATAATGACGTATTCGTTTCCTTCGACGAATGTCAGTACATTGCGTTTACCGTTGCCTTCACTGTACAGCCAGCTGCCGAGAATTTGTGCTTCTTGTGCACTTTGGAAGTGTGCTTCAGCCTGCTCTTCGCTGACGAGTTGAATGCCATCTCCTATGGTATCCAGTATTGCCTGGGCTTCGCTGTCGAAGTCGGCGCTTTCTAAATCTAAGGTGCTGTCTTTGAACGCGTTTTCCGCTTCTGCTGAGATTGAAATGCCATTGTCGGGATTGTTGTCGTCGTCTAGCGATTGCAGTAGCTGTAAAATATTGGTCCGAACTTCACTACTACCTTGGGCTAGGTCAGTTGGGGTGATTTGTTGTGACGCGCTGATGCTGGGGAACTGCAGGTCGCCAATGGAGAATACAATTGACTCGCCCTCGCGGTAGTCGAATTCACCTAGGGCGTTGGTCAGGCCCTGCAAGCTATCAGTTTGGTATTTAACACCGTATACCGGGCTATCTGTAAAAATGCCTTTAAGGCTGTCGCTGGGCGTGCCGGAGCCACCTCCGCTAGAGCCACCGCTGCCACCACCACACGCGGTGACAAGAAATATACAGTTTAAACCAAGCAATTTTAATTTCATTGTAGCTACCCCATAGCCTTATGTTTTTAGATCAGAACTAAATGAACACGCATAATTTGTGTCTAGTATGAGACTAAGGACTATTGCTCGAGATGGCCTCCCCAATATTGGGGGGAGGCGCTATATTGTTGTTACTACTGATATGGCTTAGTGGTGAAAAGGCACCAATACGCCTAGGCTGAGTTACAATAACAGGGCATAAATCAAATAATTTGAACTGGTGGGCAGCAATTTGCGACCGAGAAATATCATCCGTGCCATGGAAACTTGCCGTGAGCAAATGCGCCGATCTGAGCGCAAAGTGGCCGACTATATTCTGGAAAACCGTAAAGAAGTGATTCATATGCGGATAGTTGACCTCGCGCAAGAAGCGCATGTCAGCGAGCCCACCGTGGTCCGCTTTTGTCGCGCAGTCGGCTGCGACGGTTTTCAAAACTTTAAAGTAGCCCTAGCTCAGCACATTGCCCACAGCCCCGAGTACGAAGAATTTAGCTTTGGCGACGAAGACTCTGCCCGCCAATACACCTTCAAGGTGTTTGACTCGACGATGGAGGCCTTGAAAAAAGTTCGCGACAGTATAGAAGTCACGGCCATCGAAAAGGCCGTGGAATTACTCAGCAATGCCCGCCGCGTTGAATTTTACGGCTTTGGTGCCTCTGCTGCTGTTGCCACAGACGCTCAGCACAATCTGTTTCGCCTACAAATCTCTGCAAGTGTTTATTCCGATCCACACGTGCAAGCGATGTCGGCAATGTCCTTAAATCAGCAAGATGTGGTGGTGGTCATTTCCCAATCCGGCCGAACCAAGGCTTTATTGGATGCCATAAACTTAGCCAAGCAAAATGGTGCGCCGGTGATTGCACTAGCGCCCAGCGGATCACCCGTCACCGCAGCGGCAGACCTCGCCATTTATGTTGACGTAGATATGGACGAGGGCGACTACACGCCGTTGCCGTCGCGCTTAGCCCATATGGCTGTGTTGGATATTCTGGCTGTAGGAATCTCCCGCAGTAAGGCCGGAGTGCGCGAGCATTTGAAAACCATAGAAAAAGGCTTGCAGGTGCTGCGTACAGATATTAAAGAGTGAGTGTCCGGAGCGTATTTACGCGGTAAACAGGGAAAGTATTACTAAAAACTCGGCTGCGTTTAAACACGTCGTAGCGATGTGCGTTTAGTTGTGAATTGTCACAAGGAAGCAAAGTCATGGGTAAAAATTTAAGTTGGTGGTTTTGCTTCTCAGGTGTAGTAGCGCCTATTTGGCTGTTACTCGGAGTGACAGTTGCAGGAAGTTTTTATCCTGAGTACAGCCACTTTAATCAAGCCATGAGCGAGCTAGGTGCCAAGGGGTCCCCAACCCATACTCTTTCCCCACTTCTTAACAATTATCCATTGGGTGTGTTATTTATCCTTTTTGGTCTTGCTGTAATTAAAACTTTTCCCACTTCAAAATTAGCTATTTTTTCCGGTGTGTTAATTGCTATACACGGTCTAGCTAGCTTCTCGGCAGGTTTTTTCAGCTGTGATATTGCTTGTGATTTAGAGGCTCCATCGGCAGAGCAAAATATACATAATATCTCTGGTTTGGTTTTATTTTTTAGTCTATTCATATCTAGTCTAATATGGTTTTTTATATCCAAGCGCTGCTTAGGGTTTAAATGGTTTGGGTGGTTTTCATTGGTGTGTTCAGTTATTGCTATCGCTTTATTGCCATTCATGGCTGGTGCGGTAGAGTCAGGGGTGGGATTTGGTTTGTATCAACGTCTAAATTATGGTTCTCAAGCATTATGGGTTTTTGTGTTTGCCATGGTTTTACTGCGGCGCAATGTGCACAGCTAACAAGGCGATCGGCGTAATAAGCCATTTTATACTCCGCGTTCAAATTCAGACGATATTGATATCAATGTGATTGTTTGGATACCAAGCCTACGTCGGTAAATATTACAGAGTTTGACGGCCAACATTGGGAACAGCATATTTATAAAATTGCCCATAAAAGCACGCAGTTATTTTTTATGCGTCTAGTGCACTATGAACATTAACCCGCGTGCCATTCAATCTCGGCACCCGCGATAGCGGATCTACGTCAGTGTTAGATACCAAAATATTTCTGTTCACGCCGCCATTGTATGTGCCTTCCCCTGTTTTAGGATCGAAGGTGCGATAGCCCCAGCCATGCTCCATTACCGCGACGCCGCGGCGAATGTCGGTAGATAGTTTTGCCTTGGCTTGTAATTGATTGCTCGCTGAGCTGACAGTAACAAGTTGGCCGTCGTTAATGCCAAATCTTTTAGCGTCCTCAGTATTAATTTCGATGGTGTCACCGCTCATTTCCTGTTCTTTCATGCCGGTCATGCTAGTTTCTACTGACCAAGAATTCATCATTTTCATTCGCCGTCTGCCGATCAACTGCAAAGGGTATGTCGAGGTATCTTCTGGGGTTTCATTGACGCGTTTGTCTAGCAGCTCAATAAATGGCGGTGGTGCGATATTTACTTTGCCGCTGGCGGTAGTGAGTTTTTTGAATAGTGCACCAAATTCTGGTCGAGTGTTGACGTCGCCAAGTCCATGTTGGGCATTTTGTATATCTTTCCATTTAAACCTGCCACCGGATCGAATGAGGACTCGTGATAGCCATATCGGGGAAAAGCCGTAATTCTTTTTGCCTGTCCACGTGGCTAGTTTTATGCTGGCTTTGACGACTGGGTTTAACCATTGCTTACCCATTACAAAAGGCTTATTCATTGCAATGGCGAGGTCGCGTAAAAATTCCCACTCGTAGCGCATGCCATCTGGAATTTCTACAGCGGCGCGGCTCATTTGCGCGCGCGGCGAGGGGCTGAGTGCTTGCAACAAGGGATTGATGTCGGTGCGCTCGAGAAAGTGATCGCCTGGAATGAGCCAATCTGCGTGGCGGTGACTTTCACGCTGAAAATGATCGATCACAACAAAGCATTCTAATTGTGAAAGCGCGGCATCGAGTTTGTCGCCTTCGGGCCCGGAAACAACGGGGTTGCCGCTATTCATAATTAAGGCGCGTATTTGGCCTTCGCCGGGGGTGGTAATTTCGTCGGGGAGTTCTGCAATACTGTGGGAGCCGGCGATATTTTTGTTGCCCCGTAGGCGGCTAATTGCGTCTGAGGGTGGAAACAGGGCATCGCCCGCTTTTAAAAAGTCTAGAATACCGGCGGCGTAATAAATGCCGCCCTCTTGCTCTACCCGATTAGTAATTAAATTTAATGCCTGCACTAGCCACAGCGCTAGGACGCCGTTGCGACCTTGGCTAACGCCGGTTCGGCCGATTGCCATTGCTCGTGGAGCCTTAGCGAATTGCTCGGCAAGTGAAAAAATGGTGTCTTTTGGTATGTCGCAGAGCTGGCTAAGAGCCTGTAAATCGGCGCTTTGTGCGTGGCTTTTAAGCGTCGCTAAACCATCTAGATATTGTTTGGGGGCATTGTCCCATTCATTGTCGAAGATGATTTTGATGATGGCTAATAATAGCGCCCAGTCAGACTCTGGCAGAGGCGCAATATGTTGGCTGGCTTTGGATGCGCATTCGGTCTTGCGAGGGTCTACAACGACAAGTTCTGCACCGGCGTCTTTACGGGCAAGTATGCGTTTCCAGCCGTCGGGTGAATAACCTATCCAACACATTCCACTAATTTGCGGGTTGGTGCCGATTAGCAGGTAGTGATCACAGTGGTCTATATCTGGTTGTAAGCTTACCCAGGGGTTGCCGTAAAGATTTTCTGACACAACATGCAACGCATTTTGATCAACAGAGGCGACCCAAAACCGGTTTTCGGTGCCGATGGCGTCGAGGAACATTGAGAAGAACAGTGCGCCACCAAAATTGAAGCCATTGGGGTTGCCGGTATAGCTGCCAACAGCGTTTGCACCGTGGTTATCGATAATGCTGTTTAAACGCGAGCCAATATCGGCTATCGCTTCTTCGTAACTGGTCTCTATGTAGCGGTCACCAACGCGCTTCATGGGCTTACTTATACGTTTAGGGTGATTTAAGGCGAGATGAGATTTTGCCCCTTTTATACAGTAGTCCCGCCAGCTGAAAGCATTGTCCTTGTCGGGCTCTATTTTGATAACCGTATTGTTTTCCGCTGTGACTTTTAGCCCGCAGCCCTGTTCGCAAATGCCGCACACTGTGTAGCTGGTTTTCATTTTATTCCCTCGACGACGTTATTGTTATTGGCTGGCGGGATCATTTAACCGACATTATTAATTCTCAGTTTAATACTCTAACAAATTGTGTCAAAAATACACTATTTCTTTTTCGCCTCTTATTCGCGGTGGATTCTCGTTCTTTTGGGGGTGCCTGGTTTTTCTTAAGTTTTCCTTAAAGATGGCGCTGTACGCTACGAGCATGGAAATCTAATGTGAGGGCGCAAAGGTGTATTCAACTCAAATAGATGTGGTAAACAACGATTTAGGTAGTACCGCTTATACGAGCCCTCAGACCGGTGAAGCTCTAGAGGCAACCCCACAGCTTAATATTATTGGCCGTGATGCGCCGGAGCGGGCAGAGATAGAGGCCTATATTGCAAACAAGTTCTCGGCTGCCTACGGCGCAAAGCTTAGAGAGTTTTTGCCTGTTTTCTTACTCATGCGCTCGCGTAGTGGTATAGCGGGGGTGCTTGGAATGCGTCGCGGTATTCACGGGCACGCGCTGTTTGTAGAGCAATATATGGATCAACCTGCCGAAGTGTTGCTGGCTAACTTATTAGGTAACGAAGTTCAGCGCACAAGCTTGGTTGAAATTGGTAACCTCGTCTCAACATGGCGCGGTAGCAGCCAAATGCTGTTTATTGCCTTGGCATCGCTAATTTGCCGCTCAGGCGCCGAGTGGGCCGTATTTACCGCAACGCCAGAGGTGCAAAAATTACTTCGCCGCCTGCGTGTAGAACAATACACCCTGTGCGAAGCCGATGGCCGCCGTTTAGGTGTGCAGCTAGCCGACTGGGGCACCTATTACGACACCAAACCCACCGTCATTGCGGTGAATGCCCGCAGTGCTATCGACATCTTTGCCAAACAGCCCATGACCGCCATGCTACTCGGCGGCTGTGATGCACAATTGAGCAATGTGGACGACCACGGCTTGCGAGCTCTGTATGAGTAAGATCATTCATGCGCTGCAGGGGTTTGCTTCAAACTCTGGCGATCTACCGGCACTTCGCGGAGATAATAGCGCGTTTAGCTATAGTGGCATGCTGGCTGCGGTGCACATGCTCGCGGACGAACTTACTACCTTGGGTATTGAGCGCGTAGGTCTTGCGGCAGACAACGGACCAGAATGGATTATTGTAGATTTAGCTTGCCAGTTAGCGGGTGTCCCCCTCATTCCGCTACCTGGCTTTTTTACACCACAGCAAATGCGTCACGCCGTTGAAAGTAGTGGTGTAGATGCATTGCTGAGCGACCGAGACGGCTTCGCTTCCACCTGCGCCACCTTATTTGGTGCGCGGCTTTCGGGCGGGGCAGTGACTTTTGCTAGCCTAACAAGCATCAGTGCGTTTCGTTTATGTCCGCTACTCGATAGCTTTTTATTGCCAGACAACACCGCAAAAATCACCTATACATCGGGATCAACTGGTCACCCTAAAGGTGTGTGTTTATCTGTAGCAGCCCAGTACGCAACTGCCAGCGCACTGAATGATGCGCTCAAAGATACACCGCTGCATCGGCATCTCGCGGTTTTACCACTGGCGACGCTTCTGGAAAATGTAGCTGGCGTGTATAGCGCGCTTTTGCGCGGTGCCGAAGTGATGCTGCCCAGCTTAGCGACCTTAGGTTGGGCGGGAAGCTCAGGCCTAGATATCCAAGCATTAGCGTCTACCTTGACCGCAGCAAAACCAGATAGCGCGGTATTGCTGCCGCAAATATTAAAAGGGCTGACTAGCGCACGGGAATCTGGAAAATGGCCTGCGCCAGCAAGCCTGAAATTCCTCGCTGTTGGCGGCGCGAGAGTCGCGCCTGATTTAATTGAGCGCGGCAGACAACTCGGTCTACCGGTTTATGAAGGTTACGGCTTATCTGAATGCGGATCGGTGGTTTCTGTGAATCGACCTGGCGCCGACAAGCCCGGCTCTGCAGGTAAGGTTTTACCGCACTGCTCGGTAAACATTGTCGCTGCCGAAGTCTTAGTCAGCGGCAATACCTATCAAGGCTATCTGCAACAGGATAGCGGTGCGCCATCGTTCACCGAAGTCTCCACAGGTGATCTTGGCGAATTAGATGACGATGGCTTTTTGTGGCTTCGCGGCCGCAGTAAAAACTTGCTGGTGAATAGCTACGGTCGCAATATTTCACCGGAATGGCCAGAGAGTGAATTGTCAGCGCTGCCGAGCATTCTTCAAGTGATGGTTATCGGCGACGCGCAGGCCTTTTGCAGTGCACTTATCTATCCGGCAGCCGGTGCAAGCAAGAGCGACATTAGTCATGACATCGCACTATGCAATGCCAACTTGCCAGACTACGCACAGATTCGTCGCTGGGCGGCATTACCCACTGCATTGAGTGTCGCTGACGGCTTGTTAACCGCCAATGGTCGCTTGCGCCGCAAAGAAATATTGACGCATTACGCGTCCTTAGTAGACCACTGCTACAGCGACATTTCGAATCCAGAAACCAATGAAATTACAATGCAAAGCCTATCAATGCTTGGCGCAAATACGGCGCGCACTGAAATGGCTGAGGAGTAAAAAATGGGATTTTATGATCAGCTTCAAACCGAGACCGCCGCTGCAAGAGCAGGGCTTTACACTATCGATTTTATTCAACATGGGGTGAGCGGCAGGCTTAGCTTGAACGACTATATTCAATTTTTAACGCAGGCCTATCACCACGTAAAACACACTGTTCCCTTATTAATGGCCTGCGGCGGCCGCTTAGGTGAGGAGTATGAATGGCTTCGCGTGGCGGTGGCTGAGTACATTGAAGAAGAACTTGGTCATCAAGAATGGATACTCAATGATATCGAAGCCTGCGGTGGCGATCGCGAGCAGGTGCGCAATAGCCGCCCTGCGCCGGCGACCGAACTGATGGTGTCCTACGCCTACGACATGATCAACCGAGTCAATCCAGTCGGCTTTTTTGGCATGGTGCAAGTGCTTGAAGGCACCAGTATTGCGATCGCCGACAATGCCGCCGAAGCGATCCGTGCCAGCTTAAATTTGCCCAAGCGCGCATTTAGCTATTTAAGCTCGCATGGCGCATTAGATGTTGAACATGTCGAGTTCTTCAAAGGCTTAATGAATCGTATCGACAAGGAGCGAGATCAGGCGCAAATCATTCATAGTGCCACCATGTTCTACACCTTGTATGGCAATATTTTTCGCGAACTCGGCGAGCGCGGAGATTTGCAATATGCCGCATAAATCACCTCAGCAAAGGAGCGTTTAAGTCATGTCCGCATTAACCATTGTGCTTACTGGCGCCTGCGGTGGCATTGGCAAAGCCTTGGCTGTGGCATTTTCCGGCGCTGGTCACAACCTCGTTTTAGTAGGCCGCAATGCAGAAGCGTTAGCCGCGCTGCGAGACGGCCTAGTTCGACCGCGCAGCCATCGCTATCTTGTCGCAGATTTGTCTTCTGCTACTGATATTATCGAGCTTTGTACCGACATAGCCGACGGCCCGGCAATCGACGTATTGGTCAACAATGCGGGTGTGTCTAACTTTGGCTTACTGTCTGATACTGACGACGCCACCATGGAACATATGCTCCAGCTAAATATGTTGGCACCAATGCGTCTGTGCAGAGAGCTCATGCCTTTACTGTTAAAAAGCCAGAACGCGACTGTGATCAATATTGGCTCAGGCTTTGGCAGTATTGGTTTTGCCGGATTCGCCGCCTATAGCGCCAGTAAATTTGGCTTACGCGGATTTACCGAGGCCATGCAGCGCGAGTATGCGAACGAGCAAATTGCTATTCACTACCTTGCCCCAAGAGCCGTGAAGACCGCGATGAACTCAGACAAAGTCGTTGCCATGAATGCTGATCTGGGCAACGCCGCCGACGAACCTGAAGTCGTTGCGAGTGCCGCAATCGCGCTACTGCAGAATAGAAAAAGCAGTAATCGCTATTTAGGTTGGCCAGAGCGCTTTTTTGTCCGTCTCAATGCCTTATTTCCTTCTATAGTGTCTAGTGCGCTAAAAAAGCAATTGAGCACCATCCTGCGCTATGCAAAATCATCGTAGGAAATCTGTTTCTCTATCAAGGTAGATCGTCAATGAAAACCATAGCCGCCGTATACCGTTTTTGCTTACTACTGTTGCTAACTGCCTTTCCTGTCTTTGTACATGCCCAAGGGACGCTGAACGAAGACGCGACGATGATCGTAACGCCAAGCGCCGCTGTCGCTGAATTGCAAACGTCCTGGGCGCTGGCACAGTACGAGTCTGACGAGAAGCATCAAGCGAAAAGTTTTGAAACACTACTAGAAAAAGCAAACTCACTAATATCAAACGCGCCTAAGGAGACCGACCTATACGTTTGGCGAGGCATCATCAAGGCGAGTTACGCGGGTGTAAAAGGTGGATTAGGCGCACTCGGGCTTGTCAAAGAAGCCAAGACTGATTTAGAAACGGCCATTAATTTAGGTGGCGGCTCACTGCAAGCCGCGGCACGTACCAGTTTGGGCTCGTTATATTTTCAAGTTCCGCCTTGGCCAATTGCCTTTGGTAATGATAAAAAGGCAGAGGCTTACTTACTTGAAGGTTTGGCCATGGCGCCTGACGACATAGACAGCAATTACTTTTACGCGCTGTTCCTGCTCGATCAGCGACAAGGCGAAAAGGCACGCCAATATCTTGAACGCGCGTATACTGCACCTAGACGTCTAGGCCGCGCCTACGCAGACCAAGAACGCCAGCGCGAGGTACTTGAATTAATTACCGAGCAACAAAAACAAAAATGATCTGACAAAGGATGGTATCCCTACTTCATGCGAGTCTTGCTAATTGAGGATGATATATCTCTCGCCGAAGGCACAGTGAAGGCCCTGCGTCGCGCTGGCTATGCGGTTGACCATGCAGCAACGGGTAAAGAGGGGCGCCGCTATTTTGAAGCGGGCCAATTAGACTTATTAATTTTAGATCTCGGCTTACCCGACATTGATGGTTTAGTACTGTTGCGCGAACTGCGTCAACTGCAAACCGGTGTGCCGGTGTTGATTTTAACCGCTCGCGACGCGCTCACCGACAAAGTCTCTGGTTTAGACGCGGGTGCCGACGATTACCTAACCAAACCCTTTGCCTTTGAAGAGCTTCTAGCGCGTATTCGTGTTTTATCTCGTCGCAATACTCCAGCCCGCGAACCCGAACTTAAAATCGGTAATGTGCTCATCAATATCGCCAGTCACGAAGTACAATTGGATGGCGAAGTTCAAAAATTATCGCGCCGTGAGTTTGCAATTTTACGTGCGCTGGCTGATCGGCCAGGGCAGGTTTTCTCCCGCGAACAACTAGAAGAAAAACTATATAGCTGGGGAGACGAAGTCACCAGTAATACGGTCGACGTGCATGTGCATAACTTGCGCAAGAAATTGGGCCATACCTTAATTAAAAATATTAGGGGCGTCGGCTTTATTCTTGGGAGTGTTGAGTGAGTTCACTGCGCCGATTTCTATTGGTCAGTGTTCTATCTGCATTAATGCTGGTGAATTTTATTGCCGCACTGCACGGCTATCGCTCCAGTATGGTGGAGGCCGAAAATCTCTTTGATCAAAAGTTAACGGCTATGGCCGTGCAATTGTCATCGGTTCCCCTGCGCACAACAAATAATGCGCCAGCGCCAGATGATGAGAATATGGTATTCCAACTATTCAACCAAGACGGCAAGCTTGTTTGGCATTCTGTTCATGCCCCAGACCAATACATCGCCGCAAATGAAGGCTTCAGTGAAAATAATTTTAATGGTTATCGCTGGCGCACATTAAGCTATTTTAATTTCGTGAATGGCCATCGCATTATGATCGCCGAGCGCGTGGATCTTAGATATCAACTTGCCGAGAGCGTAATTCTAGAATCGATTGTACCGGTAGTGTTAGTGCTACCTGTCGCGGGTCTATTAATTTGGTTAATCATTGGCCACGGTCTAAAAAGCCTAGCCATCTTGGCGGGTATTTTACGACGCAAAGCGGCAGATGATTTAAGCGCTGTTGATGTCGGTCAAGCGCCGGGTGAATTGATGCCGGTTATAGATTCCGTGAACTCTCTTTTGCGGAGGTTGACGGCATCTTTTGAGCGTGAACGACGTTTTTCTGCAGATGCAGCTCACGAGCTTCGCACGCCGATTAGCGCCATTAAAATGCATTTGCATAATTTGCGTGACGAGTATGGCAAAGACAATGAATCTCTACTAAGTCTCGATCAAGATGTTGATCGTCTGGCGC
The DNA here is from genome assembly GCA_018066965.1 of Zhongshania sp. Classification (GTDB taxonomy): domain Bacteria; phylum Pseudomonadota; class Gammaproteobacteria; order Pseudomonadales; family Spongiibacteraceae; genus Spongiibacter. Next base: position 2,660 of record JAGPVP010000040.1, on the reverse strand, counting down.
ATTTAGTCGAACAAATGCTGCTACTACATCGCACTACGCCAGACCATTATCCTGCAAAATTTGAATCCGTTGCACTGGCAGCGCTTACGCGGGAAATCGTCGCCGACCGATATGCCGATTTTGTTGGAAAAGGTCAGAGCATAGAAATATTTGGTGATGATGGCGAGGTAAATGGAGATCGATTTGCTCTAGGCATACTGATCCAAAATTTATTGAATAATGCCTTCAAGTATACCCAGCAAGGCGGCGCTATTCAGGTCAAAATAGATACCCTAGGAAATTCAATTCGTTTGATGGTGGTCGACAATGGGCCGGGTATTTCTGCAGACGCACAAGCCAGAGTTTTTGAACGTTTTTATCGTGTTGGCGGAGATAGACATAATTCTGGCGTTAGTGGGTGTGGGCTTGGTCTGTCGATAGTCGAGCATATTGCTGAATTACACAACGCGCGCATTTTTATGGCCAATGGTGAAAATGGTTGTGGCCTAGCGGTGACTGTTGAATTCCCTTTAATGACGCCTGCGATAACATTGAAGCAAAGTTTAGCTCTTGGTGGATTCGGGGAGCGGAAATGAAGGGTTGCGAAAAATAATGAGAAAATACCAAGCTGCTGGTTTTGCTCTGATCATATTGAGCAGCATGTCGGTGTTTGCCGGAAAGCCAGAATTTGAACTAACTATTCGGCAACATTTATTTGAGCCATCTATTATAGTGATTCCGGCAAATACTAAGATAAAACTGTGGGTTAGTAATGAAGATGCTAGCCCAGAGGAATTTGAAAGCTACGAGCTAAATCGCGAAAAAGTCATACTGGGTGGGCAGCGATCCCTTATCTTTATTGGTCCGCTACCGCCTGGCGAGTACCCATTTTTTGGTGAATTTAATCCGAAAAGTGCACAGGGGAAAATCATCGTTGAATAAAATATTAGGCGGTGGTCTAAGTGCAATTATCAAAGGTCGGTCGTCATGTTATTGACTAGTGTCATTATTGTTATTCGTGAAGTTCTTGAGGCCGCGTTGCTGATAAGTATTTTACTGTCGCTGTGTTTTCAATTGGCTATCGCTCGTAAATGGTTTAAATGGGGTGTGCTAGGTGGCATAGCTGGCTCTGTCGGCCTAGGTAGTCAGCTGGGTCGAGTTTCGCAACTATTTGATGGCATTGGCCAAGAAGTTGTAGATGCAGGTTTGCAAATATTTATTTATGTATGTCTTCTATATATCTGTGTTCAATTTATAAATCACTACTTTAAACGACAAGCTCCGAGCGGCGTTTTGTATGCGATATTGATTGTAATTATTAGCTGCGCAATGACGCGTGAAGGTTCAGAGATATATATTTATTTGTCCGCGTTCCAAAGTACGCCAGAGGCGCGTCTTAGCTTGTATAGCGGTGCGGTGATCGGCTTTGGTATAGGTTTCAGTTGCTGCGCCTTATTTTATTATTGGTTATTAAGTTTTTCGCTTTCGCGAGCGCTGGTAATAGGCTGTGCTTTATTAACACTCGTTGCGAGCGGAATGATGCTGCAAGCAGGGAAGATGTTAATTCAGGCCGACTTGCTTCCGGACGGCCAACTTTGGGATAGCAGCAGTTTCTTATCGGAAGATAGCCTTGCAGGCCAAATGCTATATGCCTTAGCGGGTTATGAGGCGACGCCCGCGCCGGCTCAGTTGATTCTGTATGGGCTTGGCGCGGTGTGTATGGCAGCGGTTATCTTGTGGCGTTATCACTACTGGCAGCAAGCGAAGCCCAGCGGCAGTACAAATTAGTATGACTATGAAAAGAAGTCTTAATGTGGCCTGCGTGGTGGCGCAGCTGGGCTTGACGGCGTTGGCGCAGGCAGACGGTTTGTCGGTGGATAAAATTTACGCGCCCTATGTGAATAGTTTAGAAAAAGAACTGGAGTACCGCCTTAGTAAAGCGGAAGGTGGTTTACAGGCGCCAGATGGTTTTATTATTCAGCGCTTCGGTTTTGGTGCGGCGTTAAATGATCGTATCGCTTTGGAGGCGTATTTTAGCGCGCAGGGGCAAGACGATGCCGACCGGCTCAGTGGTTATGAATTAGAGGCGCGCTGGCAGATTACGGAACAGGGCGAATACGCCGTTGATTGGGGCGCGATTGTTGAGTACGAACATAGTCGAGACAGCAATGTTGAAGAATTCGCGGGCAAGATTGTCGCTCTAAAGGAGTGGGGTGCTTACGTTGCTACGGCGAACGCCAGTCTTATTTATGAATCTAGCGAATCGACGGGGGATGAGTTTGAAACAGCTTTGTCCTTGCAGGCGCGGTATCGATATCGGCCAATGTTAGAGCCGGCACTGGCGTTTTACGCCGCAGAAGATTATCGCGGTATCGGTCCGGTGTTAGTGGGCGCGATACGGCTGCAGGCCGCAAATAGTTTGCGTTGGGAAATGGGTACGGTGTTTGGTCTAGATGAAGACAGCGCAGATTATACGTTTCGTTTAATGCTGGAATATGAATTTTATTAGCGTTGAAACATTATTTAGTCTCTTTAAAATTTGGGTATACGGATTTAATGGTTGATGGGGCACCTTCACCCCATCAATCTGATACCACCCTCAGATGGTTGATAGATCGACTCCGTAGTTGAGTTCCTCTGCGAAGTCCGGCAGTCCGTAACCGATGGTTTTCTTGTAGAAA
>JAGPVP010000034.1 GCA_018066965.1 Zhongshania sp. | reverse complement strand
CGAGCACGAGCACAGATACTAACTGATAAACCATGGAGTCAAAAATGGGATACCAACATATCAAGGTACCTACTGCGGGCGAGAAAATCACCGTTAATGCGGATCTTTCCCTCAATGTACCCGATCGGCCAATTATTCCTTTTATCGAAGGTGATGGCATCGGGGTCGACATTACTCCGGTGATGATCAACGTAGTTGATGCAGCCGTTGAAAAAGCCTACTCAGGCACTAAGAAAATTAGCTGGATGGAAATTTACACCGGCGAAAAAGCAGCAGAGTTATATGACGGAGACTGGTTCCCCGCTGAGACTCTAGATGCAATTAAAGACTACGTAGTCGGCATTAAAGGTCCACTAACTACACCAGTTGGTGGCGGCTTCCGTTCTTTGAACGTGGCACTGCGTCAAGAATTGGACCTGTATGTTTGTCAGCGTCCGGTACGTTGGTTTGAAGGCGTGCCTTCTCCGGTAAAAGAGCCGGGCAAAACCAATATGGTTATTTTCCGCGAGAACTCCGAAGACATCTACGCCGGTATCGAGTGGAAAGCAGGTACACCAGAAGCCAATAAAGTGATCGAATTCTTCCAAGAAGAAATGGGCGTGACTAAAATCCGTTTCCCACAGGATTGCGGCATTGGTGTTAAGCCAGTATCTAAAGAAGGTACTGTGCGTTTGGTTCGTAAGGCCATTCAGTACACTATCGATCAAGATTTGCCGTCACTGACCATCGTGCACAAAGGCAATATCATGAAGTTCACCGAAGGTGCTTTCAAAAACTGGGCTTACGAGCTGGCGATGGAAGAGTTTGGTGGCGAGCTGATCGATGGCGGCCCATGGGTTAGCATTAAAAACCCAAACAACGGCAAAGAAATCATTATTAAAGACGTGATTGCTGACGCCATGCTTCAACAAGTTCTATTGCGCCCAGACGAGTACAGCGTTATCGCCACGCTTAACTTGAACGGTGATTACCTGTCTGATGCACTGGCTGCACAGGTTGGTGGTATTGGTATCGCACCGGGTGCAAATCTAAGTGATAACATTGCCCTGTTTGAAGCGACTCACGGCACGGCACCTAAGTACACAGGCCTAGACAAAGTAAACCCAGGTTCTTTGATCTTGTCTGCGGAAATGATGCTGCGTCACATGGGTTGGAACGAAGCGGCAGACCTGATTATTGACGGTATGAACGGCGCGATCCAAGCTAAGACAGTAACCTACGATTTTGAGCGTTTGATGGAAGGTGCTACCTTGCTGAAGTGTTCAGAATTTGGTGATGCAATTATTAAGCATATGGCGTAAAGCCGTTTTGCCACCGGCATTAGCCGGTGGCAATATTTCTAAAGCTGGAAACTCTCTTCTTTCTATACTTCGTCAGATGCTTGAATGTCTGTGGCATGAAGTCCTTTTGGGCCAGGCTCCGCACTAAATTTCACGCTTTGACCCGCCTTTAAGGTTTTATAGCCTTCCATAGTAATAGCGGAATAGTGCGCAAAAACTTCATCTTCACTATTTTCCGAAACGATGAAACCGTAGCCTTTGGCGTTATTGAACCACTTTACAACACCTTGCTGCATAGCTTTATATCCTTAATTGTCGTTATAGTTATTGTCATATTTACGCAAACAACCTTGTATTTTGCGACTTAGCCCCCATTTTTAAAACAGTCCGGCCCCGTCGTCAAGTGAAGAAGATGTAAATGGTGAGTTGGTGAATTTCCCTATTGCGCGGGGTTATAGTGGTGATAAGCTCAGGTAAAGCCAGTGAAAATGAACATTAATATACAAAACTCAGGTGATAAGTCAGACGAAGATCACGGTAATGGCTTGGCAATACAGGAGTCAAAACCGGAGTTGAAGAAGCCGCGTATGTATGCGGTGGTGCTTTTAAATGATGATTACACTCCTATGGAGTTTGTTGTCGAAATTTTAGAGGATTTCTTTTATTTGGACCGGCATCGCGCCACCCAAGTAATGCTTGCAGTGCACACCAAAGGTAAAGGGGTGTGCGGGGTGTTTACCAAAGATATCGCTGAAACCAAAGCTGCACAGGTAAACCAATACGCAAGAGATAATGGGCACCCGCTACTTGCTGAGATAGAAGAAAGCGATGCTTGAAGTTTGTAATGTCAAAAGGCGGACGTAGTCTATGTTGAGCAAAGATCTCGAAACAACATTGAGCCAGGCATTTAAATCGGCTCGTAGTCGTCGGCATGAATTTATGACCGTCGAACACCTGTTGCTGGCTCTGGCCGATAATGAGGCGGCTGTAAAAGTACTGCTGGCCTGCGGTGCCAATTTAACCCAGCTCAAAGGCGAGCTGAAAGAGTTTGTAGAGGCCACAACGCCTCGTATCCCCGACGATGACGCCGAGCGCGACACTCAGCCAACGCTTGGATTTCAGCGTGTGCTGCAGCGTGCGGTATTTCATGTGCAATCTTCTGGCAAACAAGAAGTGACTGGGGCAAATGTGCTGGTCGCCATCTTTAGCGAGCAAGAAAGTCAAGCCGTTTACTTTTTGAAATCTCAAAATGTGAATCGCCTTGATGTGGTCAATTATATTACCCACGGCATTTCTAAAGTGTCTGGTGCTGAAGGTCTTGAACACGACCAGCAGCAGGATCAAGACGCAGAAAATGCTGACCCAGAGCAGCGTCCATTGGAAAACTTTGCTACCAATCTGAACGAAGAAGCTAAAGCTGGTCGCATCGACCCGTTAATTGGGCGCGCCGAAGAAGTAGAGCGTGTAGCGCAAATTCTTACCCGTCGCCGTAAAAACAACCCGCTGCTTGTGGGTGAATCTGGTGTGGGTAAAACAGCTATCGCTGAAGGCTTGGCTAAACGTATTGTCGATGGTGAAGTGCCCGATGTCCTTATTGGCAGTGTGGTGTATTCATTAGATATGGGCGCTTTGCTTGCCGGCACTAAATATCGCGGCGACTTTGAGAAGCGCTTAAAAGGTTTGCTTGCAGATCTTAAAAAACGCGAAGGCGCAATTTTGTTTATCGATGAGATCCACACCATTATAGGTGCCGGTGCGGCATCTGGTGGGGTGATGGATGCATCGAATCTGCTAAAGCCTTTACTGAGCTCTGGGCAGATGCGCTGCATAGGCTCAACCACCTTCCAAGAATACCGCGGCATTTTCGACAAGGATCGTGCTTTGAGTCGGCGCTTCCAAAAAGTCGATATCAATGAGCCGTCGGTAGAAGACACCTTCTTAATTTTGAAAGGTCTGCGTTCACGCTTTGAAAGTCATCACGATCTTAAATACACCGATGGTGCCCTGCGTTCAGCGGCGGAATTGTCGGCGCGTTATATTAATGATCGCTTTTTACCCGACAAAGCCATCGACGTGATTGATGAAGCGGGCGCGTATCAGCGGCTACAAAAGCCTGAGAACAGAGTTGAAAAAATAGACATTGCTGAAGTTGAGGCGATCGTTGCAAAAATTGCGCGTATTCCGCCTAAGAGTGTGTCGTCAGACGACAAGGCATCACTCGCCAAGCTGGAAGACAACCTTAAAATGGTGGTCTTCGGTCAAGATCAGGCGGTCTCTGAACTTAGTGCCTCAATTAAACTTGCGCGTGCTGGGCTGAAATCTGTTGAAAAGCCAATTGGTAGTTTCTTGCTGGCCGGGCCAACAGGTGTGGGTAAAACTGAAATTTGCCGCCAGCTTGCCAAGCTACTGGGTCTAGAGCTGATTCGCTTTGATATGTCTGAATATATGGAACGCCATACCGTATCGCGGTTAATTGGTGCGCCACCAGGCTATGTAGGCTTTGATCAGGGCGGTTTACTGACGGACTCTGTCACCAAGCATCCACACTCTGTGGTGTTGCTGGATGAGATCGAAAAGGCGCATCCTGATTTGTTTAATCTGCTGTTGCAGGTTATGGATCACGGTTCGCTTACCGATAACAATGGCCGCAAAGCAGATTTCCGCAATGTGATTTTTGTGATGACGACCAATGCTGGGGCTGAAAGTATGAGTCGGCGCTCAATGGGCTTTACCGAACAGGATAATCAAACTGATTCGACTGAAGCGATTAATCGCTTGTTCACGCCAGAGTTCCGCAACCGTCTAGACAGTGTGATTTCGTTCGCGCCGCTGGAGTCCGACGTTATATTAACGGTTGTCGATAAATTCTTGGTTGAGTTGCAGGCCCAGTTAGACGACAAGAAGGTGGTGCTGAACGTAGACGATGCTGCACGCCGCTGGTTAGTCGACAATGGTTACGACAAAACTATGGGTGCGCGGCCAATGGCACGCATTATTCAACAACACATTAAAAAGCCGCTGGCTGAAATGGTGTTGTTCGGCAGTTTGGAAAAGCGGGGTGGGTCCGTGAACATCACTGTTAAAGGTGATGGTCTAGCTCTAACCGCAGATACGGTCGATGAGGAGGAGAGCCAGACCTGCGATTGATCTAATCGCGCTTAACGGCCGCGGAAAGTGATGCGGCCTTTGCTAAGGTCATAGGGTGTTAATTCAACCTTGACCTTATCTCCGGTTAAAATCCGGATGTAATGCTTACGCATTTTGCCTGAAATATGAGCGGTCACAACGTGGCCATTTTCTAAGCGCACGCGAAAAGTGGTGTTTGGCAAGGTATCAATGACTTCGCCTTCCATTTCTATCTGGTCTTCTTTCGCCATTCGGCAACTATCCTCGAAAGTCTTTAAGAATTAATAATTGAGAAGCACTGAGGCCACGGCGGGCTGTCAAAACTGCGCGCATTTTGCCTTAATTTACCGTGCTTGGCAATTTACATCAGGGATTGTTGAGTGGTGGCTGAATTGACTGCTTAGATAAGTCGAACCCAGCGGCTGTTTATTAGCAGTTCTATGGGCCGGTAGTCGGTTTTGTAAGCCATTTTTTGACAGTCGCGAATCCAATATCCAAGGTAAACATAGGGCAAATTAAGGGATTTAGCGTGCTCAATTTGCCAAAGAATACCGTAAACACCCAAGCTGCGCCGGTTTAAAGCGGGATCATAAAACGTGTAAATCGCCGATAAGCCGTCGTCGAGCACGTCAGTTACTGCAACCGCGACTAAATTACCTTCCGCGTAAAAGTGAAGGTACATCGTGGTTGCGTTGCTTTGACCAAGAAAGCTATCGAACTGTTCTTGCGATGGTGGGTACATATCACCGTCACGGTGGCGACCGTTGATGTAGCGTTCGTATAAATTATAAGCCTGTGCTGACGGCGCAGTTAATATTTCAGTGCGTAAATCGGCATTGCGATTGATGGTGCGCCGCTGGCCGCGGGTTGGCGCAAAGGTATTTACTGGCACTCGACTGGCAATACACTCGTTGCAGCGCTTGCAGTCGGGGCGATAGATATGATTTCCGCTGCGCCTAAATCCGCGTCGAGACAGCTCGCTATACAAGGTCGGCGAGGGCACCATCTCTGGGTCGATAAAAATCGTCTTGGCTTCTCGCTCATTAAAATAGCTGCAAGGATGGGGATGGGTGGTGGCGTAAAGTTTTATTTCTGTTGAATCTGTCATGCCTATTCCGCGGGCGTGGGGTGTCCGTAACGCCAATTCATATTCCAAGCACCTACCGGCTTACCTGCCGCGTGGGTGTATTGCTCAAGATGCTGTTTAAAGGTATCGCGATTGATTTCTTGAGCACCCATGCTGTCAAGGTAGTCATTTCCCACCTGACAATCAATGAGTGGATATCCCCATTCGTGAAGTTGCCCGCAAAGGTGCACCAGCGCAATTTTAGAGGCATTAGCCTCGCGGCTAAACATGGATTCGCCAAAGAATACGCGGCCGATGCCCAAGCCATAAAGACCGCCAATTAATTTGTCGGCGCGCCAAACCTCAATGGAATGGGCCCATCCGCCTTGATGGAGGGCCTGATAAGCAGCGCGCATATCATCAGTTATCCAAGTGCCGGGACGCTTGGGGCTTATTGCCGCGCAGCCGTCGAGCACGTCGTTAAAGGCGGTGTCAAAACTAACAGAGTAATCGTCGCGGCGCAGTGCTTTACGTAAACTGCGATTGATATAAATCTGTTCAGGATATAGCACTGCTCTTGGTTGCGGAGACCACCATAAAATCGGCTGAGATTCTTCGTACCAAGGGAAAATACCGCGTCGATAGGCGGCTAAAATACGTTCGCGACTGAGATCGCCACCAACGGCCAGTAAGCCGTTGGGGTCGTCTAAGGCATTGTCGACGTCAGGGAAATTCAGCTTATCGATGTCGAGCCAAGGGATTGTCGGCATGAGATAAGCTGCGATATCTTATGCTAGATCGTCTAGGTAACGTTCTGCGTCAAGTGCAGCCATGCAACCAAAACCGGCTGAAGTAACCGCTTGGCGATAAATATGATCTGCCACGTCGCCGGCGGCAAAAACACCTTCAATACTGGTGCGAGTAGCATTGCCTTCGGTGCCGCTGTGAATTTTTAAATAACCATCTTTCATGTCTAGCTGGCCTTCAAAAATATCAGTATTGGGCTTGTGGCCTATGGCGATGAACACGCCAGCAACATCAAGCTCTTGAGTGCTATCATCTTTAGTGCTGCGTATACGCAGGCCGGTTACGCCGCTGTCATCACCCAAAACTTCGTCTAAGGTGTTATTCCACAAAATATTGATATTGCCATTAGCGGCACGCTCAAGAAGTTTATCTTGCAATATTTTCTCTGAGCGCAGGCTGTCGCGACGGTGTATCAAGGTCACTTCTGATGCGATATTAGACAAATACAGCGCTTCTTCAACAGCCGTATTACCGCCGCCAATAACCGCGACTTTTTTGCCGCGATAAAAGAAACCGTCACAGGTGGCGCAGGCCGAAACCCCTTTACCCATAAACGCTTCTTCAGATGCTAGGCCTAAATATTGGGCCGACGCGCCGGTCGCAATAATTAAACCGTCACAGGTGTAGGTTTTGCTACCGTTTAGGGTAAATGGCTTGTTTTTAAGGTCGACAGACTCGATGTGATCGAAAATAACTTCAGTGTCGAAACGCTCAGCGTGTTCTTGCATTCTGGTCATCAGCTCCGGCCCTTGAACGCCGTTTTGATCGCCAGGCCAGTTATCTACATCAGTGGTAGTGGTGAGCTGACCGCCTTGTTGAATGCCTGTGATAACCACAGGGTTAAGGTTGGCGCGGGCAGCGTAAACAGCGGCGGTGTAACCGGCTGGGCCCGAACCTAAAATAATTAGACGATGGTGTTGGCTGTCGCTCATAAAATTACTGTGTTCCATTCAGGGGGAGTGAACTTGGTTCATTCCAAAATGACTGATATAAGGCGCATATCATAGGGGAATTTGTTATCCGCATCAAAATCTCTGTGCGGCGACAAATGCCCTGACATAGTGCTAATATTGGGCCCGATTTAGTATTTTCAATAGGCTTATCGCCGCGTTGTCAGCATATTATTTTTTCTCACGACGGCATCGTAGACGATGTAGATAGCCGTTTACGTTAGAAGTAACTAGGAAATTGTTTTCTTTTGCCTAAACCGACAAAAACATTAGCCGCGGACAACCGCGAAATCTTGCATTTGCGCCTTCGCGAAGGCTTGTTAATCGCCTTTGTGGCGGTGTGCATTTACATTTTTGTATCTCTTTTAACCTACAGCGGAAATGACCCCGGTTGGTCTAGAACCGGCAATGGCGATGGCGTTATGAATGCCGGTGGGCCAGTTGGGGCTTGGCTTGCAGACGTGTTTTTTGCCCTGTTTGGTTATATGGCCTATTTGTTTCCTAGCATGTTAGCGTTTAGGGCGTGGCGCTTATTTAAGTCGCGCTACCGTCCCCCTCAGTTTGATTCACTGATATTTTCTCTGCGTGTTATTGGCTTGATATTAGTGATGATATCGAGCACTGGGCTAGCAGCGAATGGTGATTTTGGCACTAGCGGCTTACCTTTTGGGGCTGGCGGTGTTTTAGGCGACGCGGTAGGGCATGCCACCTTGGCATCCTTTAATGAATTTGGCAGTCGCTTATTATTGATAGCGATTTTGCTATTTGGCTTAACGGTATTTACCGATTTGTCATGGATAAAATTAATGGATGCGGTTGGCGCCTTAACCCTGCGCCTTTACGACCGCGCCAATGATGCAGTTTATCGCTATCGCCAAGCCCGTGCTGAGCGCAAAAAAGCAGCAACTGTGGCAAGGGAGCGTCACGAGGCATTTACTACCAAAACTGAAATTCAAAAAACTAGAATTCCACCGCAAATAGCGCCGCCACCAAAACCGGTCGCTAAGTCGGCGCGTCCTGAAAAAGAGCGCCAAGCTTCTTTGTTCGACGGCCCAGTTACCGGCACATTGCCCTCGTTAAATCTGCTAGATAAGGCAGTTCATAATCCGGAGCGTGGTTTTTCACCACAAACCTTAGAGGCCATGTCGCGCTTACTCGAAATTAAATTATTAGATTTTGGCGTGTCTGCAAAAGTTATCGCGGTGTTTCCTGGCCCGGTTATTACCCGCTTTGAGCTTGAGCCAGATGCCGGTGTAAAAGTCAGTAAGATCTCTAACTTAGTTAAGGATTTGGCACGTTCGCTCGCTGTAGTGAGTGTTCGTGTGGTCGAGGTTATTCCCGGTAAGCCCTATGTGGGCATAGAAATCCCCAACGAAGATCGTGAGATAGTGAATTTTCACGATGTGCTATCTTCCGAGGCCTTTGATTCCTGCAAGTCGCCGTTAACACTTGCGCTTGGTCACGATATTTCCGGCGAGCCGGTGTGTGCGGATTTAGGCAAAATGCCCCACTTATTGGTTGCGGGTACTACCGGTTCGGGTAAGTCAGTGGGTGTTAACGCTATGCTGATTAGCCTGCTTTACAAATCAACGCCGGAAGAAGTGCGCTTGATGCTGGTTGACCCGAAAATGCTGGAATTATCGGTCTATGACGGTATTCCACATCTGCTGACGCCGGTTATTACTGATATGAAGGATGCGGCGAATGGCTTGCGCTGGTGCGTGGCGGAGATGGAACGGCGCTATAAGTTAATGTCGAAAATGGGCGTCCGTAATTTGGCCGGTTTTAATCGCAAGATCAAAGACGCCATTCTGGCTGGCGAGCCGATTAAAGATCCGCTGTGGAAGCCAGAAGATCATTATCAAGCTGGGCTAGAAGAAGCGCAGGCGCCAGATTTAGAAGTGCTGCCATCGATAGTGGTGGTGATTGACGAATTTGCCGACATGATGATGATCGTTGGTAAAAAAGTTGAAGAGTTAATTGCCCGTATCGCTCAAAAAGCTCGTGCCGCAGGTATTCACCTGTTGCTCGCCACGCAGCGCCCCTCGGTGGATGTTATTACCGGCTTGATTAAAGCTAACGTGCCAACTCGTATCGGCTTTCAGGTCTCATCTAAAATCGATTCTCGAACAATTCTAGATCAAGGCGGTGCGGAACAGCTTTTGGGCCATGGCGACATGCTGTATTTGCCGCCGGGCGCGGGTATTCCTATTCGAGTTCACGGCGCGTTTGTGTCAGATGAAGAAGTGCATCGCGTGGTGGCAGACTGGAAACGGCGCGGCGAGCCGCAATACATCGATGGCCTGTTAGAAGAGGGCAGCACCACCGACGCGATGCCAGGAATGCCGCCAGAAGGCGGCGGTGATAACGGCGAAAGCGATGCGCTCTACGACGAGGCGGTGCAGTACGTAACACAAAGTCGACGCGCCTCAATCTCGGCAGTACAGCGTAAATTGCGTATCGGCTACAATCGTGCAGCACGATTAATTGAAACAATGGAAGCCGCTGGTGTCGTAACTGAAATGGCCAGCAACGGAAGTCGAGAAGTGCTGGCACCACCGCCACGTGATTAGAAGTGAGAACCATGCGTAAGTTGTTTCTTTTTTTATGTTTATCTTTGTTGCAGCTTTCAGCCCATGCCGAAGGCGACGTTGCCCAGCTACATTTACACCTTTCTGGCGCGCAGAGCCTGAACGCCAAATTTGTTCAGCAAGTGCGCGATGCCAGTGGCGAGTTACTGCAGGAGAGCAAGGGGACTATTGCCCTAAAGCGACCTAATAATATCCGCTGGGAAAGCCTAGAGCCCTTTCGGTATTTGCTAGTGAGTAACGGCAAAACGGTGTGGCGATACGATGCAGACCTAGATCAATTAAATACCGATCCTTTTGATTCAGAGCTGTCGCAAACGCCAGCTATGATTATTGGTGCATCGATTGATCAACTTGCTGCAGACTATAAGGTCAATGTCATCAAGTCGGGGAATACCCGGGAATTTGTTTTAATCCCAAAACAGCAGGGCGCGTTTACAGAGATGCGGCTGTTTTTTAATATGGGCAAGCTGGCTGGCATGCGCTTGACCGACACACTTGAGCAAACGACCCAAATTGATTTTGTTCAACCAAAATACAACGTTAAATTTGACGCCAAAACCTTTGAGTTTAACGAGGCTGAGGCGCGCCTGCCTTGAGTGATGCACCATCAGCTATGCCTTTGGCGGCAAGGATGCGGCCGCAAACGCTGGAATACTACCTTGGTCAAGAGCACCTCTTAGCAGAAGACAAACCCCTACGTAGGGCGCTGGACTCAGGTCAACTTCATTCGATGATTTTTTGGGGGCCGCCGGGCGTGGGTAAAACCACCTTGGCGCAACTCATTGCGCAGCTTTGCGATGCGCACTTTATCAGTATTTCCGCAGTACTGGCGGGGGTAAAAGATATTCGCGCTGCGGTGGAAGAAGCTAAAAAGCAGCAGTTCTTTCAGCGCCGAACCATTTTGTTTATTGATGAAGTTCATCGTTTCAACAAGGCGCAGCAAGACGCATTCCTGCCCTATGTAGAAGACGGCACGGTTATCTTTGTTGGCGCAACAACTGAAAACCCGTCCTTTGAAATTAATAATGCACTGCTGTCGCGGGCGCGGGTATATCAGTTAAAAGCCCTGAATGACGAGGCTCTAGCGCGCATTATTCAACATGCTGCGGAGCGCGAACGCTGGGAAATAGATGCCACACAAATTACACGTATAGCCGCACATGCTGATGGTGATGCGAGGCGAGCCTTAAACCTCATCGAGCTCGCTGGCGATATGGTGCTGAGTCTAGGCGATCAGCGCGTGCTCAATGAGCATATTGTTGATCAGATATTAAATGGCCAGCCCCGCCGATTTGATAAAGGTGGCGATCTCTTTTACGAGCAAATTTCAGCTCTGCATAAATCGGTACGGGGTAGCTCGGCTGACGGTGCGTTGTATTGGTTTGCCCGCATGCTGGACGGCGGTTGCGAGCCTTTGTACATCGCGCGGCGGTTGGTGCGAATGGCCAGTGAAGATATTGGCAATGCCGACCCCCGCGCGCTGCGAATTTGTTTAGACGCTTGGGATGTGCAAGAGCGCTTAGGCAGTCCAGAGGGCGAGTTAGCAATGGCTCAGGCCGTGTGTTATTTGGCCGCTGCCCCTAAAAGCAATGCCGTATACGCTGCCTACAATGCAGTTCGGCGCGATATTGCCGCTGCACCGAGCTATGACGTTCCCATGCATTTACGCAATGCGCCGACGGGAATGATGAAGACTCAGGGCTTTGGCGAGGGTTACCGCTATGCCCACGACGAAGTGGATGCCTACGCGGCCGGCGAGAATTATCTGCCAGAAGAAATTAAAGACAATGTCTATTATCAGCCGGTTGAACGCGGTTTAGAGAAAAAAATCGCTGAAAAAATGCGATATTTGCGTCAACGTGATGCGGCAGCGCCGCACACACGCTATCGTTAAGCCGAATACGGTAGAATAGAGCGCCTAAATCGGAGACCAAACTCGTGCAAGTCTATTTACTAATCGCCTTAGGTGGTGCCTGCGGCGCTTTAAGCCGTTATGGTATCGGCCGTGCTGTGAACATCTATTTAGCACAAGTGCACTGGCCCTTAGGGACATTTGCGGTCAATATTGCCGGCTCATTTACTATTGGCGCGCTCTACGTCTTGATTACCGAAAAATCGACAATACATACCGACTGGCGCTACGTGCTGATGGTGGGTTTTTTGGGGGCATTCACTACGTTTTCGACTTTTTCATTAGAGTCAGTGGCAATGTTGGAGGCAGGGAAAGTTGCCTTAGCATTACTTTATATGTCGGCAACCTTGGCTAGCTGCGTTATTGGTTGCTGGTTAGGAATGAGTCTGGCTCGTTAAGTAAAGTATATTAAATACAGATAGTTGGAGATTTATTTTAATGTTAGATATTAAGCAAGTCCGGCTCGATCCACAGGCAGTTGCCGGCGCGCTGAACAAGAAATACTACAGCTTTAACGTCGCTGAATTTGAGGCCCTAGATGCGCTGCGTAAGCAGGCAGATATGAACAGCCAAAACTTACTGGCTGAGCGTAAAAAAGCGTCAAAGCAAGTTGGCGAGCTTATTAAATCGGGACTAAATATCGATGACGCCAAGGCGCAGGTAAACGAAAGCCTCGCTAAAATTGAAGCCGACTTAGAGGCGCTCAAACAGCAGGCCAAAGACGCCAACGACGCTTTAGATCAGCTGTTAATGGCAGTGCCTAATTTACCTGCCGACGAGGTGCCGGAGGGTAAAGACGAGTCAAACAATATTGAAGTATTGCGCTGGGGCGAGCCACGGAAATTCGATTTTGATATTAAAGACCACGTTGATGTGGGTGAAAATCTCGGTGGTCTAGATTTTGAAGTAGCCACTAAAATCACCGGCAGCCGCTTTGCGGTAATGCGCGGCGGTCTGGCGCGTATGCACCGTGCACTCATTCAGCTGATGCTAGACACCCATACCCGCGAGCACGGTTATCAGGAAGTCTATGTGCCCTATATGGTGAACGCCGATTCACTGCGTGGCACCGGTCAGTTGCCAAAATTTGAAGCAGATTTGTTTAAGCTGCAAGGTGATTCTGGGTATTACTTAATCCCAACTGCAGAAGTACCGGTGACTAATTTATATCGCGATACCATTGTGGAATCAGCTGAGTTAGACAAGGGGCTCCGCTTTACCTGTCACACACCGTGTTTTCGAAGTGAAGCGGGCAGTTATGGTCGCGATACCCGTGGCATGATTCGCCAACATCAGTTTGAGAAAGTAGAGCTGGTCCAGTTTGTTCGTCCCGACCAGTCCGATGCTGCGCTAGAAGCCTTAACCGGTCATGCCGAAACGATTCTACAAAAGCTAAACCTGCCATACCGCAAAGTGATTCTATGTGGTGGAGATCTTGGCTTCTCAGCTCGTAAAACCTACGATTTAGAAGTGTGGTTGCCGGGGCAAAGCGCCTACCGCGAGATTTCATCGTGCAGTAGTTTTGGTGACTTCCAAGCGCGCAGAATGCTAGCCCGCTGGCGCAATCCCGAAACAGGCAAACCAGAGCTTTTGCACACACTTAATGGCTCTGGGCTTGCGGTGGGTCGAACCTTGGTTGCGATTCTTGAAAATTACCAGCAAGCAGACGGTTCCCTAACGGTACCTAAGGTGCTTCAGAGTTATATGGGCGGCATCGAACAATTGCAGCCAGGAGAACTCTGAGCTAATGGATTTTCTTCCGCTGTTTACGGACCTTCGAAATAAGCCGTGTTTGCTGATTGGCGGTGGTCAGGTTGCTTTGCGTAAAGCGACCCTGCTATGTAAAGCGGGTGCGCAATTGCGCTTGGTTGCCCACGATATTCTACCGGAGCTATCGACGCTGTGTTTAAACGCTGGCGGTGAATGTATTCGTGGTGATTACGGCGATCACCTTCTGGACGACGTGTTTTTGGTTATTGCCGCAACTGACGATCATGAAATCAATAGCCGTGTTTCTACTGCGTGTCATGCGCGCCACATCCCCGTTAATGTGGTTGATAGTCCCGATTTATGCAGTGTGATTTTGCCTGCAATTATTGATCGCTCGCCATTGATGATAGCGGTGAGTAGCGGCGGTAAAAGCCCCGTCCTAGCGCGCATGATGCGATCGCGGTTGGAGTCAACTATTCCCGCTGCATACGGACGTTTAGCGCATTTGGTGGGGCAATTTCGCGACGCAGTTAAAACACGCTTTGATAATATTGAAGATCGTCGTCATTTTTGGGAGCAAACCCTGCAGGGCCCAGTGGCTGAAATGGTGTTTGCTGGTAACGAAAAAGCCGCTGCTACCATGTTGGGCGATGCCATTAAAAATGGCACCGTAGATCCGGGCGGCGAAGTATATTTAATCGGCGCAGGGCCCGGTGACCCAGACTTAATGACGTTTAAAGCGCTGCGCTTACTACAGCGCGCAGATGTAGTGTTATATGACCGTTTGGTGGCGCCAGCGATTGTGGATATGTGTCGTAAAGATGCCGAACGTATCTATGTTGGTAAAGCGCGGGCAGATCATGCTGTTCCACAGCAAGATATTAATAAGTTGCTGGTGAAATATGCCCAAGAGGGCAAAAAAGTAGCGCGTCTAAAAGGCGGCGATCCATTTATATTTGGTCGCGGTGGCGAGGAAATAGAAGAGCTTGCAGAGCACAATATTCCATTCCAAGTTGTTCCCGGCATTACCGCGGCGGCGGGTTGTGCCAGCTACGCAGGCATTCCGTTAACACACCGTGATTATGCACAATCGGTGCGTTTTGTTACCGGCCACCTTAAAGATCACAGCATTAATTTGCCGTGGGAAGAGTTAGTACGCCCCGCGCAAACCGTGGTGTTTTATATGGGCTTGGTGGGCTTGCCGAGTATTTGCGAAAAGCTGATTGAATTTGGCCGTTCAGCCGATACCCCCATTGCCGTTGTGCAACAGGGCACCACACCAGATCAAAAAGTGGTGGTAGCTACTTTGGCAACGATGGTTGATACATTAAAAAATGAGCCGGTGCGGGCGCCCACCTTAATTATTGTTGGCGAGGTGGTTAAATTGCGCGAAAAGCTGGCATGGTATGAGAAATACGATTTAGCGACCGATAAGGTTTAAGACCTCTCTACATCATGGTTATAAAGCAAGAGGAGTTAGCGTGAGCGAAACCATTTACGATCTATTTGTTATTGGTGCTGGGTCTGGTGGGGTGCGCGCCGCAAGAATGTCCGCTGGCTTTGGCGCTAAAGTAGCCATAGCCGAGTCGCGCTATTTAGGTGGTACTTGCGTAAATGTTGGTTGTGTTCCCAAAAAGCTATTTAGCTATGCTGCACATTACCGCGAAGATTTTAGCGATGCGCAAGGTTTTGGTTGGGATAGTTCGGTAGAGGCGCTCGACTGGCCACGCCTGCGGGACAATAAAACTAAGGAAATAGAACGCCTCAATGGTATCTACGGCAATCTGTTAAGCAATGCCGGCGTTGAATTAATTAACGGCCATGCGCGAATTGTAGATGCCAATACCGTTGAGGTTGACGGCGTAAAATACCGCGCAAAAAATATTCTTATTGCCGTTGGTGGTTGGCCATTTATTCCGGATATTCCCGGTCGCGAATTGGCGATTAGTTCTAATGAAGTATTTTATTTAGACACGCTACCCAAGCACGCTGTCGTTGTCGGCGGCGGTTACATAGCGACTGAATTTGCGGGAATACTCCATGGCTTAGGCGTCGAGGTAGAGCAAATTTATCGTCGTGATTTATTCCTGCGAGGCTTTGATACTGAAATACGCGAGCAATTGGCTGAAGAAATGACGGCCAAGGGCGTGAAGCTGCGTTTTAATGAAAATGTCACCGCGATCACCGAACAAAATGGTCAATATCTATTGAGCCTAGAAAACGGTGAAAGCCTATTAACAGATAAAGTATTGTACGCAACTGGCCGTAAACCCCTGCTCGATGGACTGGGATTAGAAAATACCAAGGTCAGTCTAAACGACAAAGGTTATATTGCAGTTGATGAGGGTTTTCAAACTAACGAGCCGTCTATTTATGCCGTCGGTGATGTGACTGGTGGTATGGAGTTAACACCGGTGGCCTTGGCCGAGGGCATGAATTTGGCCAAGCGTTTGTTTAAGGGTGATAAAACGCTGCTTGATTACAACTATATTCCTACCGCGATTTTTTCACAGCCCAATCTCGCAACGGTCGGCTTGAGTGAAGAAGATGCCCGCGAACGCTACGACGATATTGCAGTATATACCTCACGTTTTACGCACTTAAAACACACCTTAAGCGGCAACAAAACCAAGACCTTTTTAAAGCTTGTAGTCGATAAAGCGAGCGACAAAGTGGTGGGTGCCCACATGATGGGTGACGACGCTGGCGAGATTATTCAGGGCTTGGCAGTGGCAATTAAGGCGGGGGCGACCAAAGCCGATTTTGATTCGACTATTGGTATTCACCCCACAGTGGCGGAAGAGTTTGTGACTATGCGGGACGCTAGCCGCTAAACTTATTACCCAAAAAGGAAAAGCCAGCCGCTAAGGGCGTCTGGCTAAACGCTCTGGTTCGAAGTAGGGGACGGCATCGACAAGAATGTGGCTCGCTTCAGTCAGAAGTGGATCGGGTTCTTTTTCCTTCTCCTTGTCATCTTTTTCGCTTTCAGCTTTAGCCTCTAGCTCTTCATCTGTCATGGCTAGTTCCGCTGCGGCTTCTTCTTCAAGCGCCTCTAGAGGCTCTTCGCCTTTGGCAACACGGCGGCGGTTTTCCATCGCAAGTTGCTGAACTTTTTGCGCATCACGCTCTTTTTTCCGAAGATCAATATTAAGCGATACGTGCGTTTTACTACGCATTGCTTCGATAACCGAGATTTGTTCCTGTAAAAACTGGAAGTCGGGGTCTTTAGCAATACGTTTGTCGTGTTTACGTTGCAAGGTATCGAGACCGGCTTTTAAATCAAAGTAGTAGCGGTGATTCGCTTGTGGAATGCGATCCCAATGCAGGGCATTGTCTAGCACGCTTTCGCCAATATCTTCTTGGTTGTACAAAGGAGGGAAGGCGATGTCAGGTATAACACCACGGTTCTGGGTGCTATCGCCTGAAATACGGTAAAACTTAGACTCGGTTAATTTTAACTGACCGTGGCTTAATTCATTTACCGATTGAACAGTACCCTTGCCAAACGATTGTGTGCCGATGACCAGTCCGCGCTGATAATCTTGTATGGCGCCGGCAAAAATTTCAGAGGCCGAGGCGCTCATGCGATTGATTAATACCGCTAAAGGGCCAGTGTAGTAGGGTGAGCTGCGGCGTTTGCCTTCGCGCAGAACACGAGAGTTAGACTGGCGAATTTGCACTGTTGGGCCAGACTCTATAAATAGACCGACCATTCCGTTCGCTTCGGCTAAAGAACCACCGCCATTATCGCGTAAATCAATAACGATTCCCTCTGCGCCTTGGCTAAGCAACTCGCCTAAAATGCGGTGCACATCGCGGGTGGTACTACGGAATTCTGTATCGCCCATACGATAGGCTTCAAAGTCTAAATAGAAGGTCGGAACGTCTATCACACCTACGTGATGAACTTCGCCGTTGCTGTCGGTGATGTCGATCATTTCACCTTTAGCGCTTTGGTCTTCTAACTTAACTTCATTGCGCTCAATAATGATTTCACGGCGAGTTTCGTCGCTTTTGGCAATGGCGGGAATAACTTCTAGGCGCACAAATGAGCCTGCAGCGCCGCGTATAAGGTCAACCACATCGTCAAGACGCCAACCCACCACGTCCTGCATTTCGCCTTTTTTACCTTGGGCTACGCCAATAACTCTGTCGGCAGGTTGTAGCTGTCCTTGTTTGTCGGCCGGGCCGGCGGGGACTAAACGCACAACTTTGGTGTAGTCGTCTTCCATTTGCAGAACAGCACCAATACCTTCTAATTTAAGGCTCATATTAATCTGAAAGTTTTCAGAAATACGTGGTGAAAAATAGTCAGTGTGGGGGTCGTATAGTGAAGCAAAGGCGTTGGCGTAAATTTGAAACGCGTCTTCCGCTTCTAATTGCTTCATGCGTTTAATTTGGTTTTTAAAACGCTTAGTCAGTAACTCGATAATACCTTTGTCGTCTTTATCGGCGAGCCGCAGTCCCAATACCCGATTTTTAATTTGCTTACGCCAAATCTCATCAGCTTCTGCTTCATTCGCTGGCCAATTAGCCTTGTCGCGATCAAGTTCAATGTCTTCGTTAACGCTGAAATCCATGGCTTCGACACTCTTGGGCAAGGTGTCCAAGGTATTTTGCATTCGGGTAATCATGCGTTCGCGGTAGCGATTAAAGATGAAAAAGCCGGCACTTAAATCAGATTTTTTAAGTTCGTCGTCTAATTCCTTGCGATATTTTTGAAACTCGGTGATATCGCTCTTGAGTAAAAACAAACGATTTGGGTCCAAGTCATCCAGAAAGGCGTCTAATAACTTGCCTGAGAATTCATCATTTAAAGATAGCTTCACATAGTGGCGGCTATTGAGCTGCTCGACCATATCGTGAACAGCGGTCTTGTGCGATTTCTCCGGCTCTAGGGGTTTGAGCGCGCTGTCAGCAACAACAGATAGGCTGAATATCGACAAAAATAAGGCGACGATAATCGCGCCAGTAAAATTGCCATTGCGAGAGGATTTTATAGTTAACATTGAATACCGCATCTCAAAGTCTAGGTGGACGTTACTATGTTACACCGCCAGCGTGCTGAATGCAGGTCTGACGGACACTTCAAACAGGGTCAAAATTATACGCGGGGTATAAATCTTACGTTTTCTGCGTTTTTGGTCGGTTTTCATTAACAAAATCGACATATTCCTAAATGATTTCCCGCGTTACACTATTTGTATACGCTAATTTACAAGTGAAATGGAGCAATTTACGTGAGTAAAAACCCGAAACTAGCCGCAGTAGAGCAATATATTAGTGCCTTAACGAATCACGATATGGCGGCTATCACTGACTTGTATACCGATGATGCCACTGTTGAAGACCCAGTTGGTAGCGAGCCACTCAAGGGCAAGGCAGCTATCATACGATTCTATGAGGTCGCATTTAGTTCCGGAATTTCTGCACGGCTAGACGGCTCAGTTCGATTCGCGGCTAATCACGCGGTGTTTCCCTTTGTGGTTGAGCTAAACCCAGGCAATGGCGAAATGCGTATTGAGGTCATTGATCAGTTCACCTTTAATGACGACAACAAAGTTATCGCCATGCGGGCGTTCTGGGGCGAACAGAATATGACTACCCCCTAGTTCTGGGTTATGACGGCAAATACTGTGATTAGCGCGTAATCGCGGTATTGGCCCTTAAAACCACTCGTTTTTCATCGTGAAAGGCACATCATCAAAGCGGCACAGTAAATCGGCTTGCGGGCCAATTTCTGGCAGTTCCCACTGAATGTAATATCGAGCGGCCTGAATTTTCCCTTGGTAGAAGTTTTCATCCGACTCATGGATGTTCTTCTGAGCAAGCCCGCGAGCCGCGGTCAGCGCTTGCTTTAACCACAGCCACGACACCAACACGCGACCGAATAAGTCGAGATACACAGTGGCATTAGCCAAACTGAGATCGGTGTTTTCAGCCATGTTGGAAATCAGTGTTGTCGTTACCTTGTTGAGGGTTTGAAGCCCGTCAGATACCGGTGTTATCAGGGTGCTTAGCTCAGGATGTTTCTCGGCTTCTACCAAGCTAGTTGCAACGGTTTCGTTGAAAAGTGTTAAGCCAGCGCCATTATGCAACAACACTTTGCGGCCTAATATATCTATGCCGTGAATAGCCTCGGTGCCTTCGTGGATTGGGTTTAAGCGATTATCACGGTAATACTGTTCTACTGGGTATTCGCGAATATAACCGGCGCCGCCCAGCACTTGAATGGCGATTTCATTGGCTTTTAAACCGTATTTAGATGGCCAAGATTTCACTATGGGGGTAATAAGGTCGAGTACTAAAAATGCTTGTTGACGCTGATGTTCGGTGTCGGCGGTACGCGAATCTTCATACAGGGATGTTGCATATAAGCACAATGCGAGTGCGCCTTCGACGTAGGATTTTTGTGCGAGCAACATGCGTCGCACGTCGGCGTGCTGGATAATATTAATTTGTGCAGACTTTGGATCTTTGTTTGACGGCAGGCGGCCTTGTGGGCGCTCGCGCGCATAATTTAGCGAGTAGTTATAACCTTGATAGCCCAGAACCGCGGCGCCAAGACCAACCCCAATACGGGCCTCGTTCATCATCTGAAACATGTAGTTGAGCCCTTTATGGGCTTCACCGATTAAATAGCCTTTGGCACCGCCATTTTCGCCAAAACTTAATACCGTCGAGGTGGTGTTGCGGTAACCCATTTTGTGCAGCAAACCAGCTAGGGCCACGTCGTTGCGTTCGCCAAGTGATCCATCTGTGTTGACTAAGACTTTAGGGCATATAAATAGCGAGATACCTTTGGTGCCGACCGGCGCACCGTCAATTTTGGCTAATACCAGATGAATAATGTTTTCGGTGATGTTTTGATCGCCACCAGAGATATACATTTTTTGGCCACGTAGATGGTAGCTGCCGTCGGGCTGCGGGCTCGCTGTGGTGGTGATATCGGCTAAGGCAGAACCTTGATTAGGTTCAGTGAGCGCCATGGTGCCGGCAAATCGTCCTTCGCGCATGGCCGGTAAATAGGTCGCTTTTTGTTCGTCACTGCCAAAGGAGTGAATAAGGTTGGCGGCGCCGATACTTAAAAAAGGATAGGCTGAGGTGGCAATATTGCCAGCGTTAAAATACGCCATTGCCGCCCGTAAAATAATTTCTGGCAGTTGTAAGCCATCTTCATCGGCGTCGTAATGGGCGGCTAAAAAGCCCGCTTCTGCCAAGGCATCCCAGGCTGCTTTGGTTTCTGGAATCATCTGCACAGCTTTGCCGTCAAAATGGGGCTCGTTGGCATCGCCTTTGGCGTTGTGATTAGCAAAATAGCGCTGAGAAATCGTGTGGGCGGTATCTAGCGTGGCATTAAAAACCTCTCTTGAATGGTCTTGGTATCTCGGCCTTTTGAGAAGCGTTTCAGTATCAAGCAGTTCGTAAAGTAAAAAATCGAGGTCGCGACTATTTAATAGGGTAGTGCTCATAGGCTTGGGTCTGCATTATTAGATGAATTTTGATCCGTCTTATTACTGCTGTTTTTGCGTGTTGGAGTGAATTAGGCCTTACGCCCAGTTGCGATATTGTGTAATGGTTGTATTGCTAATATCGGGTGCATTCACATAAGATTGATCCCTGATGTATTCTCTGCTTACATGATTTGTCGCGCAAGTGCCGAACAGAATATTTACGCTAAATAAAATAGGCTAATAATAATGATCCCCATGATGAACACCCAGCTCACTATTACGTCTCTAATGAAGCACGCGGAGCAAATCAACGGCGCAATTGAAGTGGTATCCGTCACAGCAGATAACCCGCGTCACAGATACACCTACCGTGATGCCTTCGCCAGAGCGAGACAGCTCGCAAATGCCTTAGCTGCGCTCGGCCTAGAGCAGGGCGATACCGTGGCGACGTTTGCGTGGAATGATTACCGTCATTTAGAGATTTACTACGCGGTGTCTTGCAGCGGCATGATATGCCACACAATTAACCCGCGCTTATTCCCAGAACAAATCGAATATATTGTTAATCATGGCCGCGACCAGTGGATCTTTTTAGACTTAACGATGGTGCCGCTGCTGGAATCTTTGCAGCATCTGATGCCTGACGTTAAGGGCTTTGTGGTGATGACAGATCAAGCCCACATGCCAGACACCCGTCTTCCAAATGCCCATTGCTACGAGACGTTATTGGCCGCACAGTCAGCGGAATTTGCTTGGCCAGAGCTAGATGAAAACACCCCCTCAGCGCTGTGTTATACCTCTGGCACCACCGGTAATCCCAAAGGTGTAATGTATACCCATCGTTCAACCCTGCTGCACTGCTACGCGAGTATCGCGCCGGATGTATTTGGTTTGTCGGTAAAAGATGTGGCGCTGCCGATTGTTCCTATGTTTCACGTAAACGGCTGGGGCATGGTGTATTCCGCGCCTATGACCGGTGCAAAATTAGTCATGCCCGGCCCCAAGATGGGTTGCGGTGAAACCCTTTGTAAATTGATTAACGAAGAGAAGGTCACCGTTTCTGCGGGTGTTCCCACCGTTTGGCTCGCCTTATTGGATTACCTAAAGAAAACTGGCAGCACCATCGACACGCTAAATCGCTTAACTGTTGGTGGCGCGGCCTGTCCTTTCACTATTTTCGATGATTTCCGTAGCAAGTACGGCGTAGATGTACAGCAGGGCTGGGGTATGACGGAAATGAACCCGCTGGGCACATTTAATGGTAATGCCCCAGCGGTAGTTAGTGATATGCCCGCCGAGCAATACGACAAAATGCGCTTAAAGCAAGGGCGGCCGGTATTTGGGGTGGAAATGAAAATAGTCGATGCCGACAACAAGGCTTTACCTTGGGACGGCAAGAGTGCCGGCGCGGTAAAGGTGCGGGGGCCATGGATTATTAACGAGTATTACCGTTACGACGGTCAAACGCTGGATGATGACGGCTGGTTTGAAACCGGCGACGTGGCCAGTATCGACGAATACGGTTATATGCAAATCACCGACCGCGTTAAAGACGTAATCAAATCTGGTGGCGAGTGGATAAGCTCAATTGAGCTAGAAAACTGTGCAGTCAATCATCCCAAAGTAGCTGAGGCTGCCGTTGTTGGTATGCCGCACCCGACATGGAGCGAGCGGCCATTGTTGTTGGTTATATTAAATGAGGGGGAGAGCTTGTCGCGGGAAGAGATGCTCGCATGGTTTGACGGCAAAGTAGCAAAATGGTGGATTCCAGAAGAGTGTTTGTTTGTCGATGCTTTACCCCATACCGCGACCGGTAAATTGAGTAAAAAAGACATTCGAGCAGAATACGCAGATTTTACCTGGCCGACTTAGAGGGCGGTTTTCAGCTGCATAAGAGTTTTATTTACGCTAGTAATAAGAGGTTGGCGGATGATGGATTTTCAAACCCTGCTTGGCAGTGTTAAAGCGACAGAGCAGGCAAACCAATACACCGCGTGTATCGACGAGTCGTGGTTGCAGGGCCGAACAGCTTTCGGTGGTTTAAGTGCGGCCTTAGTTGTAAAAGCCATGCTTCAACAAATACCTGCTGATCGCCGCTTGCGCTCGTTGGCAGTTATGTTTGTCGGCCCAGTGCCAGCAGGCGAACATCGTATTTTGCTTCGTGAACTACGTTCAGGGGGTTCTGTAACCCATATTCAAGGTGACATGGTGTGTGAGGGTGAGGTAGCCGCCACCGTGAGTGCAGCATTTGGGAAAAATCGTCAATCAGCGGTGACCTTGGCAGGGCCAGCTATGCCCGCTGCTGTAGCTGCCCCTGAAAACATTGAAGCACTACCGTTTATAGAGGGTTTAACGCCAACCTTTACACAGCATTTCGATATGCGTATTTGTAGTGGCGCGCTACCTTTTAGCCAGGCAAAATCCGCTGATTTTTCAGTGTGGTTACGTTTTAAACAGTCGGGTTCTGCAGATTTGGCCGCGTTAATCGCCTTGGCCGATATGCCCCCTATGCCGGGCTTAAACATGATTAAAGCCCCTGGTATGGGTAGCTCTTTAAGTTGGTATTTAGAGTTCCCAACGGCAGTAACGGGGGCAGATATGTCTGATTGGTGGTATTACGACTACCGCAGTCAAGCGGCTGGCGATGGCTACTTTAATAATTACGCGACCGTGTGGGGGCCAAATGGCAAGGCGGTTATGTTTAGTCGGCAGGTTGCTACGGTATTTGAGAAATAAGGATTAAATCCGTATAAAACCAGATCAAAGCGCGGCTAATCCGTATTGTCAGTTAATACCGCGCCGGGTTTATATGGGGGTTAACATCCCATTCGGTGTAATACATGGCGATTGATCTCAAGCCCTTTATTGAAAATACGGCACGCTTGCCGTCTATTCCCCGCGTAGTGAGTAAAATTGTCGAGCTGGCGAGATCGGGTGAAGTAGATATACAGAATTTAGCTACGCTGATTGCTAGCGACCCCGCACTCGCCGCCAAAACGCTCCAGTTCGCTAATTCACCTATGTACGCCAACGAACACAAAATAGAAAACTTGCGTCGCGCCATTGTCCTTTTGGGTTTAGACACCACGGTGAATCTAGCCTTAAGTTTTTCACTTTCGTCCTCGTTAAAAGAACAAACGCACTCCGGCTTACATTACCCATTGCTGTGGCGACGCTCATTTATCGCTGCTGCCGCCGCGCGGGAACTTGGCCGCCTACTGGGCGAGCGAAGTTTAGAAGAGCTATTTATTGCCGGCTTGCTACAAGATATAGGGATGATAGCGATAGATCGGCTCTACCCCGATTTTTACACCGCCTTGCGCAGTGACCAAGTGTTCCATCAACGAGTGCGTGAATACGAAATTGAACGCATGGGTGGTGATCACGCTGAAGCGGGTGCCTGGCTAAGTAAGCACTGGGGGTTAGCCGATAGAACAACCCTCGCCATTGCGACCAGCCATAAACCGGGCACCTTTGCTAAAACCGATACCGATGGCCAGTTTGTGCGCTGTGTTGGCGTGTCCGGTGTCGCCGCAGACTACGTCATTCTTGGTGAATCAGTAGACGCAAGCAAACAACTGTATTTACAATCCCAGCGAGTCTTGGGACTTGCGCCGGCCAAAGTCGAAGGTTTAATTTCATTTTTGCATGACAGAATTCCAGAAATGGAAGCCTTGTTTGATGTAAAGCTAACCGAAAGTACCAGTCAGTCTGAGTTATTGGAGCAGGCGAATGAAACCTTGGCAGAGTTGAGTTTACAAAATTTAACTCATCGCCGTAATCAAGCAAAACGAGCACCTGAAATCAGCGCGGCGCGACGCTTAGATCCCGTCACGGGGATGTTTTCTAGAGAGTTCATCAATGACTTTTTACCCGATGCCTTTAATTTAGCCTGTCGGTCTGGGCGGGTATTAAGCATTGTATTAATCGATATTAGAAATTTAAGCGGACTTCGTAAAGCGCTGGGTGACGAAGCGGATAGCTATCTTGCTGGCGTCGCGATGCTGCTAAAGTCCAAACTTAGAGCGGGTGATATCATTTCTCGTTACAAGGACAGTACATTTTTGATTTTGCTACACGACACCACGAAAGGCGACGCAAGCTTACTCGGGCAGCGTTTGTTGCAAACGATGACGGAACATATAGTCCAAGGTAGTAAATGGCAGCGACCCATTGAGCTCGCATTGGGGATTGCAACGCACGGTGATGAAACTGAGTTTTCGAGCTCGGACGAGTGGGTAAGTGACGCAAGCGCAGCACTGCATTGCGCGCTTAATGACAAGAAATAAACACCGTATCTTATGAGTTAATACTATAACTGAGCCGCAAGCACTGAATATCCTCTCCTATTTAGTGCAAGCGTCTGGGAGCGCTATGCTATCCATTTCTGAATTTGAATGGTTATTTAAATAGGGAGTATATTTTTAGAACGTCAAGATTTATGCTTATTTCGCTGAACAAAATTTTTTTCGACGCACGGAGAGCCCTGTAATCATGCATAAAAATGCGACATTAGAAGTAGTATGTTAATCATTTCTACAGTAGCAACACTATTAATTACGGTCGTTACTGTTCTTCCACTGTTCAAATTTAAGCATTGGATCGTTAGAGGAATGGATTTCCCACGTCTACAAATCGCTTTTCTTGCCGGGGCGTTGCTTTTAGTACATGTGATTTTTCTCGATCTGACATTGAACGTCACTTACTTGTTTATTTGTGCAACCACGCTTTGTTTGCTATGGCAATTATGGTGGGTATTACCGTATACCGTTTTTTGGCGTAAGGAAGTTAAAACATCAAAAGTTACAAATCACAACAGTACTTTTAGTGTGATGACGGCCAATGTGCTCCAAACGAATCACAATAGTGGCGCGCTCATTGATCTTGTTAGCAAATATCAACCGGATATTTTAGTCACGCTTGAATCCGATTCATGGTGGGAAGGCAGGCTGAATGTGTTGGATGCGGATATGCGGTATAGCGTAAAGTGCCCCCTTGATAATTTATATGGCATGCATGTTTATTCAAGGCTGCCTTTTAGCGAAGAGGAAATCTCCTTTTTAGTTGAAAAAGATGTTCCCTCTATACATTTATTATTAACGCTGCGCACAGACGATAATGTACAAATGCATTTTGTTCATCCAGCACCACCAAGTCCGACTGAAAACGAGGAGTCCACCGAACGGGATGCGGAGTTAATCACAATTGCCAGAAGTGTTGCCGATACTGAGCAGGCCGTTGTTGTTACCGGTGATCTTAATGATGTTGCTTGGTCTGCGACGACGCGGCTTTTCCGTAAAATTAGTGGCTTGCTAGACCCGCGCGTAGGGCGCGGTATGTTTAATACCTTTCATGCAAATTACCCCTTTTTACGCTGGCCTTTGGATCATCTGTTTCATAGTTCGCACTTTACCGTAAAAAGGATACTGCGTTTACCATCGATTGGATCGGATCACTTTCCACTTTTTACCGAGCTTGTATATAACCCCGTTAGGGGTTCCGAGCAAAACGGTATACAGACTGATAGTGAAGATCGTAAACAAGCCAAAATAATTTCTGATGAAAAAGACGTCAGTAAAGCAGACGTACCAACACCAATTGAATAAGTTAATTTGACGTGTTTGATCTGAAATGCAGCATCTAATCTGCGTTTCTAACTTATCAATAATGGCATGCAGAATAAGCTCGCTACGTAAACGCCAGCATTGCAGTGAACATATTTTACGTGGCGTTTAAGACACCTTAAACGCCACGTAAAAATCACCCGTTATTAAAACCAAAACTTGATGCCAACAAGCCATTCTGTGGCTTCGCTTATTTCGCCCATGTCACGGCTATAATCGGCTGTTTTGCCTATGGCTTTACGGTAATTTACGCCGATGTAGGGCGCCAACTCGCGGCGAATTTCGTAGCGCAGCCTAAGTCCTGTTTCGATTTCAGATAGGCCACTTCCGGTGTTTGTTGCGCGGTCATTGCGGCCGTAAAAATTCGCTTCTAACTCCGACGTCAATATAAGGCGTTGCGTTATTAGCAGCTCGTATTCAGTGTCGATTCTAAACGCAGTTTGGCCGTTTTCACCCAGGTAGAAGGTCAGCTCGGTTTCAAAAAAATAGGGTGCTAGACCTTGTAAACCTAGGGCAAACCACTGACGATTTTCAGTGTCATTAAAGTCGCTGCGCCAACCCGTTTGCACGTCCCAAAACGAGGCTACAGCTTTGCTATACAGTATTTCGACTTCGCTGCTCTCACGTTGCCCGTCGCGGTAGTCGCCTTCAGATTTAATCCATAACTTATGTAAATCTTTGCCAAGCCAAGCGTCTACATCCCAACTGATATTTGTTTCGTCACCGCTTTTGCGTTGTTCAAACTGCTTGAACGATAGCATGCTTATCACGGGATCTGCGTCGGGGTGGCTCCAAACGAGTGGGGCGCCAATCATTAATGCCAATGCGATTACGTTATTAATTATTAATTTCATGACTGCACCCCGCCTTCGGTGATGTGTACTTCTCGCATCATCCCCGGCATGTGGTAAAGCAGGTGACAATGGTAGGCCCAGCGGCCCACTGCATCTGCACTCACTAAGTAACTAATTTTTGAGCCGGGTTGAACTAGGATTGTGTGCTTTTTAGGAAGATACATTGCTTCGCCGGTTTCTAATTCACTCCACACACCATGCATATGAATAGGGTGGGTCATCATTGAATCGTTTACTAATACAATGCGTAGGCGCTCGCCGTATTTGAACTGCAGCGGCGCGGCATCTGCAAAAGGAATTCCGTCCATGGACCACATATACCGTTGCATATTACCGGTTAAATGCAGCTGGATTTCTCTGCTAGGATCACGGCGATCTTCCGTTTTATAGAGGTTCCGTAAGTCCGCATAGCGCAGCACCCGGCGACCGTAGCGTTGTGCATGATCTCGCAAGCCAATGCCGGGATCATCCAAGCCATTCATTGGTGTTGCTGCGCGCATATCTACATGGGGGCCAAATTCAGTTTTTTCATGCGCAATATCTCGCTGGCTTCCCATTCCGGCAGGCGCGGGTTTATCTGTCGCAGGCATATTCATGCCTTTCATATTATGGGTGCTATGGTCCTTGTTCATGCTCGGATTTGTCATAGCAGACATATCATGAGCGCTATGATCCATGGCTTTCATAGTGTTTTTAGGCGTCATGGCGTTCATCGACGACATATCGTGCATGCCGTGCATTCCCGCCATGCCCATACCCATATCACGATGGCCGAGCACTGGGTCGTAATCCATCTTGGGTATGTCAGCCTGCCATTGTGGATTTGGGCTAAGATTGCCACGGCAATAGCCGCTACGGTCAATGCTCTGTGCAAATACGCAGTAGGCGCTGTCGTCACTAGGAGTAACTACAACGTCGTAGGTTTCTGCTACGCCAATACGGAATTCGTCCACACTAACTGGCTCGATGTTTTGTCCATCAGCGGCGACGACAGTCATTTTTAGACCTGGAATACGCACATCAAAAATAGTCATCGCCGCGCTATTAATAAATCGCAAACGGATTCTTTCACCCGATTTAAATAATGCGTTCCAGCCTTGTTCCGGCGTATTGCCGTTCATGAGATAGGTATAGGTATCGCCAGTAACATCGGCAATATCCGACTGGCTCATACGCATTTCATTCCACATGCCACGCTCAGCCCAACTACGCGCTAGACCGTTTGCTTTAATGTCATTCCATAGGTCAGCGACAGTACGTTGCTTAAAATTATAGTAATCGCCACGCTTTTTGAGCGTGCTATAAATGTCTTCTGGGCTTTGATCTGACCAGTCAGAAAGTTGCACTACGTAGTCGCGGTCGTAACTAACTGGGTCTGGATTGGCGGGTTCAATCACTATCGCCCCATAGACACCTGTTTGCTCTTGAAACCCCGAATGACTGTGATACCAATAGGTGCCGTTTTGCTGAACTTTAAATGCATAGTCAAAATATTCACCGGGTTTTATACCCGCAAAACTTAGGCCCGGCACACCGTCCATACCGGTTGGCAAGATCATGCCGTGCCAATGGATAGAACTGTCATGGTGGAGGTGGTTATGCACTCGCAAGCTAATATCTTCGCCTTCTTTCCAGCGCAAAATAGGGCCAGGTACGCTGCCATTAATCGCGGTGGCAATACGGTCACGCCCCGTAAAATTGACGTCTTGATAGCCTATATTTAATTCGAAATGACGCCCGCTAAGTATTTCTGGCGTTTTCATTGGGGGCGTACTGTTGGCGCCAAAGCTGAGTGGTGCGCCACCTAAACCTATTAATGCACCGGCACTGGCAGCGCCTTGTACAAAGCGGCGGCGCGATATTCGCGATTGATTGAGCGTCGATAAAGTTGGCGTTAATGTGGGAGTGGTTTTCATTGTTATGTCCTAAAAATAAGGCTTACTTGGTAACGGGCAATCTGCGCGGATGGGCTTTAAAGGCGAAACCTTGCCATCGTTGTGTACGCTAGAAATAAATATTAGACATGCTCGTTGCACTTGGTAGCCGATGAAAGGCCGCTGCGACATTAATCACAAACACTTAATCGACAGGCGTAATAAGGCTGTTTAGGCTTGTATCGGGGGACGATATAGCGGGGAACTAAGCGTTAATGCCTGAGTGAGAAGGGAATGGCTGCGCACGCGCTGGGGACGCTTTTCACTATTATTGAAAACCACCGGTAGTAGCGCTGGTGCATTGCAATGGCCAGTACAGCAATCACATTTTGTATCGCAATGGGTCATATTAGCGGCGGAGTGTTGAGCTACGCCGTGGGCATCGTTAGATTCGCAATGGCTCTTTATTGATAACGAGACTACTTGGTGTTGTTGGGTCTGATGTTGTTGAGTTTGATGTTCATGCGTCGACGGCATGGCGCTTGTCGATAATGGCTGCGCAATAGCAAAGGCCATTTTGCTGAAGAGCATCAGCAAAATCCAATAGGCTATTTGTTTGCTAGTGCGAGCACTCATTTTCAGTTCATCTATTTTGATGCGTTACAGACGTGATCATTTTCTAAGCCCGATAAAATTGGGCAGTCGGCACGGCCATCACCATGGCAATTTCCGGCCAATTCTGCAAGTAAATTTCGCATGGTAGTCAGTTCGCGTATTTTATCATCCAACTCTTCAATATGGTTTATAGCGAGCGCTTTTACATCTGCACTGGCGCGATCTCGGTCTGCCCACAGCGACAAAAGCTGTTCTATTTGAGCCAGTGAAAATCCCAGTGAGCGCGCACTTCTTATAAAGCTAAGATTGTGCACATCGTTAGCGGAATACAGCCGGTAGCCCGCGGTGCTACGTGCTGCTTCTTTAATGAGCCCTAATGATTCGTAATGCCGAATCATTTTAACTGATATACCGCTGGCTTTTGCTGCTTGGCCAATATTCATCGTTGCTCCAACACTGCCTGTTAGCTACCCATATTATTGGACTCATTTTACGGCTTGGGTTCCCAGCGTTTTAGCAATAGCGCGTTGCTAATAACGCTAACACTGCTAAAAGCCATTGCCGCACCGGCCGCTACGGGGCTTAGCAAACCGCTCGCGGCCAAGGGAATCCCCATCAAATTATAGATAAAGGCCCAAAACAAATTTTGGCGAATTTTTTGGTAGCTGCGCCGAGAGATATCAATCGCATCGGCCACCAATGCCGGATCGCCACGCATTAGCGTTATTCCTGCGGTATGCATGGCGACATCGGTGCCAGTCGCCATGGCGATACCAACGTCAGCTGCCGCCAGAGCAGGGGCGTCGTTAATGCCATCACCTACCATGGCAACAATATTGTTGGTGCTACGTAATTCGCGAATAGCGTCTGCTTTGCCATCTGGAAGAACGTTGGCGATATAATCTTGTAAACCTAAGGTCGCAGCGACCGCCCGGGCGCTGCCTTGATTGTCGCCGCTTATCATCACTGTTTTTATACCGGCATTTTGCAGGCGTTGTATAGCAGATTTTGCTGTCGGTTTTATTTCATCGCCAAAAGCCAGTAAGCCGATAAGGCGAGGCGTATCGCCCGCTTCGGCGAGCCAAGAAAGAGTACTACCTTGGTGTTCAAACTCGCCGGCTTTTTCCTCTAAGGAGGTGAGTGAAACACCAGACTCCTGCATAAGCCGAGTGTTGCCCAGCAACAAGCGCTGATCATTCACTATGGCTGACACGCCACGTCCAGCCAAGGCTTTAGAATCGCGAGCAGTAGCGATGGAGACATTTTGTTGTTCAGCTTCATTAAGCACTGCCTGCGCTAAGGGGTGATCACTACCTTGTTGGAGTGCGGCCGCCAACCCTAATAGTTGGCTGGTGTCGTCATTGCAGGCGATATATTCCCGTAAGCTCGGCTTTCCCACGGTTAAAGTGCCGGTTTTATCGAACACCACGGTATTGATGTTATGGACAATCTCGAGTGCTTGAGCGTCTTTGATCAAGATGCCGTGGCGTGCGGCAACGCCGGTGCCGGTCATGATGGCAGCGGGTGTGGCAAGACCCAGCGCGCAGGGGCAGGCGATGACAAGCACTGCCACCGCATTGATAATCGCTTCCTGAATATTGCCGTTATACAAATACCAACTTACCAAGGTGGCAATGGCGATGGCGAGAACCACCGGCACAAACACCATGCTGACTTTGTCGACGAGGCGCTGCACTGGGGCTTTTGCCGCTTGGGCGTTTTCCACCAGCCGTATAATACGCGCTAGCGTGGTTTCTGTTCCCACTGCCGTGGTTTCTATTAATAGCAGTGCGTCGGTGTTGATAACGCCACCGACAACGGAATCCCCAGCTGATTTGTGAACCGGCATATTCTCGCCGGTAATCATTGACTCATCTAAATGGCCATCGCCTTCGATGATAGTACCGTCGACGGGAATTTGTTCGCCGGGTTTTACCACCACAATATCGCCACGGCGTATTTCTGCAATCGCCACGTCTCGGTCTTGTTTGTTTTCGCGGATTCTCGCGGTCGCAGGCCTTAACGCTTGCAATGCCTGTATGGCAGCGGCAGTTTGATGTTTGGCCCGTCGCTCCAGCCATTGACCCAGAAGCACCAACGAAATTACAACAGCAGAAGCCTCAAAATAAAAGTGCCCCATACCGTGAGCGGCGGGTGTCAAATACTGCCGTAGTAATTCAAATACACTTAAACCATAACTCGCGGTAGTACCGATGGCGACCAGTAAATCCATATTGCCGGTATGGGCTTTAACGGCATACCACGCGGCGCGATAGAAGCGTGCGCCGAGCCAAAACTGTATTGGGGTGGCCAGTATAAGTTGCAGCCATGGTGGCGGCATAAGATCTACGCCTATCGCCGACAAGATCATCCCTAACACCAAGGGAGCGGATAAAACTGCAGCAATAATTAGATGTCGAGTCTCTTTGCCGATGTCGTCGTTATTAGCGTCGTTAACTGGTTTAGGATCATCCGCTGAGCTTGCGGTGTATCCCGATGCGTTAATGGTAGCAATCAGTTGGGGGGCATTAATGTGACCTTTTATCGCGATTATATGCGCAGATTCCGTCGCTAAATTCACAGTAACTTCAACTATGCCCTGTAGGGTGTTAATGGCTTTTTCGATACGCCCAACGCAAGATGCGCAGCTCATACCGCTAATGCCTAATTGGAATTCCTCAGTGGCAACGGTATAGCCTGACTGCTTAACAGCCGAGCACAGAGTGTGAAGTGGAATATCCCGTTGTACCGTAATGTAGGCTGACTCCGTGGCCAGATTCACTTGTACTGATTCAACGCCGTCTAATGCGCGTAAGGACTTTTCGACGCGGCCGACGCAAGACGCGCAGCTCATGCCCTTAATGGGTAATTCAATCTCCGTAGGACTTGCCATAAATTCTTCTCCACAGGTTTGTATTCACCTTATGGATCTAAAGATAATGTCTCCAACGGGGGGAGGGTCAAGCATTTGCTAAATCTATTAACACACCGGAACTCATTTCATTAAAAGGTATAACTAATTTGGCTAGGCAGGTAATGACTGTTAGCCGAATTTAGTGCCATTTGGGGCTTCTAAGGCGGGATTGAAACGATTGCAGATTAGTGGCAGCTCGCCTTAAAATTCCACCGCAGACTAGGTGAGGTGTTGATTAAGGTGGTAAGTAGATAAATAAACCGGCTAGCTCGTGTAGTATGAAGAGCTCGTGTTAGGTATTGAAAACATTTTTGTATACTCCACGACATAAAGGTCTGTGCAAGTCAGGCGAATAATTTCTTTTACATTAAGTGGTCTATGCAAATATAACTATGATTTTTTATCGTCGACTCATCCCTAGCTTGTTCTTTTTATGTATGGCTCAACTAAGTTTTGCGGAGCAGCTAAACGTTGCAGTGGCCTCAAACTTCACTGCACCAATGCGTCAAATTAGTGCCGAGTTTGAGAAAACCTCTGGCCATACCTTGAATTTGTCTTTTGGTTCTTCTGGTAAATTTTTCGCTCAGATAAGCCACGGCGCGCCGTTCCAAATATTCCTGTCAGCAGATCAAACTAAGCCAAGCGCGTTAGATAAAGCGGGATTTGTAGTTGCAGGAAGCCAAATGACGTATGCGGTGGGCACCTTGGCGCTGTGGTCGCCAAATCCCAATTTGATCGATGCACAGAGCAATATATTAAGAACCGGAAAATTTAATAAGTTAGCGATTGCCAACCCCATGCTCGCACCTTACGGCGTTGCTGCGATGGACGTGTTACGGCATTTAAACTTAGAAGAATCAATACGTAATTCATTAGTGACAGGCGAGAATATTGCCCAAACCTACCAGTTTGTTAGTACCGGCAATGCAGATATGGGCTTTGTAGCCTTGTCACAAATTATGAAAGATGGCCAGATTAGCAGTGGCTCAGCCTGGCGAGTACCCACAAATCTTTACCGCGCCATAAAGCAAGATGCGGTTTTACTCAAGAAGGCAGAAGATAATACCGCCGCGAAAGAGTTTATGGCGTTTTTAAAAGGCGTTAAAGCGCAGAAAATCATCCTATCTTATGGATATCAAATCCTAGAATAAATATTTAGTTACTCACTCATTAACATGGCGGTTTTATAGCTGATGCTAGTATGTTTAGCGGCAGCTGAAATAGAATCGGCATGCTGAATGGCGCTTAATAAATCAATGGTGGTGGTGTGGCGTCACACTACTTGAGTTGCTGGAGGCCGCGTCATCGCGACAGGACTCATCTGGAAATTCAAATTCTATTGTCGTATGGCTCAGGGGATAGTTTTGCATGGTCTCGGCAATAATCGATTTTAAGCGAACTAATTCTGCTTGCGCATAGTCTTGCTTTAATAGCAGATGCGCGGTGAGCACATGCTGCTCGCCGTCGAGTGACCATAAATGAAGATGATGAATATCGCTGACATGATCAATAGCCGATAGCTTTTCCTTAAGCTCTTCGCGCAGTGCATGGTCAGGGGTCGCTTGTAAAAATAGGCGCAGCGTTTCCTTAAGATTTTTGACCACGTTAAACAAAATAAATAGTGTAAAACCCACCGATAAAAGTGGGTCGAGTATGGGTAGCTCCACAAACATTAAAACAATCGACACTAATAGAATCGCGACCCAGCCCAAAACATCCTCAAGTAAGTGCCAGTTCAGCATACGCTCATTAAGGGTTTTGCCGTCACTGAGCTTAAACGCGGCATAACCGTTAACCGCTACACCTAGTATTGCCAAGCCCAGCATGCCGGTCGCGTCCGGCATCTGTGGATCTGCTAGGCGAGGAATGGCTTCGCTAAGAACCCATGCCGAACCGATAACCAAAATCACACCATTGATTAAAGCGCCTAATAGTGAAAAGCGACTAAATCCATAGCTGAAGCGGGCATCTGCTTCTTTGGCGCCCAATTTATTTAGCCACCATGCCATGCCAATCGCCAGGCAGTCGCCAAGGTCATGAACCGCGTCAGCCATAATCGCAGTGCTGTTGGTCAACCAACCGCCAATGAATTCGATAATGGTAAAGCAAAAATTCAGCGCAAAAGCCCAGCCGATTCGTTCCGAGGCGCTGTGGTGATGATGGTGGTCATGCATAGTTAATCCCACGTTAGAAGGATGGCTTTTCCTTAAGCATGAGGGTAAGCGCTTTAAGGCGGGTAGAAAAGTGATTTGTGATATTCAGCAACGCAAAGAGATTAACTGTGTGACGACAAATCGATAGGATTCTTTGAGTTTATGCATTAAAGCTTAGTTCGGATGCACCCAAGTCATTACCGATTTAGGCGTTTCTCGCCAATGTGCAGTCATAGTTTGCCCCCTTAATAGACATGAAGATAGATCCCGATTTAAGGTCAGTTGTAGCTCCTTGCGTGGAATATTAATTCCCGATACTCGCACATCGAGAAAATCAAAATAACTGCCGATAAGCGGGTAAAGTGCTTTAAATAAAGCTTCCTTAGCAGAAAATATGAGCGTTAGACTTAAGGTTTGGTCAGAGAAATGTTGGGCTGCTAGCCTGCGCTCGTCAGCTGAACAAACACTAGCGCCGAGCCTCATAGCATCATCAAGCGACATCATTGATTCGACGTCAATGCCAAGCGCAATATTCAGTACACCGGTGACGGGGCGACGCATCATTAAACAAAAGACATTACCGCGATGGTGACTGATTGAACCCAGTACCGAATGGGGCCACAGCGGATTGCGATGCTTGCCGATGCCGATAGTGTCAGGCATCAAACCCAACTCAGTTAAAGCATATTTGGCTGCAACACGGCCGGCGAGAAATTCGGCTTTACGAGTATTGCTTGCAGCAGCTAGTACAGCAGGAAGTTCTATTTCGTAAGCGGGAAAAAGTA
Source organism: Zhongshania sp. (assembly GCA_018066965.1). Classification (GTDB taxonomy): domain Bacteria; phylum Pseudomonadota; class Gammaproteobacteria; order Pseudomonadales; family Spongiibacteraceae; genus Spongiibacter. Next base: position 10,154 of record JAGPVP010000034.1, on the reverse strand, counting down.
ACTCAGAATAGCGGGTCTCGTCAAAGCGACAATGTATGCCCACGCCACTAAAGGCGCGGAGCGAAAGATTGTCTACCCTTGTAATAAATTGGGAAAATGCCGACATCACACTTAGCAAAGCCGCATTTAACTAGGGGTTACTGCTGAGGGGCTTGGACTTTTATGGGATGTATTTATAGCGGTTTCGCTTTTGTAATTTTGCGCTGGGCCCTTATTAAGTAATCCCCATTGCTCAAGCAGCGTTATTGCTGTTTTAACGCCGTCTTCCTTGGCTACGTGTTGAGCTAGCTCTGCAGCGGCGATGCGCATTTTGCCTGTACTGGCGTCTGCAATAGCTTTTGCCAACGGCTCTGCCGACAATGTTTTACGTATAAGATGTTTAGGTGCAACGCCGCTTTGTTCTAACCGCCAGGCCCAAAAAGGCTGGTCGCCAAAGAAGGGCACCACAACCGAGGGAATACCCGCACGAATAGTGGCAGCGGTGGTTCCCGCGCCGCCATGGTGTACCGCCAACGCGACTTGCGGAAATAGCCAGTCGTGCGGTGCTGCGTCTATAACAAAGATATTGGGGTTGTTTTGAGCCTGCGCCGCAAGGCCGCCCCAGCCAGTGGCGATGACAGCACGACGACCGCTGAGCGCTAAGGCTTCGTAAATAATGGCGCTGAGATTGTCGGTGTCATCGCTTAACATGCTTCCAAAACCAATATAGATAGGTTTATCACCACGTGCTAAAAACAACGCTAAAGCCGTAGAAGGCTGCCAATGTGATTCACCATTTAAAAACCAGTTTCCTGTGACCTGCACGCCGGTGGGCCAACTTTTTGAAGGTGCAAGCAGCGCAGGGCTATAGCCGTATAAAATTCTGCGATCTTGCTTTTTTTGGCGATAGTACGGCCCATACCATGGCAATGGCGGTAAGTTTAGGGATTTGCGTACTGGCCCGTAAGCGGCGCTAAGCATACGCCAAGTGATTCCGCGTAATACATGGTAAAGCATTTCATTGATAAGACCGTTACGAGGCTTTGCCGGCGGGGCTAGCATCATTGGCGGAATATCGGGGCAGGGTGTGACCGGCTGTAAATGTGTTTCTACCATGGGAATATTTAGTGCTTCACCAAGGGAGTTCGCCAGCACAGCCATCATTCCGTTGCCTAATAATAGGTCGGCGCCTTGGGCCGCGGCGATGCCTTCGGTGGCCCAATGTTGCGACATATCTTTAAGGTGACGGCGCGCGGTATTCATTAATGCTAATGGATTTAGCCCGCGCTGAAGTGCGCGGGGATCTTTTGCCATTACTTCCAGAAAATCCGCAGTTAGTGGTGAATAGGCAAGGCCGTGACTTACCACCAGTGCTTCGCAGGTTTTGCCACTGGCAATGCATACCTTGTGCCCAGCGGCTTGCAAACCCAAGCCAAGGGCAATAAAGGGGCGCACATCACCTTGGGTGCCAATGCTAAATATTGTGATATTCATTGCTAACCTATTTAGTCGTCGCGCAGCAGCGGGACTGAAATGAACACATTAGACCCTAAGTGTTTTAGCGATTAATGGGCCAATTTGCGCTAATGCGTCGGCATCAAACATCTCTTGATGATGGCAATTCACGCTGTGAACATTGAGCCGCCCTACGTGATTGCGCCATACCTCGGCATTGTTTTGTAGCACGTCACCCACATCGGCTTCGGCGGTTTGGGTCGCGGCAATAAAAAGCATATCGGCCTTAATGTTTCCGGGGATAAAATTACGAGAAATAATTAGATTATTCTCAATAATTTGGCGAACGCTCTCAATGATATTACTGTTGCTTTGCTGCATTTCTTTCACAAAGGGCAGGTTGTAAATATCGTATTCTTGGCACAGCAAGGACGTTAGTTCCGCCATGTTCTCAGAGCCTTTGGGAAGCGAGTCTGCAGATAATCCCATAAATGTTAGCGCGCTTTTTACTAGCTGCGCTTCATTCGCGACCTGCGCTTCTTGAACGTACGGGTAGGCATCTAGCACTGCAAGGTAGCTGATGTCTTCGCCGTCGGCCTCTAATCGCCTAGCAATCTCATGGGCTAATAATCCACCTAGTGACCACCCCAGTAATTTATATGGCCCAGCGGGTTGAACACGACGGATATGGTCAATATATTCACTCGCCATTTCGCCAATACTTTGTGGAAGATTACCGGCATGGCTGTGTTGGTATTCTGTCGCTAAACCTCTAGCCTGCACACCGTATAAATTCTGCTCAGTGCTTATATAACGCGTTAAACCGCTATAGGCCCAGCTTAAGCCAATAACTGGGTGAATGCAGAACAGCGGCGCGGTGGTGCCAGTAGATTTTAGCGGCAACATCATGCCGAGCGGATCGAATGTTTGTTGGTGCTCGAGCTGTTCACTAAGCTCGGCAATAGTATTGGCCTCGAATATTGCGGCTAAGGGAATATCACGTTTCATTAATTCACGCAGGCGTGACACCATTCTGGCGGCGGTGAGTGAATCTCCGCCAAGATCAAAAAAGCTATCGTGAATGCCAACCCGATCTAGTTCAAACACCTCACACCATAAGACAGCCAGCGTGGCTTCTAAATCTGTGCGCGGAGCCACATAGTCATGCGTATACTGCCAACTTGGTGCGGGTAGGGCGTTGCGGTCGAGCTTGCCATTCACATTGGTCGGAAATGCATCGACGCAAATAAAGACCGAAGGAATCATATAATCGGGCAGTGTTTGCTCTAAGCGTTTGCGTAGTACCGCGGTATCAAGCTCTACAGATTCGCCATTTTCAAGAATACTTGGAATCAGATAAGCGACGAGCTTTTTTTCGCCGCGGGGGTCTTCGCGAAGGGTGACCACGGCCTGTGAAACGCCGTCGCAATGTTGAATATTGGCTTCTACGTCTTCTGCCTCAATTCGGAATCCACGAATTTTTATTTGGAAATCGTTGCGTCCTAAATACTCAAGAACGCCATCCGAACGCCAGCGTGCTAAGTCGCCAGTTTTATATAGGCGGCCGCTGCCAAATGGATTAGGAATAAAACGTTCTGCCGTTAACTCAGGGCGATGGAGATATCCCTTGGCCACGCCAGCACCCCCAATATAAAGTTCACCAATAGCGGCCAGCGGGACTGGCTGCATAGCTTGGTCAAGTACGTATACCTGAGTATTTTTAATGGGGCGGCCAATTGGCGGCGAATCTAAATTATCGCCATCTAAACGCATAATAGTTGACCAAATTGTGGTTTCGGTCGGGCCGTAGAGGTTGATAATCGGATGCCCTAATTTACGCATTTTATGTGCGAGCTGGGCGGGCAGGGCTTCGCCGCCAACCAGTGGCCGCACATTGTGTAAATGCTCAGCATGATCCGTAAGTAGGGCTTGCCAGTGCGATGGCGTGGCTTGCATAACACTAATATTTTGCGTGCTAATTAACTGAGCTAATGCCGATGGATCTTTGGCAATCTCGCGGCTGGCAATTACCACTTGCGCCCCCACAATTAACGGCAGATACAATTCTAGCGCGGCAATATCGAAGGCTACGGTGGTTAATGCCAATAATTTATCGCTGGGCTGAATCTGTAATTCGTCTTGCATTGCCAGCAGAAAATTCAGTAAACCGGCATGGCTAATTTCAACGCCTTTCGGGCGCCCTGTAGATCCAGAGGTGTAGATCACATAGGCACTGGTATCGCCATCGATAGTGGCATTAATGTTTGCTTGTGAGGCTGGTATTGAATCCGAGTTATTTAGTTCGGCAGTGTCTAAATTGAGTATTGCGCTGGTGTTGCTGAACAATTTTGTGCTTATTTCTGTGCTTGAAATAATCAGTGTTGGCTTACCTTCGTCCAAAATCATGGCCACACGTTCAGCGGGTGCGGCGGGGTCAAGGGGTAAGTAGGCCGCGCCCGTTTTCATAATTGCTAACAAGGCTATAGGCATTAATTCATTGCGAGGGAGGGCGATGGCAACTAGGCTGCCAACACCAACATTATTGGCAATTAATCGCTGTGTCAGCTCATTTACACTGCGCTGCAAGGATTGGTAGTTAATCGATGTATCGCCGCTACACAGTGCAATTGCAGCTGGGGTTTTGTTTGCCTGGGCGTCGAATAGCGCGGGAAAATTTGTATTGGGTAGTGCTTGATCAGTGCGGTTCCACTCATCTAATAGTTGGTGCTTTTCAGTTTGTGATAGTAGATTTAACTCACCAATCGCACTGTTCGGCTCTGCTAATACTGCATTGATAAGGCGTACAAAGCGATCTCTATGCACATCTAAATCAAACTGTGTGTAGAGCGCCGGGTTGGCGTCTAAGTCTATGCGGAGACCTTCATCGTCGCCACGGTCATAAATGAAGACGGTTAAATCTTCGACGGTACCGTTACAGACGTTTTGCGCAAGGCACTGATGGCCGCCAAATTTCAAGTCATAGTCAAAAGGCTCAATGTTCACACCCACCCACGAAATTTGTTGGCCTTGGCCAAGCAGACCTAATTCGCGGCGCAGATCTTCGTAACGAAATTGCTGATGACGCAAGGATTGGCGAACTACTTTTGACACTTGCGCAATCAAGCTAGTCAAATTTAGATCGGGCTGCATTGCCAAGCGAATAGAAACCGCATTGGCCATCATAGACGGGATGCTGCGCATATCGCGGTTGGCGCGTGCGGTAACTGGCATACCAAATACCAAATCGTCTGCGCCCGTCATTCGATAAATATAAGCAGCAAATAAGCCGATAAGCACTTGGGGCAAACTTGCACCGGCATCTTTGCCAAATTGTCGCAATGTTCTACTAGAGTGTTGGGAGAGGCGAGCCGTACTTCTGCGCAAGCCGCCGGCGCGAATAGCGTTATGACGAGTCAGGGAGACGGGGTCTGGCAGAGATTGAAGTTGCGCTAGCCAGTAACTACGGTCGCGTTCATAGCGGCTTGATTGTCGGTAATTAGCTTCTTGTTGTAGTTGATCGCGCAGTGGTAAAAATGGACTTGGACCAATGTCGCGTCCTTCAAGTAAGGCATTATAAATATCTGCGCAGCGCCGCGAGATAATACCCGCCCCAAATCCGTCGAGAACGACATGATGGCTACGCTGATACCACAAAAAACATGCATCGTTAATTTTGAATAATGCGCAAAACCATAACGGATCACAGGCTAGGTCCATAGGCGCGCTTAGCTCATTCATCATCCACGCTTCGGCTGCTGCACGGGGCTCAACTTCATCGCTCATATCAACAAAAGGGAATTCACCCTTATAGCTATCAAGTATGATTTGTTTGGGGCCATCTTCGGTGTCGTGGAGTTCGACGCGGGTGGTTTCCGCTTCTTGGGTTATTTGCTTCAGCGCGGCAATAAAAATATCCGGATCGATGTCGCCAAGGATTTCGCAGTATTCCGCAATATTATAAATGGCGTCTTTAGGGCCGATTTTCTCACCAAACCATAGCCCGCGTTGTGACTGAGCAAGGGGTAAAAATTGGGTGTCGGGCGAGACGATAGGCTTAACTGTCAGCGGCGCCAGCTTGATTTTAGACTCCTTGTAGGTCTGCACATCAATGGCTAGATATCGGTCATTGTCAGCAAGTTGCGATGCTTTTGGGCGTGATTTTGCTGCGATACTTTCGGTCATTTGACTCATCTCGATGGCAGATATAGATACGATTTAATTAAAGGCATAAAAGTTAATAACTCATGCCGAAAATATGCAGAGGCAAGATAGGCGCAGATTAATCGTTATCGAACATAGTCGGTTTTTGCACTTCTTTAGAGCGCAACTATTTTTGGGCTGCATAAGCTGGCAACATAAAAATAGGCTTACAGCCCGAGCATGTCCTGATTAATCTTGCGCTATTCTGCTGTTGGCTGCGGAAGCATAATACGTATTTATACCTACACTACAGTGTGACATAGTGCTCATCAAAAGAAATTAGTGTCATAGAAATCCGTAATTTTAGCCGGTATTTCACATATATATAGATATGTGAAGTGCTCATATTTTATATGTGTGCAGTAGTGGCTGTGTGTCGTAGATGAAATATGGCGGCATTTCAGTGGGGCATCAATAGACTCTTGGACGTTTCTACAGGCGAGCATATAAGCCAGCGCAATAACAACTAGTACGTCGTAAATTAGTTGGAGGGGTGAAGCGCCGTCGCGTATCTTGGTGATGCTCCAAGCTAAGCAACGGGTCGGCGGGATGCTAAGAACTTCCGTCGTGTGTATCGATTAAATGTTGCAATGCTTGTTCGTAACCTTGCAATACAGGATTCAACTGAGTCCGCTGCTTAAGCTCATTGCTCGGGGCATTGTTGATTACCGTCAAGTCGAGCAACCCCTGTAGTTTTTGCATTGTTGCGACGGGGTCGGCTACTAAACTTGTGTAGTCAATTTCTATTGCCCGATCACAAGGTAATGCTGCAATCTCTTTACGATAAACTACAACTTGGCGGGCGACATCTTTCGCAAGTAAACCACGCGCTAAGCGTGCGCTAATATTGCGGCCAAGTACTTTACGCACACCTCGCAATACCATCCAGGCAAGGTAGCCGGTGCGATACGCGCTGCGACCTTTGCCGTTATCTAATAGAATTTCAAGATAGTCCTGAGGGCCTTCTATATAGGCGAGAAGGGCGTTCAACATGCTATTTAATACCGCAATGGGTTCGCGGGAGATATAGATAAAACGCGCCTCGGGACAGTACTTTAATATTCTTTGGGCATTACCGGTGTCCCAAGGATTTTTTAGTAACACCGCTTTTTTATCAGTTTGAACAGCTAATAATTTTCGACATAGATTTTTAAATAAGTCGGTATTACTATCGTTCAATTTAAATGTGCCGGTCTTTTTTCTTAATAAAAATCCGTATTCCTCTACGGCATCGGCGTCAATATGGGTGCCGTCAATGTTTCTGTCGCTAATACCTTGCACAGAAAAAAAGAGGTTAAGCAGGTTTTTATCGCGTTGTTCTGTGCCGTTCTGTTTATTACTAAGAAGGCGATCAAAATAGAGTAGGTGGTATAGACTTAAGTGGGCGAGGGGAAATGATTTGGCCACGGTGTCATACAAAAATGTCGTTCCTGAACGGTGCAGTCCCATAATGAATATTGGTCTAACTGGCAGGTCTTGTATCGCGCTTAAAAGGGCTTGATCTTCATTTTCAGTGGGAAAGTTCGGGTTGCTGCGCTGTTTCATGGAGTGGCTCGGTAACGGCTTATTTCGATTAGAACACTGATATGAGAACTAAAAATTTGGGGCAGTGTACGCAAATAAGGCAAGGAAAAACCAGACTCCGTTAACATTACCGCGCTAGCAGCGCTAGAAATCCGGCGGTCATATTCGCTGAGTTAGTCATTTCAAGCTTGAACTTTCGCGAGTTTGCCATAGACTACGGTCTCAATCGTTCAGTTATAGGTTTGTTATCAGGTGCGAAGCGCGTCTATACGCATATTTCTAGCAATCGTTATTCTGCTGCAATCTTTTGCGGCGGTAGCGGATGCGCACCAATTCCATCAAGCCAACGATCAACATGAAGCCATTAGCGAACACCTCCACGCGCTTGACACCGTGGATGCCGTTGAACAGCAAAGTGATTTGCTAGACTGCCATCATTGCTGCCATTGCCACGGTATGACTACGTCTGTAGTGCCGCCCTCACACGCTCACATGGGCTTGTTCGGGAAACCCGCTCCCAAGTTTGACGCTTTAACGCAGTATCCCACCCAAGTAAGTAGTTCGCTGTACCGTCCTCCCATCGCATAGTTCTTGCCAAAAAACGGCTGATTTTTCTCGGTATTCGATTTTATTTAGCAGGAAATTATTGCTATGTTTTTGTTCCCTTATATGGGCAAGCGTGCGCGCACTTATGCTGCCGCTGGCCTTATATTACTTGGTATTTTGGGTATTTTACTAAATTCGCCCTATAACTCTCATCGTTTTCCTTTATCCTATTGATTTAACTGGATATTGTTGTGTTGTTTTTAGGTATGGCTCAAAATTCTTGATTGAGTATTTGAAGGGCTCCCCGTGAGCCGAATATCCAATTATTAGGCTCACGGATGAGGTGTTGTCTCGGTCTCGTCAGACCTTCCGTGCCTTCCCTCTTTCCGCCCGGACACGGTTTTCTGTCTGAACGTAGACGGGGTGCTAGCCACTTCCTATCAAATTATTTCGTGAAACACGAGCTCTCGCTGTGCTTTTCTAAGGATTTAGACTATTGCCAACATTAATTTCCGGAACCCATTGAAAAATAGTAATTATTGGTTGTAACTAGGTAGGGTATTTCGATATGAGTTTAAGAATTGAGGTCTTTCTTTGGCTGGAAAGGATTGGGGCGTTAAGACTGAAAGCTGCAACGCCCATTGACCATGAGAAGTTGTAAAGATGAACTACTTAGTTTCAACCTGTGTTACAGGTAGGGCAACAATAAGCACATCCATTTACTCGCCATGTAGGATGGTTTCTTTTGGCCACTTGGACAGCGCCGCTACATGTAGGGTGCTCACCCAAGCTTTCGCGGTTTATATGGTCGGGCAAGTTATTGCAGATGGATGGGGATTGGTCGGGATTAAGCTTAATTCAGCGATAGAATACGTTAGTATATTGATTTAAATAGGAATTATCGTAATTTACGCATTGATTAGAGGTTTTAGAGACGACAATAACAAACCGTCCTAAGAAATGGTAACTGCTTTTATAGCATATCCCAATCTAATCAAACCTTTCGGTCGCTACCACTAGCAGCACGCTTTTTGTCATCGGTCTGCACGTAAACTGTATCTGTGGTGGACATGCTCGCATGGCCTAAATCCTCGGATACATCTTTAAGTGAGCGACCGCGTTCAATTTCTAAACTTGCACCTGTATGCCGAAGCCAATGTGAAGTCGCTTCTTTAAAATTGCTAGCGTTGTCTTCGCCGTATCGTGCCTGCATTTGTTCGTATGCATGATCAAAAACTTCTTGTACTAACCGTGATAACTGCCGCGCTGTCATTCCACCACGGCCTCGGATTTTCTCGATAATTGGGTGGTTTTCTCCTGCAACAGGGAGTTTATTTAAACCACGGTATTGCCGGTAGCGTGTTAAATAGCTTAGAAAGCTAGGAGGGACTGTTACATCGCGGACTTTTCGGCCCTTACCGTAGATTTTCAACCACCAATTGTTGTCATGATCCTTCCAAAAATGACTCATTGCGGGCGACCATTCTGAGCGATCTGAGTATTCTGAAATACGGAGGAAGAGTGTTTTTAATGATGCAATGAGAAACAGGCTTCGCTCATATCTAGAGTCGTCCTCAGCCATGTTATGCGCAACATCGAGCAGAAAATTCCACTGGTCTTCTGATAAGCGCTTTACGTCCTTTACCTGTGTATCTTTGATTAAGTATCGACAATCTTTTTTCGCGATTTGTACTGGGTTACCGTAGCAGTATTCTTCATCAGTTAGATGCTTATAGAAGGCATTAAGCGCGGTGAACGTCGCTTGTAAGGTTTCTTGCGAGGGGCGGTATTTTTTCTTTTCGCGCTTGGATTCGTCCCCTTTGGCGACCATCAGTTTGAAGGGTGCCCATTCAGTGTTACTTGTGTAAAGACCACCTTTCATATGAAATTTTTCAACATTAGATAGCGATATCCAAGTTAATGGCGGTCTCCAGCAGAAATCTGCGTATTCGAGAATGTCGGCTTTTCGGTATTCATCAATGGGCTTATCCTTAACAAGAAACGCCCAAAGTAGAAACTTTTCAATCTCAGAACGAAATCGAGTGTATGTGTGTTCTGACTTGTTTCTACCGATATAAGATAGAAACTCCTGGCCCCAGAGCCACGCCTTAGATTTCCATTGGTCAGCGTCGGCTAACAAGGCGGCAAGATCAGGAAACTCTTCAAGCTTTACCTCTTTGAGGTCTTTGTATGTCGGGTACAGCGGGACGGGTTTAGGAATGGCCATGGATTTTCCTGATATCTACAGATAAGAGCATATAATCGGCTATCTGCATTCTAGCACCCTGCACGCCCTATTTCCAATACTGCACCGTATCGGATATGTTATAGCTATGACCTCCTCATGGTAATTCTAAAAAGCCATCTGAAATGAACGTCTTGCAGCTCAAGCAGGGAAAGAATAAAATCATCGAATGAAAAAGCGCCTCACCTACATACTTATCCTTTCG
>JAGPVP010000028.1 GCA_018066965.1 Zhongshania sp. | reverse complement strand
TGCCACCATCATTGAACTTGAGGGCGAAAGTTATCGTAAGCAACAATATGTTGAAAAGACTAAATCAGAAGTGAAAAGAGAAACCACCTAACCGGCCATCATAGTTGTCGCCGATCGGCCAAGATAGTTGACGCCAGACATCCGGGAAGGGTTCGTGCAGGCTGCTCGTACGCTATACACAACATTGCACTCCGCTCTTGTCGCTGGCACACACTCGCAGGAAGTACTTTCGGGTTTGAAAGTCGCTTTTGGAGAGCGCATACCTGATGAACCTGGCTTAGTTATCTTTCCTGCGGCCTCTCCTGAGGACTTGTTAGAATCGACTGCTGTGCTGGCGCCCACCATCAAGCCTCAGGATAAGCGGAGCTATGCTTGAACCTAGAAAGTCTGCGTCGCTGAATCTCTTATTGAAAGGCCTGTGTGCTGAGGTCGCAGGGCGCGAGCTTTCCCCCAGTGAATTGTCAGTATATCAAGTTCGAAAAGTTAGCTGCGGTGTTACCCGCCTTATTAGGTGCCCAGATGGAATTGATCGGCATCTAGACTTACTTATCACCGTCAGTTTTCCAAACACCCTACCATTGGTCGCTATTCGTGACCCATCTCTTTATCTTGTCTGGCCCCATGTCGAATCAGACGGGGTGATGTGTTTACCCTCGGCAGGAAAGAGCTTTAACGATGATGACATGCTGAGACAAGCACTTGGTGTGTTTCGGGAGGCTTTAGAGCTAGTTCAAAATATGGCATCGGAGCCATGGATAACAGTTGAGTTTCGGAAGGAGTTTGTTACCTATTGGGGACATCACGCTCGACATATAGCACATGCCATCAAGGCGAAAATTTCTCCTGTGAAACAGAGCTGTATGCTTCCCTATACGACGATTGGGCGAGAAATATATATAAGTGACACAGACGCAAGTTTACGAGAATTCGTGCAGCGAATGAAGGGGCCAGTTATCCATAAGCTAGTGATAAGAAATGCGCTTTTGGTCAAACTACCAGATGCCCCAATTCCTAGCGATATGCCTACAACAGCGAAAGAAGCCGAGAATATTATTCTCCGGTATGCCGCCGAACTAAAACAAGAACTAGGCACCTACCTCAAAAGCAATAGTGACCTTTTAATGCTAGTACAGGTCCCGCTGGAAAAGAATATCAGCTACGGCGGGCTTTGGATACCCAAGAACCCGCCACCAACTCTTCGTAGAAAATCACGACATAACTTAAACGGCTTCAGGCTGGGGCGGGAGCCCGAAAATCTTCTGTGGAACCAATTTTTCTCCCCAAGCAAACTATTGACCTACTTATCTTTGGATCGCTTTGATGACGTAGTGGTTCGCAGTCGTGCGGATCAGTTGCCAAGATCTAATAGTTTAGATGCATATCATGTGGCGCTAGTAGGATGTGGTTCAGTAGGGTCATCTATAGCCTCTATTTTGGCGCAGTCAGGCGTAGGCCACCTGACCTTAGTCGATCCTGATGTATTAGTTTCAGGAAATTTATCACGGCACGAGCTCGGTGCTCCCTCTGTTGGAAACCCGAAAGCTGTGGATCTAGCACAGAGACTAAAGCGCGATCGTCCACAGCTTCAATCAGTGACGCCTATTGTTAAGCATGTTGAAAAACTAAGTGAGAAGTATTGGGAACAAGTCATGGAGGCTGATCTTGTTTTATTTGCTATTGGGCAGACTGGACTCGAGAATTACGCGGCCGATGCATTGTGGAAGAAAGGGTTCACTGGGATTATTGGACATGCGTGGCTAGAGCCATTCGCTAGTGTGGGGCATCTATTGATGTGTGTAAAAAATGGCGTTTCCCGCCGACAGTTAACCGGTTCGCTGGGGGACCCACTTGAGCCAGTAACATGTTGGGACGACGTTGATGTTGAGCGTAAAGGCGGAGAGTGCGGAGGCAGTTTTCAGCCTTACGGCGCCGCTGCGCTTGGCCGATCTGTCGCGATGATGAGTGCTGGAATTATTGATATTTTGCTTGATCCACCTGCCATTACTTCGGAAATGATTATTACCGGCACTACTGCCGAAGTTGAACGTCATGGTGGAGCATGGTCAGTAGATTGGCTCGCTAAGACTAGTGGGAAAGTGTCGGGAAGACAGTTTACGCAGTCCCATAAAGTTTCCCTCGCGCTCGTCAGTGGAGAATGACCATTGCAATTTCACTCTAAACAGCTTGCACTTACAGTGACGATATTGCCTGATGTCGTAGAATGGTTCATCGCCCAGCGTCAAACTTCCTGGCTAACTACTGAAGCTGGTGGACAACTTTTTGGTCGCGCCACTAATGGCCAATGGGTTGTGGAAATATGCACAGGACCTCGACCAACGGATGTCCGCTCAATGTGTCGATACGCCCCAGAAGTAAATACCGAGAACAAGGAGATTATGGAAATGTATGAACGTGGAATGCACTTTCTTGGTGACTGGCACACACACTACCAGAAAATACCGACCCCCAGCAGGCAGGATATTGTGGCGACGCAGCGCTGTTATCACGGTGCGATAACGGAGCTTCCAGGATTTTTGATGATTGTAGTCGGGAAAAACTTTCCTGAAATACCTTGTAGTCTTTCATACCTTACAGAAAGCGTAATTGAGCACTTTAAATACCGCCAATTTGATGGCGCGGGAACGGACTAAACACATATGATCGTACAGGCAAATCGTCGATTTGCGCTACATTTACTCATAGGGGTATTTGTAATCGCTCTCTTAGCGATTACTTTGCTGCGTTTGATTTTCAGTGAAGGTGCATGGTGGATACTCGCCTCAAAGTCGATGCTCCCAGCTATTGCGATGACCATCGCAATAGCCAGTTGGCCCAAATGCTACACATTCCTTGTTCAAAGGAACAACAAAGTATTATTTTTACCGCCGTTGCTTGATCTCAACGGTGTATGGCGCGTCGAAATTCAGTCGAATTGGTCGAGAATACAACAATTGACAGGGACTTCGGTATTCTCCATAGATCACGTCCCACTCAAGAAGGTAACCGGTACTCTGAGTTTGCAGTGCGATTTCTTTCAGACTCGTGGATACTTTCAGGTTGATGACGCCGACAGCGACCGTAGTAGCCGCACTAAACGCTCCGATATTGTGGCCACCTCTCTTCGCAAAGAAAATAACTATTACGTATTCTCCTATATGGCCAAAGCGGTTGTTAGCGACCCAGCCACTGAGACCGACGAACAAAACTATCTGTTCTCAGCCGAAGTGATGTTTCCTAAAGGTGAAATGGACCGCGGTGGTGGGCAATACTGGACAAATCGTAAATACAACACTGGCCACAACGCCGCAGGTGAATTGACTTTGGTCAGGAAGACTGAGAATTGAGCGATCACTTTGATATTCGCGCAGCTAAATATGATGTTGCGTATCGCGCTAGGTGAACTCGATGCCAACGAAGTCCGTAGCCAGCTGGTAGAAAAATATCGGAAGCTTGTGCGCTCACGAAGCTCAAGTGAGCGTTAATTAGTTGTAGTAGAGCGTTTCTCAGCCAAAGCTAAACGGGCTACTAGCCACTTCTTATCAATTTATTACGTAAAACAGCTCAAAGGGTTTGTTGTGCTAATTTGAAGGTGCCATGTGGCTGTAGTCAATCGTAAGTGAAATTACAAAGGGAGATAATAAGTATTTGAGTATCTATATGCCCGCTGGGCATATAAATACTCAAGGCAGGTTATAATCGAAATGCGGTTTTTGTGTGTAGTACGATACGTACAATAATTAACCACTTGCTAATTGGCGGACTCTAGCGAGATATTCGATTATTATAAAGCTCGTAGAATAAAATAAGAAGAAGTGGCTAGCTCACCTTTTAGGAATATTTTTCTTCTCCATTGAGTACGATTATACATAAAAAGTTTGAACTTGGTATTTTGAACCTTTGATAGTGAAATCCGGTACCGTATATTGTGACAAAATCGACGTGGCCGTGATCTGAGGAAACCGTTATGAACATTAAACCGATTAAAACCGAGGCCGATCACAAGCAGGCGCTTGCTCGCCTTGAACTTCTGATGGAAGCCCAGCCACACACTCTAGAGGGTGACGAGCTGGACATTCTGGCTACAATGGTGGACGCCTACGAGCGGCAGCATCACGCTATTGAAGCCCCCGCACCCAGTTGAAGCCATCCGGTTTCGCATGGAGCAAATTGGCCTTGTGGATACGGATCTAATCCCTATTATTGGGCAGCGGGGCAGAGTAAGCGAAGTGCTTAACTTTAAGCGGCGCTAGCCATATTCCGTAAAACAGCTCAAAGAGTTCGTTGTGCTGATTTGAAGGTGCTATTGGGGGGGCAAAATCCCGTTTGATCATGATTACTCTAATTCGAACGATAAATGCGTGCCTTACGAATACGAGTCAGCAGATGAATTGTTGGCAGTTTTCTTTAGGCAGTTGACGAAATTATGTCTGGAGATAAAGTATGAAGGCGTTGAAAGTGGGCGTTATGTCTAAAGAGAAAATTCGGGAGCGCACACTGGGGATTGCCCGTGGCGAGATTATACCTAAACATGGCGACCCAAAGATCTGGTTCGCTTCAATGAAATCGCTTGCTGAAGTGCTAAGCGATGATAATCGCGCATTGCTTCATGTTATGGCGGACATCAAGCCAGAAACGATTGCTGAGCTAGCCAGGGCGACGGGGCGAAAGCCGAACAATCTATCACGTACACTTAAAACGATGGCCAATTTCGGCATAGTTGAGCTTAAAAAAACAGATCACAAAGTAGTTCCGCGAGCGCGTGCAACTCAATTTACGGTTATCACCACGTAAAGGCATGCTTACACTTGTGACAAATAACTACTGTATTTGCAAAATCCTCAGCTGAGCGCAGATGAAAAAAGTGACCCCGTCTAAGTTCAAACATGCTACCAAGGTATTACCGATCCGGTCCGCGCGCCCTTGATACGCAAAGTCATGTAAGACATTCGGCGCACCCACGGTCAAACCAAACGTAAACCCAAGGCGATACACTTTGCGTTGATGGTAGATTATCAATGGCACTCGCCAGAAAATAAAAAGAAGTACCGGGATATCGCTTTGGTATCAACCGGCTTTTTCAGGGCCTTCCGCCGCAGCCGAAGCCGCGAACTGGTTGCAATTCTCATTGGCGACTTGGTCTGGAAACCAGAAGGCCAGATTATTTTGTTGTCTCACTCCAAAACCAATCAACAATCATCAGGGGTGGCGTGTGCCTAACCGCTTTGGGAGGGGGCGATATTTCAGTTCTCTTTCTTTCACAGAAGAACGTAATCAACTGTATATCTTTCGGCAGTATTGCCCAGCTAGACCTTGCGTTCCTTCCCGCTAGCAGCCCGTTTTTTGTCATCAGTTTGTACATACACCGTATCAGTGGTAGACATGCTCGCATGCCCCAAATCTTCGGATACATCTTTCAGAGAGCGACCGCGCTCAATCTCTAAACTTGCACCGGTATGCCGTAACCAATGTGAAGTCGCTTCTTTAAAATTACTGGCATTGTCTTCGCCGTAGCGCGCTTTCATTTGTTCGTAAGCTTGGTCAAATACTTCTTGTACTAACCTTGATAGCTGCCGCGCAGTCATGCCACCCCGACCTCGGATTTTCTCAATAATAGGGTGGTTTTCACCGGCTACAGGGAGTTTATTTAGGCCTCTATATAGCCGGTAACGCGTTAAATAGCTTAGAAAGCTCTGAGGAACGGTTATATCGCGGACCTTTCTGCCTTTACCATAGATTTTCAACCACCAATTATTGTCATTATCCTTCCAAAAATGGCTCATTGTGGGTGACCACTCTGAGCGATCTGAATATTCAGAAATACGGAGAAAGAGTGTTTTTAATGATGCAATGAGAAATAAGCTTCGTTCATATCTGGAGTCGTCATCGGCCATCGTATGAGCAGTCTCCAAGAGGAAATTCCACTGATCTTCTGTTAACCGCTTTACGTCCTTTACCTGTGCATCTTTAATTAAGTAACGACAATCTTTTTTGGCGATTTGTACAGGGTTGCCGTAACAGTATTCTTCATCCGTAAGATGCTTGTAGAAAGCATTAACTGCGGTAAACGTTGCTTGTAAGGTTTCTTGTGAGGGACGATATTTTTTCTTGTCTGGTTTGGATTCGTCACCCTTGGCGACCATTAGTCTGAATGGAGCCCATTCATTATTACTTGTGTACAAACCACCTTTTATAAGAAACTTTTCAACATTAGATAGGGCTATCCATGTTAATGGCGGTCGCCAGCAAAAATCTGCATATTCTAAAATGTCGGCTTTTCGGTATTGGTCGATTGGCTTATCTTTGATGAGAAATGCCCAGAGCAGAAATTTCTCGACTTCAGAACGAAATCGCGTGTATGTATGTTCTGATTTGTTGCGACCAATATAGGATAGAAATTCCTGGCCCCATAGCCACGCCTTAGATTTCCATTGATCTGTGTCAGCTAGTACTGCAGCGAGATCAGGAAACTCTTCAAGCCGTACATCTTTGAGGTCTTTGTATGTCGGGTACAGCGGGACAGGTTTAGGAATGGCCATGGATTTTCCTGAGATCTACAGATAAGTGCATATAATCGGCTATCAGCATTCTAGCACCCCGCACGCCCTATT
>JAGPVP010000023.1 GCA_018066965.1 Zhongshania sp. | reverse complement strand
GCTTACCTGCGGCCTAAGTACAGAGTATGACTCATCGTGTCGTACTGCTACCTACGAGTAGTTCCATTCACTCTGCAGACACATGACCTGTGTTGCGAGATTGCCCGCACCGCGTTATCCCGCGATGCATATAAACGCTGCAATGCAGCATTTTGGCGTTTCGCCCGGAATTCAGCCGTGTCGGCTGGGAACCGGTGGTAATGTGTTTCGACATCTTTGTTCTTGTTCCATACCTTTTGCTGAGGATCTACCTCGGCAGTGCTATGACAAGATTTTTGCGTATTCAAACTGAATCGAGGATATTTCAGTGGAGTTGTTATCTGGCGGCGAAATGATCGCGCGTGCTATGGAAGACGAAGGTGTTGAATTCATCTTTGGCTATCCCGGTGGTGCAGTACTGCATATTTACGATGCTTTGTTTAAAACCTGCAAAGTCCCCCATATTTTAGTGCGTCACGAACAGGCGGCTACCCATGCCGCAGACGGTTACGCGCGCGCGACCGGCAAACCAGGCGTCGTATTAGTCACGTCTGGCCCAGGTGCGACCAACGCCATTACCGGAATCGCGACGGCCTATATGGATTCGATTCCAATGGTGGTGTTATCAGGCCAGGTAATGACTCACCTGATCGGCGAAGACGCCTTCCAAGAAACTGACATGCTGGGTATTTCTCGCCCCATCGTAAAACACAGTTTCCAAGTGTCTCGTACCGAAGATATTCCAGAAATCATTAAAAAGGCGTTTTATATTGCCTCTAGTGGTCGTCCGGGCCCAGTTGTTATTGATTTACCAAAAGACCTGACCAACCCGCATGACAAGTTTGAGTACAACTACCCTAAAAAGGTAAAGCTGCGCTCTTACACGCCGGCGGCTCGCGGTCACTCTGGACAGATTAAAAAAGCAGCTAGCTTGCTGCTGGGCGCTAAGCGTCCGGTTATTTATGCCGGTGGTGGTGTGGTTCAGGGCAATGCCTCTGAGCAACTGCGAGTATTAGCGCGTGAGCTTAATTTCCCAGTAACTCACACCCTGATGGGCTTGGGTGCTTACCCTGCCAGTGATCGTCAGTTCCTTGGTATGTTGGGTATGCACGGTTTTTATGAAGCCAATAATGCCATGCATCACAGCGATGTTATTCTGGCGGTAGGTGCGCGCTTTGATGACCGCGTTACCAATACCTGTGGCAAATTTTGCCCCGGTGCAAAAATTGTTCATATCGACATCGACCCTGCGGCAATCTCTAAAACGATTGCGGCAGACGTGCCGATTGTTGGGCCAGTAGATTCGGTATTGACCGATTTGTTGGCGGTGATTCGAGAAATGCGCGAGGCGGATAAAAGCCTGCCCGATACCGCATCACTGAAACATTGGTGGAGCCAAATTGATGAGTGGCGCGATGCACATGGTCTATGGGTTAAGCCGCGCTATGACATTTCTACGCCATTTATTAAGCCGCAACAGGTTATTGAAACCCTGTGCAAAGTAACTCAGGGCAAAGCTTATGTGAGCTCAGACGTTGGTCAGCATCAAATGTTTGCTGCCCAGTATTACAAGTTCGATGAGCCGCGCCGTTGGTTAAACTCCGGCGGTCTCGGCACCATGGGCTTTGGCTTGCCTGCTGCGATGGGTGCGAAGTTGGCATTCCCTGATGCAGACGTTGCCTGCGTAACCGGCGAAGGCAGTATCCAGATGAATATTCAGGAGCTGTCTACCTGCGCGCAGTACAATATTCCGGTAAAAATTATCAGCCTGTATAACGGTTACCTCGGCATGGTTAAGCAGTGGCAAGACATGCAATACGAAGGTCGTTATTCCGAGAGTGTGTACGAAAATTCACTGCCAGACTTCGTTAAACTCACCGAGGCTTATGGTCACGTTGGTATTCGAGTGACTCAATTAAGTGATTTGGAAGAGGCGATGAAAGAAGCCTTTGCTCGTAAAAATGACTTAGTATTTATGGATATTCACGTTGATCCGCATGAGCATGTTTACCCTATGCATATAGCGCCTAACGGATCGATGCGCGATATGTGGTTGAGCAAGACGGAGCGTACATGATGCGACATATTATTTCGGTATTGATGGAAAATGAGCCCGGTGCTTTGTCGCGTGTTGTTGGCCTGTTCTCTCAGCGCGGCTACAACATCGAGACGCTCAATGTTGCGCCGACAGAAGATCCAACCTTGTCGCGTTTAACACTGACAACAATTGGCGACGATCATAAAATTGAGCAAATCACCAAGCATCTTAATCGCTTGATCGATGTGGTGAAGCTCGTCGATTTGTCGGAAGGTTCACATATCGAGCGTGAATTGATGTTGGTAAAAGTGCGTGCTACCGGTGCGCAACGTGCTGAAATCAAACGCTGTACCGATATCTTCCGTGGTCAGATCGTAGATGTTGGTCCCAGCGTGTATACCATTCAGGTAACTGGCGCGGCAGATAAGCTCGATTCATTTCTAGAGGCGGTTGGCGAAGCGGCTATTATGGAAGTGGTTCGCAGTGGTGTGTCGGGTATTGCTCGTGGTGAAAAAGTACTGAGCTTGTAGGTTCTACCATTGTTAAATGATAAGGCGCCTTTCGGCGCCTTTTTGGTTTTTAATACCTACAGCTTGAAAATGATTTTCTCATCGCTGTTTATCAGCAAAAGTTGGCCATCGTCAGAAAGTACCAGTCGACTTTTTGGTACTATTTTAGCGACGGACGACGCTTTGAAAAGCGGCTTTTTGTTTTTATCTAGGAACGTCAGGTCGCCATCTACGGGTAAAGAGATAAGAAGTATTTCCTTATAGTCCAGACCCTTAATTGATTCCAATCCGCTGATACGTTTACCTGATACGGTGAATACCACTAGGTTGCCGTCACTTTGGAAGACCGCAAAATATTTTTTATTGGGGGAATAAAATTTCTTGCCCTTATTTAGCGTAGTGCCGGGTCCGATCATTTGTGTTGAAGCAATATTGAAATCTTTGGTGTTACTGGTTTTGGTACTTGAACTAGTGCTTATTCCAGAGTTTGAACTGGTGATAATTAGCCCTGATTCAGCGTTGCTGCTTGTGGTAAGTCCGGAACTGCTAGTGGTGTTTACCGAGGCCGTGATGGGCTGGTTACTGAATGAGGGTACGGAAGCAACAGGATTGGTCGGCGGAAGTACGTTTTGAGCGAATTGACCCATAACGTTACCCGGTTCTGAGTAGCGGCAAACAACAACAAACATGCCGTTAAAGCCAGCTAGTTGCGAGTTGCTAAATACCGAGGCACCGCAGCCTAGTCGTATGGATCTATTCCAAATGACCTGTGAAAAGTGGCCGATTTGGTTGGATGTATTGCCGTTAGGATTGGAGAAGTCGAATCGCTCAATCTCTGCATACCACGCGCCGACGGCACCTTGCGTAAGTTGGTCGATGGAGGCGCTGGAGCCGGATCTGATAAACATGTTTTCGCCGGTAAAGCCGCGATTGGTGTCATGAGCGCTAGGGTGCTCCCTCTCGCCGGCGGTATCAGCCCATGCCTGTGCGGCTGCAGCGAGTTGAGCATCCCAGACCATTGCAGGTGCATTATGCGCCGCGCGTTTAGCGTTGTGTTGGGCGAGCATGGCTTGACCAAAAAGGTCTAGCTGATTAATGGATGCCGCCAGACTTGCTTCGCTGACAAGCAAAAGGCAGATAAAGGAAAAAAAGCTAAAGTTCCTCGTTTTCATAGGTAAGCTCCCTGCTGCAGACGATTGAAATTATAATTTTCAAAAATATAGACTTAGCGCAAGATTGAGTCGAGAGTTATTTTTAAAGAAAGGCCTGTGAGTAGATTATTACGTGGGTGATGAGGCGTCGCATGTTACGGGCATGTTTATTCATGCTCGCTAAACACTTGCACAAAACACATCAACAGGGTCACGATGAAGCTTGAGCAGGCATTAGGAATAAGAGGTGGTAGGTGTGCAGCCCGCAAACAACGCGGCCGTCATCCCCGACTCTGATCGGGATCTAGGTGAGCGTGAGCGATTGCATTGGCTTCCGACGTCAGACATCTGACTCAATATAAGCGAATATTTCCGGCTTGAATGAGGTATGGCGTGGTTCAAAGTCCGAGGTATGTGGATCCCCAATCAAGTTGGGGATGACGTGTTCGGAGGGTTGGGGATGACGTGCTTAAAAGGCTGGGGATGACGCGCTCAAAGGCTGGGGATGACGCGCCCAAAGGGGTTGCGGTGACGTGCGCAAAGGGCTGGTGATGTCGGTTGGGGATGACGTTCTCGGAGGGCAGGTGATTGCGTGTTCGGAGTGGTGGGGCTGTGACTGGTCGGGAGGTTGATAGTGGTTGCTAGGGGGCTGATGGTCAGGGCGGCAAGCGTGGACTATTACGCAGCCCACAAACAACGCGGCCGTCATCCCCGACTCCGATCGGGGATCCAGGTGAGCGTGAGCGAATGCATTGGCTTCCGACGTCAGACATCCGACGCAATATAAGCGATACCATTGGCTTTAATTAATACAGCAAATCCAAATTATAAAACTTTATAGGTAAGCGAATGACTGTCCAGAAAAAAACACTCGATCAGGTGCTCGCGGAACAGCGTGAATACAATGCCACGCGTGCAAGCGGTTATCGAGAAAAAGCCTTAAAGCTATACCCGTGGACATGTGGACGCTGCGCGCGCGATTTTGAGCGCAAGGGTTTATCTGAGTTAACAGTTCATCATGTGGACCACAATCACGACAATAACCCTCCTGATGGTAGTAACTGGGAGTTATTGTGTATTTATTGCCATGACGAAGAGCATACAAAATACGAAAACTTGGTGCGTTACGGCAGTACCACTGAAAAGAAGGTGAAAGCTGCTACCTACAATCCCTTTGCGGACTTAAAGGCGAAGATGGAAGGAAATAATAAATAAGAGGCTCGGTCGCTGAGCAATATGTAAAAAAATTGCTTAGGTTTTTAATTTTGCTAGCCTTTGTTTTTCGATGCTATTAAGGACTCATTTTGGCTTATGTTTATTTTTAACTCGCGAGCGTATATGTCCAGTCTTAAAATGATCTGCATTTTATGCAGTGTGTTTTTGTCGCAACCGCTGCTTGCACAAAATACGGAAAAAGGCGCCGAACTTGTTTATAACGCCGAGCTTAGTACTTATGGCTATGATTTTGATGTGAATTTTTTCTCCGTAAAGTCTCAGCGGCAATCCTTGAAGATGGCCTTTATTTATTTAAAGGGCGACGCGGATAAAGCTGTCGTCACCTTGATGCACGGGAAAAACTTTAACGCCGATTATTGGACAGAAACCGCGCTCTTTTTGCAGGGTAAAGGTTACGGGGTTCTTATTCCCGATCAAATTGGTTTTGGTAAATCCTCCAAGCCGGCAAATTATCAATATTCCTTTGCCGCTATGGCGCAACAGACGCAGTCATTATTGGCATCGCTTAATATTGAAAAGACCATTGTTATTGGTCATTCCATGGGCGGCATGTTGGCCAGTCGATTTGCACTGATGTATCCGCAAGCAACGCAGCAGCTAATTCTGCTCAACCCAATAGGGCTAGAGAATTATTTGGAATATGTGGAGTACAAGGACAGCGATTTTTTTTATAAAAGTGAGCTGGCTAAAACTAGCGACAGTATAAAGCGCTATCAACAACAAAATTATTATGACGGTCAATGGACGGAGCGCTATGAGGCGCTCACTCACTTTATGGTCGGTCAGATTCATGGCCCAGATAAAGAGCTTATGGCCTGGGTCAATGCGAAGACCTACGATATGATTTTTACCCAGCCGGTTGTGACTGAATTTAAGGATTTATCTGTTCCCGTTAGTCTCATTATTGGCACTCGTGACCGAACTGGCCCAGGTCGGGGGTGGATGCGGTCGGGTGTTGAATATGAACTTGGTCGTTATGATCGTTTGGGTAAAGCAGCGGCTAAGATGATACCGAATGCTAAATTATTCGAGCTGCCGGGCTTGGGGCATTTGCCGCAGATTGAAGATTTTGAGCGTTTTAAAAAAGTGTTGAAGGAATCCTTAAACTCAGGCCAGTAAATTCGAGTGCGAGGGCTGGAGTGTTTTTGGTAGGTTTATGCGTTGTTAGTTGATTCACTAACAAAGACTCTAGTTTTGGATGATTTAATTTGCAATGGAGGTGTCATATGGTTCGTTATTTTATTCTATTTATGGCGGGAATATTTTTTGCTTTTCCTGTTTATGCTTCAAAGATTAGTCAGGATGAGTTTGAGAGGATTCGTGGCGAGTGTATGGCTGCGGTTAATAGCGATTCTAATGTATCCGCTGCCAATAAGACGGCAGCAGAAAAATGTTTGGCGGCATGTCCTGTAAATCTACCGATATACAATAATCGCGCACTGACACTTTGTATGGGTGCACATCATAGTTTTAAAAAAACAAAGTGAGCGATGAGTGAGGTGGATGAATTGTCTTGGCGTTAATGCGCGCTAAACGCCTGTACGCAATAGCCTTTAGCCAAGGCTTCAGTAATTTGTGGGTCTTTTGCTAGGGCCGGATTTTTAGGGATTTGGGCGTTGTCGATGAGTTTGCGTTTCACAATCGTCACGTCGCGAAAGCCTTCAGCCATCACGAAAAGCTGAGCTAATTTTTCTGCACCGAACATGTCTTTAAAGTCGATATAAACAATAAACGGCGCTTGCTCGCCTTCGGTAAACTCGCCTTGGGTCTTTTTGGCGGTGGCGTTAACTGAAAATAAATACATGGTGTTCTCCGGCCCGTTCGCAGCTTGATAAATTATTGACTAACAATGGCTAGTCGCAGTGCAGACATATTGAGTTGCAATGATTGCAGTGCAGTCAAACCTACTGCGGTTTCTTGATCAAAGACGTCTAGCTCTTCTGGCGCGACGTGAGGATTGCGGCTCATGAGGGCCTGCAGACGCTCGCGTTCATTGCCTCTTTCACTCTCATACGCTTTGGTGGCGGCTTTTACCCAATCTTTGGTGGCGTCTTCTGCAAGGCTCTCTAGATGCGGGATCATTGCCGTAATGGTATTGCGTACTTCGCGGAGTAAAACCGGCATTAAGGTTTTTTTCACGCCTTGGGCTAATTGATTTAATTTACTGTGGGCAACGGCGTTAGATAGGTTGCGGTTTTGCTGGTCAGTTACCAGACGGAAGCTTTGTGCGGGTAAATAGCGCTGTAGCTGCAGCCATGCTGGCGCTTGCACTGCTGGGCTGAAAAACGCTTCTAACAACAGCGTGCCGGGTTTGAGTGCTTTTACCGCGATGGTACATATGCTGGCGCTGCCAAAGTCGCTAGACATCACCATGTCCATGGCGCTGCTGACTAGTGGGTGTTCCCAGCTGAAGTAAGACATGTCTTCTCGGCTGAGTGCGCGGTCGCGATCAAAGGTGCCAGTAATTCCGTCTTCCGGTAAGTGTGGAAACGCCTCGGTGATCATGTGGTCGCCGGGGCGCAGAATGATGGCGTTGTCGCTGTGGTCTTCATGATCTAGACCAAATTGCTCTGCCAGCATTTCTAGGTATTCGGCAAGGGTGTCGCTGCGTTGCTCTGATTCAAGCGCGGTAATTAATTCGGCGGCACGTTGTGGCTGGCAAGAGTTTAATTCCAGCAAACGGTTGCGGCCTTTGCGCAAATGCTCTTGTAAGTCAGTGGCTTTGTCGGCGGCGCGTTTAATTAGCTCGCTAATAACGGCGCTGTCGGTGTTAGCCAGTGCGGCATGGAGCTCGTCACCAAATTCTATGATGAGTGCATTGCCGACGGTGCAGGGTTGTTTGAAAATATTAACGGCATCGCGATACCACTGCAGCAATCTTTCTTGGGCGCTGCCTGCGTAATAAGGTACGTGCAGGTTAACGTCACCGAGTTGACCGATACGGTCAAGGCGGCCAATACGCTGTTCCAGTAAGTCTGGGTTTAAGGGCAGATCAAATAAAACCAAATGCTGTGCAAATTGGAAGTTGCGACCTTCGCTGCCAATCTCTGAACAGATTAGTAATTGTGCGCCATCTTCTGGATCGGCAAAGTAGGCTGCGGCACGGTCACGTTCGATCAGGCTGAGTTCTTCATGGAATACCGCGCTGGCGATACCGCGGCGCAACCGCAGGTGTAATTCAAGATCTCTCGCCGCGCTAGAATCTGCCGCGATTAACAATACTTTTTCGTCAGGGTTTTGCAGCAGGAATTTTTCTACCCATGCAACACGAGGGTCGCCTTTTAGCCACGCGGGGCCAAGTAGCTGTTCAGGGTGTAGCGATTCTTCAATAGTTGCGGTGGTGCAGGCTTGCTCATACCCAGCCGGTATCGCTAGCGGGTGCTCGTGGAGAACTCGCTTAGGGAATCCGCCGACGGATGCGCGGGTGTTGCGGAACAACATACGGCCGGTGCCGAAGCGATCGAGAAGGTTGCGGATGGTCTTATCTAACTGTTCCGCGCTGGGGTCTTTCTGCAGGGCTTTGATTTGATCGCTGCCTAGCAGTGCATCCAATCGCTGACAAAACGCGGTGTCGCCGAGCGCTGTGTCTGGAGTGTCGGCTAAGCCTTGTATTAGCTCGCTGATTTCTTCGTAGTGGCCTTGCTCTTCAAGGAAGGCGGCTAAGTCTGGGTAGCGCGCCGGATCAAGCAAGCGAAGGCGAGCGAAATGACCGTCGATACCGGCATTTTCGGGGGTGGCTGTTAGTAATAGCACTGACGCAATTTCTGCGCTCAAGCGTTCAACTAATTTGTATTCATCTGAAGAGCTGCCGTCTTCATGCCAGTGCAGATGGTGGGCTTCATCAACCACCAGCATATCCCAACCGGCGTCGCAGAGTTGCTGCTGGCGGCGTTCATGGCTGCTTATCCAACTGAGTGGACAGATGACGAGCTGGGCTTCTTCAAAGGGATTTTCTTCTTTCTCTTTTGATTCTTCTTCATCGAAGAAAATGCTGCTTGGCTCGTCTTCATATTCGTCTATTTGACGGCAGCGCGCTTCATTATAAATACTGAATTTGAGATTAAAGCGGCGCAGCATTTCCACCAGCCATTGGTGGACTAAGCTGTCTGGCACCACTATTAATACGCGTTTTGCGCGCTCAAGTAATAATAGTTGGTGGATGATTAGGCCCGCTTCGATGGTTTTACCTAGGCCTACCTCGTCTGCCAGTAGTACGCGGGGTGCGGCCCGACTTGCTACTTCTGCGGCAATGTACATTTGATGGGGTAGTAGCTGGACCCTAGGACCTAGTAGACCGCGGGTGCTGGCGGCTTGGCTGGTATTTTGTTGCTCTAAGGTGGCAGCGCGCAAGGCGAAGCGGCGGTGATGTTCTACTTGGCCGGCGAGTAGACGCTCCTTAGCATTGCTGAGTTTTATATTGGCGCTCAGTATTTGTTCTGGCACCGGGTGTATGTCGCCATTTTCGTCTTCGGCAAAATACACAATACAGCCATTGTGTTCTTGCTGCTCGGTGACGATTAGCGGGCCTTGCTTGGGTACATCTATATTGTCGCCGACTTGGAACAGGACTCGCGACAAAGGTGCTGCCGCTGATGCGTAGGTGCGTTCTTCTTCTGCCGCGGGAAAGGCAATGACGACGCGACGGTTTGCGGCTTCAAGAATAATGCCTAGACCGAGTTCTGGTTCGGGGTTGCTGATCCAGCGTTGGCCGGCGATAAAAATAGTAGACATAGGGTATGAGTATAGCTCGATGTATTGAGTAGGTTCAGGGTGTATAGCGTAAATCAGCCTGATTTCCGGAGTGCGAATGTTACGCATCGCTGGCGTCGAGGGAAAGGCTTAATACCGTAAATCTGCCCAAGGGCGGGTTTACATGGCGCGAAGGTGGCGAATGTAGACTATTGTCGAGTACCGCTGGGCTGTCTCTGGGCTAGACTGTGAGGACTCGTAAGTTGGTCGTCAACTAAGTGTGGTGGGGCTAGGTGCTGGAAAATCAGTGGGTTGTGTTATTGGCGTTTGTATACGTCGCGTGTTTGTTTTTAATTGCATGGTGGGCTGACCGACATACTCAGCGCCCGGCCACACTACGCGCTTTGATTTACAGTTTGTCGCTGGCGGTGTATTGCAGCTCGTGGACATTTTTCGGGGCGATTGGCCAAGCGGTGAATGACGGCTGGTCGTTTGCCCCCATCTACCTCGGCCCCATTCTGCTATTCGTATTGGCGTGGCCGTTTATACGTAGGCTGTCGGTGGTGAGCACCCGCAATCGGGTAACGTCAATTGCCGATTTTATTGGCTCGCGCTACGGCAAACATCAGTTTCTTGCGGCCTTGGTGACCTTAATTGCAGTGGCCGGCAGCCTTCCCTATATTGCCTTGCAGTTAAAGGCCGTTACCCAGGCATGGCTGACGGTACAGCATTTGTGGCAACCCACTTTGGAGGCGAATCACAGTAGCACGAGTTTTATCGCTGCTCTGATTTTAGTGGCATTTACCGTGGCATTTGGCACCCGCGTTGTCGATAAGCGCCAGCGCCACCGAGGCTTAATGGCGGCGATTGCCGTAGAGTCGCTAGTAAAGTTAGCGGCGTTTCTCGCGGTTGGCGTGTTTGCGCTAAGCGTGTTGTTTGCAGCGAGCGAAAGCGGTTTAGAGATCGAGTATGGGAAATTAGCCGATTGGCCAGAGCCTGTTAATTTTATTACGCAATTGATTTTGGCGGCAGCGGCCATCGTTTGTTTACCGCGCCAGTTTCACGTCATGGTGGTAGAGCATCACAGTCGACGAGATATGCGCAGCGCACGCTGGATATTTCCGATGTATCTGGCTTTATTTTGTATTTTGATTGCGCCGGTGGCGCTACTGGGGCAGTCGCTCTTAGGCGGTGGTTCAGCGCTTGAAGGTGGAGCCGCCGATATGCTGGTGGTGTCTGCACCGTTGGCTGCGGGCAGCACAAGCTTAGCGGTAGTGGCTTTACTTGGCGGCCTGTCGGCGGCAACCGGGATGGTCATTGTGGCCTGCGTAACACTCTCGGTCATGATTTGTAATGAGTGGATGGTGCCGCTGTGGCAGTTTTTTAATCGCGCCCACAGTATTAATGCCCGCTGGTTACAGTTGGTACGGCGCGGTGCAATCGCGGCGGTATTGCTGGCGGCGTGGTTGTTGGAGCAGCAACTCAATAATCGCGGTGGTTTAGCGTCGCTGGGTTTGCTGTCTTTTGCCGCTGCTGCGCAATTACTCCCCGCTATTCTCGCCGCCTTGTATTGGCCTAGAGCGCATTCACGGGGTGTTATTGCTGGTTTATTTGCCGGTGGCGCCTTATGGCTCTTTTGTCTGTTACTTCCTGCGCTGCTGGGGCAAGAGCACTCTTTATTGGCGCAAGGCTTGTTT
Organism: Zhongshania sp.; assembly: GCA_018066965.1. Taxonomy (GTDB): domain Bacteria; phylum Pseudomonadota; class Gammaproteobacteria; order Pseudomonadales; family Spongiibacteraceae; genus Spongiibacter. The sequence continues at coordinate 7,218 of JAGPVP010000023.1, read as the reverse complement.
GGGGTGTCGTGGTTGCGGCCCGAAGCGTTACTGGGTGTAGATTTTCTTGATCCGCTGACTCACGGTGTGTTCTGGAGCTTGCTACTTAACTGTGTGAGCTTGGTATTGGTGTCGGCCTTGAGTCGATTTCGGGCCATTGAACTGCGTCAGGCACGTGCCTTTACTCAACTGAATTTGAGTCGGGGCTATCAAAAAGCCGATTTTGAACTAACTAAAATCGAATCTTGGCAGTTACAGCGCATGCTAACCCCGCTATTGGGAAACGAGCGTAGCCAGCAGTTGTGGCAGCGGTTTGAGCAGCGTATGGGGCAGCGGTTATTGCCGAATGATCCCGCGCCAAGGTTTGTCGTAAAAGAAGTCGAGGCAGCATTAGCCGCTATTGTTGGCGCGGTGTCGGCCCACCGCACCTTGGATTTATTGCAGCGTAAAAAGCCTTTGCAGCTCGATGAGTTTGTTTTACTGATTGGTGACAGCTCTAAGCAGTTACAGTTTGGCCAAGATTTGCTGCAAATTACCTTAGAGACTGTGCCGCAGGGGATTAGCGTAGTTGATGCCAATTTAGATTTGGTGGCGTGGAATGGTCGTTATATTGACTTATTTGGTTTTCCAGAGCGGCTTTTGTATATCGGTTGTCCCATTGCCAAGGTCTATCAGTTTAATGCTGAGCGAGGGTATTTGAAAAACGCCGACACGGATGTAGATGGTGCAATTGCGCGGCGTTTAGAATTATTAAGTGAAGGTAAGCCCTATCGCATTGAGCGAGCTTTACCGAATGGCTTGGTCATTGAAATTTGTGGCACACCGATGGCGCGCGGCGGCTATGTCACCACGTACACTGATATTAGCGAATATCGGCGCATGTTCGATGAGCTGGACGAGACTAAAAATCAATTAGAGCGACGGGTGATTGAGCGGACCTCGGCCTTGGCTGCAGCCAATGAGTCACTGGCAACAGAGAATCAAACGCGTGCCAAAATTGAGCGGGAATTAAATACGGTTTATGCCAGTAAAAGTCGCTTTTTGGCGGCGGCAAGTCATGACTTATTACAACCGATAAGTGCGGCGCGGCTATTTACCGCGGCCTTGGCCCATCGTACTAAGGGTAGTGATGTCGCCGCTGAGGTAGGGCATATCGATTCGGCCTTGGTCGGTGCAGAAAATTTAATTACGTCGCTGCGCGAGATTGCCCGTCTGGACTCTGGAAATATTCAGCTTGATCGGCGCGACTTTTGTTTGCGAGATATTCTTGAACCGCTTGCGCGGGAATGCGGATTAATTGCCGAGCAAAATGGTCTAGCGCTGCGCTTTCGGTCAAGCGATGTGTGGGTTTATAGCGATCAGCAGTTATTGCGACGAGTTATTCAGAATTTCCTTTCCAATGCCTTACGCTACACTCGTTCGGGAGGTGTTTTGTTGGGATGTCGGCGGCGGGGTAATCATGTTTTGATTCAGGTCTGGGATACCGGGCCTGGCATCGCCAAGTTAGATCAGCAGCGGGTGTTTGATGAGTTCGAGCGGGCTCAAGGTGCGGCCCATAATGATTCTGAAAAAGGGCTGGGTTTGGGCTTGTCTATAGTTCAGCGTATTAGCGGTTTACTTGGCCACGAAGTCACACTTCACTCTACTGAAGGACAGGGCAGCGTGTTTGCCATTCAAATACCTATTGGCCAGCGCCAGGAACGCCAAGCTATAAATAAGTTAGCCGATTTAGAGTCTGAGTTGGCGGGGATCAGTGTGCTGTGTATAGACAATGAAGTGGGTATTCGCGCCGGTATGCAGGCCTTACTTAGTCAGTGGGGCTGCCGTGTTTTTAGTGCTGCGAACCTTGGTGAGGTTTTGGGTCAGTGGCAGTTAGAAGCCGCGCCAGATATTGTGCTGGCGGATTTTCATTTGGACAACGACGAGACCGGCTTGGCGCTGCTACAGGCATTAAATTACCACTGGCATACTCGCTTACCTGCGGTGGTGATCAGTGCAGACAATAGCCTTGAAGTACGAGAGCAGGTAGAAAGCGCGGGGTATCATTTTTTGGCCAAGCCGGTCAAACCAGCTGCCCTGCGAGGCGTGATGCGGCAATTGCTATTGCGTCAATAGTTATGCGCTCAGGCTAGGTGTTGGGGGTTAACGTCTAATTGGCTAAACGCCATGGCCGCTTGGGTACGAGAATGAACGCCGAGCTTACGAAAAATTTCTGTCACGTGAGCTTTCACCGTGGCTTCGGTGACACTGAGCTCGTAGGCGATTTGTTTGTTGAGCAGGCCCTGTACCAGCAGCGTGACTACTCGAAATTGTTGTGGGGTGAGGCTGGCGATACCGCTGGCCATTTTTTGTTCTTTGCTATCAAAGCCCGCCTGATAATTAACTCCCTCAGGTAGCCAACGGGCACCACTGATGACGGCATTAATAGCCTTGGTTATGGTATCTGCGTGGCTACTTTTAGGAAGAAATCCTGCTGCACCATGATCAATGGCGCGACACATTACCTCTGGTGCTTCGCTGGCTGAAATGACCATAACTGGAATTTCTGGGTAGTGGGCTTGCAGATGTATTAAGCCGCTAAAGCCTTGCGCGTCTGGCATATGTAAGTCTAGCAATATGAGGTCGCTGGTGTTGTCGCTAAGTAGCAGGTTTTGTAATTCAGTGACGGATGCTGTTTCGCTGACGATACAGCCCGCAAAATTCTGGGTAAGGCTTGCTTTAAGTGCCGCGCGAAATAAGGGGTGGTCGTCGGCAATGATAAATCGCAGTGTGTTCATCTGACGCCTTTTTTATTAGTTGTTACTGGCAGCAGTGTATAGAAAAAAGCCCTAGTGTGCAGGGCATGCTTGTTTGGGCGGAGCGCTTGATGGGAGACGGTAGACGCAAAAGCAAGGTCCTCGCGTTCGCAAGGACGAGCATTTTCATGTAGCTCCTCATACTTGCGAAGGCGAGTATCAAGTAAGCGTCATATCTCAGGCTTCAAGCGCGATGTCGTTTTTTGTTTTGGTATTTGTGTCTCCCATCTTCCGTCAAGCATCCCGCGATCGCGGGACACACTTAAATCTTTCGCCTGACATCAGGCAATCTCCGTATTCTCCGCCTTGTGAGATTCGATGAGTTTTGTCACCACCGTAGGGTCGGCGAGGGTCGACAAATCGCCGAGATTGTCGGTGTCATCGGCGGCGATTTTGCGCAGTATGCGACGCATGATTTTGCCTGAGCGAGTTTTAGGTAAATCGTCGGTCCACTGAATGATGTCGGCTACGGCAATGGGGCCAATTTCCTTGCGCAGCCATTGCTTTAGTTCTTGGCGCAGGGTTTCGCCTTCGGCTTGTTTGTTGGTGAGGGTGATGTAGGCGTAAATGCCTTCGCCCTTAATGCTGTGGGGGTAGCCAACAACGGCGGCCTCGGCGACTAGGGGGTGGGCGGCAAGGGCGCTCTCCAGTTCGGCGGTGCCCATGCGGTGGCCAGACACATTGAGCACGTCATCGACCCGTCCGGTAATCCAGTAGTAGCCGTCTTCGTCGCGGCGGGCGCCGTCGCTGCTAAAATAATAGCCTTCAAAGGCGGAGAAGTAGGTGTCGATAAAGCGCTGGTGGTCACCGAAAATAGTGCGCATTTGCGCCGGCCAGCTGTCGCAGATCAGCAAATTGCCTTCGGCGGCGCCGGTTAACAACTTGCCGTCGTTATCGACCAGTGCCGCTTTAACGCCAAAGAAAGGCAGGGTTGCGGAGCCGGGTTTAAGGTCGACCGCGCCAGGTAGCGGGGTGATCATCATGCCGCCGGTTTCGGTCTGCCACCAAGTGTCGAGTATTGGGCACTGGCTGTGGCCGAACTGCTCGTAAAACCATGTCCATGCTTCGGGGTTGATGGGTTCGCCAGCGGTGCCGAGTAAACGCAGTGAACCGCGACTTGTGTTAGCCAAGGCTTCGTCGCTGCAGGCCATAAGCGCGCGGATCACGGTGGGCGCGGTGTACAGAATATTAACCTGATGCTTATCTATAATACGGGCCAGTCTACCGGCATCGGGAAAATTGGGAACGCCTTCGTACATGACCGTGGTAGCGGCATTGCTCAGTGGGCCATACACCGCGTAGCTGTGGCCGGTGATCCAGCCGATATCGGCCATACACCAATAAATTTCGCCAGGCTGGTAATCAAACACCCAGTGATGGCTGAGTGAGGTGTACACCAAATAGCCGCCGGTGGTGTGTACCGCGCCCTTTGGTTTGCCGGTTGAGCCGGAGGTGTAAAGTAGGAATAGCGGGTCTTCTGCGTTCATTACTTCCGCTGGGCAGTCGTTGGTTTGCGTGCTGATTAGCGTGTGGTAATCAATGTCGCGGCTGGTCTGCCATTGCGTTTGCTCATTGCAGTGATTGACCACCAGCACATTTTCTACACAGCTTGGCTCACACAGGGCAATGGCTTCGTCTACATTGCTTTTCAGCATTACCCGCTTGCCACCGCGCTTACCGGCGTCGGCGGTGATCACGAGTTTAGACTGACCATCTTGAATACGTCCGGCTAGCGCCTCGGGTGAAAATCCGCCAAACACCACCGAGTGCACCGCGCCAATACGTGCGCAGGCGAGCATGGCAATGGTCGCCTCGGGAATCATCGGCATATACAGGGTGACGACATCGCCCTTGGCGATGCCTAAACTTTTGAGGCCGTTGGCGAGTTTGCAAACCTCGTTGTGAAGCTGCCGGTAAGTGTATTTGCGCACGGCATCGGTTTCGCTGTCTGGCTCCCAGATCATGGCGAGCTGTTCGCCATGTTGCGCAAGGTGACGGTCTAGACAGTTGACGCTGGCATTCAGTTGGCCGTCTTCAAACCAGCGGATGGATACATTGTCTTTTGCAAAGCTGCAATTTTTAATTTTGCTGGGGCTGCGAATCCAGTCTAAGCGCTTGGCTTGCTCGGCCCAAAACACATTGGGTGCTTCAATAGACTGCTGATAAAGCATGCGATGGGAATCACGATCGATATTGGCAGAGGTTTGTGCCGGATAGCGAATGCTTGGTGTTGGAGTGCTCATGCGGTGGATCTCCATTTTAAATTTATTGTGTTCGACTATCCGTTAATACGAGGGCAAGTAGAATTAGACCTTGGTCTAGTTCCGTGCTCACGTCATTTTCATGCATAGACTTTGGTCTATACATGACTAATGGCTAATACCGCGGGTTGATTAGTGAGCCTATAAATTTCGTGTCATTTCCGATACGAGTGAGTTCACTATGATTAAGAATAAAAAATTGACTCTGGCTACCGTCATTAGCCATCCTCCGAGGTTGAGCTTAATTGCCGGTTTGGTTTTTGCAGCGCTACCCTTGTCGGTTGTTGCTGAGCAAATGACAGCCGAAACATTAGAGCAGCGAGTTGCGCGCTTAGAGCAGGCTCTTGCGGAAAAAGAGGCGTCTGCAAAGCCGGTACCGGCTCAAGGCGCAACAGAGTACGCCTTTGGCGGTTATATAAAACTCGATGCCATCGCCAGTCAATACAGCGACGGCGAGCGCGCACTGGCGGGGGTGGGTGATGATTTTTTGGTTGCATCGGTGATTCCTGTTGGTGGCGAATCCGGTGACACCAATCTTGATATGCAGGCCAAGCATTCGCGTATTTGGTTTAAAACGACTACTGCAACCGAGGTCGGTACGGTCGGTAGCTACATCGAAATGGACTTTGGCGTGAACCAAATTGGCGATGAGCGTATTAGCAACTCGTCTGCGTCACGAGTTCGTCACGCCTTTTTGAGCTGGCAGTACGATGCCAATAGCTCTTTGCTGGCGGGGCAAACGTGGAGCACTTTTTTTAATGTGGGCAGCTTGCCCGATACCCTCGATTTTGTCGGCCCTGTCGGAACTCTGTTTGAGCGACAGGCGCAAGTGCGCTGGACTCACACCCTGAGCAGCGTTAGTTCGCTGATGTTTGCGCTAGAAAATCCCTCTAGTGGTTTGTATGGCGAAAGTGGTTCTGCGGCCGGCGCCAGTGCTTACGATAATAATGCTCTGCCCGATATGGTGTTGCGCTATAACGGCAAATCTGGCGATTTTAGCTATAGCCTTTCGGGCTTGTTGCGAGAAGTCGCTTACAAGCAAAACTTCAGCAATAGTCAGGCGCAGGCGGTTGTCGGCGACGACAGTGTTTACGGCTATGGCCTAAGTTTTGCCGGTGTTTGGCAGTTAGGTGCCGATGACATTCGCGTGCAGCTCAATGCCGGTAATGCCTTGGGGCGCTATCTTGGTTTGCAAACCTATCGCGATGGCGTGATTGAAGACGGCGGTGAAATTGATTTAATCGATTCCGTTGGTGGCTATGTCGCTTACCGGCATTTTTGGGCGCAGAAGTGGCGCAGTAGTTTGGTGCTGTCGGCAAGCTCGGCTGATAACCCCGATTCGGTTGCGGATACCACAGCGGCGTCTTACCAAAGTGCCCATGCCAATTTGGTGTACGCACCAATCGCGGCGCTGAATTTTGGTGTTGAATATATTCATGCCAGTAAAACGATTGAGCGGCCAGTAAATGGCGACGATAGCGGCGATCTAGATCGCCTGCAATTTAGTGCTAAATACACGTTTTAATATTAAATGCTGCCAATCGACTAAGGTCGAATGGTGGGTTTGCGACTTAGCTGTAATGCTTGAGCTAATTAAAAGTATAAGACGGTATAAGACGAAAATAACAGGAGAATAACAATGGCGTTTCATTCGAAAGAACTAGCAAAAGCCTACTGGCGAGAAAACATAAAGCTCTTACTCAGCTTGCTGTTTATCTGGGCCTTGGTGTCTTTTGGTTTTGGGATCCTATTTGCGGATGCACTCAATAACTTCCATTTTTTCGGCTTTAAATTGGGGTTTTGGTTTGCTCAGCAAGGGGCGATTTACACATTTGTGGTGCTGATTTTTGTATACGTATACAAAATGAATCGGCTCGATGAAAAATACGATGTCCAAGAAGACTAGGGGTGAATGATGGATATTAGAACTTGGACATTCTTAATAGTCGGGCTGAGCTTTGTTTTGTATATCGGCATTGCGATCTATTGTCGTGCCGGTTCAACTAAAGAGTTTTACATCGCGGGTGGCGGTGTACACCCAGTTGTTAATGGCATGGCGACGGCAGCGGACTGGATGAGTGCAGCGTCGTTTATATCAATGGCGGGCCTTATTTCCTTTATGGGTTACGACGGCGCTGTCTATTTAATGGGCTGGACTGGCGGCTATGTGTTGTTAGCGCTGT
>JAGPVP010000016.1 GCA_018066965.1 Zhongshania sp. | reverse complement strand
AGGTTTTAGCAGCTGCTGAAATGCGGTGTTATGATGTGACAAAGCCTGAATCCCTTGTTGTTCAATAGTTTCTTCGCAGATCCATTGTAACAACAGAGGTTCAGGCTTTCTTATTTATCCCAAACTGTGGGACAGCAGTGCAATTGCCCCTTTATTTCTAAACAAAAGGATTATGATGGCGGCTGATTTTAACACGGCAGTTTTCAGCATCTAAACAATTAATACTTTGTGGTGAGTGGCAATTTAGATAAGCACTGAGTTAGTGTAAAGATTGAACGATGTCATTTAACTTACTCATCCTCATCAAATATAGGGCCTCGATCACATCGAACAAAATCTTCTGATACTGAAAGTTCTTCAGACGTAAAGAAAGAGTCACAAAGTTCAGTCGTGATATTCTCTTTTGATATTGCATTTATATCTGTCACCCAAATTTTCGGGTCATCAATTTTTGCCTCGAGCTCCCCGCTTGCAATTGCGATTACACGCTCCCGAATTTCACGCTTTGTCATAATGCCAAATTTAGTCTTTTTCATTGATAAACTCATCTCGAGGAGGGGATGCACTGTACTTAAAAAGGGCGACATAAATCGGGAGATCAAAAATTCAATAGCTCCATAACACCATTGAATTAACAGACACATTATCATGCCAGCCTACGATATCAATTTTTTTCTTAATGAATTCTGAAGAATATTCGGATTAACTAAATAAACGTACCCGCAACGGATATAGTTTCATAAATCGGATTAAAAATTAGTTTGACAGCAAGTAAAAAACTTGATTATATCGATTTGCAGGTTGCAAACCTGTCAAAATAAATTGCTACTAATAGACTAATTCAGCCCTGAAATTTGGTGTTTAGTTACACAGCCTAATCAGCGAAAATTTAATCATTAGTCCTTCGCTGTGGCTTTGGAATATTTTTATCAAGCGCTTGAATCCATCCTAGCTTAATAACTAGCCAAGATTCGTAGCCATCATAAACTGAAATGCTCCATACACTTGGGGCACAAGCTAAACTACTACAAATTGTATCGTACGATACAAAAGTGAACATACCTAAAGATGGTGAATGAATCATTTCATCAGTGTCTGCTCTAGACCCATCTCGCCTAATAATAGGAGGAGGTGTTGTGGTCGAGCCCATTGATATGAAAGCATCTTTTAGGAAATTTGATTGCGACGGTCGCCCTATGAATAATCAACTTGCAACGCGCGATGACTGGGACTTTCTCTTTGATCCAGCACAACACATCAAGTTGATGACGACTTTATTATGCGTGAATGAAAGCCCAATCCACACTCTCTAGATAGTGGCCTGAAAACACACGTATTGAATATAGCTCTAATTGATATGAGATTTATACTTGTATCTTTTGAGATCACCATCGGCATATAAGTGCTGGATTTGATCCCCGCACTTTTAAATTACACTTAAGTTTCAGCTAATTATCACCAGTACAACTTATTTTCATGACCTGACCAAACAGGAAATTTTCAATAATTTAAGGTGATAGAAAAATGGTAATTCCCAGTACAACTTTGCCAATAATCTGAACAACTTACAAATCTTGTAAACCAAGATTCCAGAATTTATTTCCTCTTGGACAATGAGGGAATCAAATCATCGCGGTTTCCTTTCCGCGCTATCTATTATATCGATTAGCGTTTTACTTTTAGTCGATGTCACAAAACGAACCCCTAGAACACTTGAAACGTCCTACGGGCACTCTATGGCCGTCCTTTTCCCCCGCCACCTGCCATGGAAACATTCATACCACTTTTTAAATAGCGCGGGGCATTAAACGAGGATACATCATGAAAAAAACAGAATACTCTCTTGGCGAAAAATTTGAGCTCGAATCGGGAAACTTTCTGGGGCGCAATCTAACAGAATTCGGGATCCCTTTTTCATACCTTTTTCCGCAAAGCTCCTTGGTCATCCATCTCAATGAGGACTGGATTTCAATCGATGACGAAGATGTAGGCTCTCGCGTGCGAAAAAAATTCGCAGATGAATTGAAGTGCATATGTAACGTTGTTATCGAAAAATTTTATTCGGGAATTGATGCGTGCGTATCTATTCGAAACTTGACTGCAAAGAATTCTAAGATTAGCCGGAACCAGAGAACGACTTTATTTTTAATTGGTCCTGATAAGGCTGGAGAAATAGCGGAGAAGCTATCTCATGTCACCGGATTCGTCTGCGCCAGAGCTCAACAAAGGCAATCGGACTTGTTTATCCAAGACGATTTTCCGGAACTTCTGGCGCCGGAAGCAGAATTTCTTGAAGACCAGATTAACGGGCTACGTAAAAACTTGTCCGGTGTAAAAATAAACCATCCTTTTGGAGTGGAAAATTTCGGTTCCAACCCAGCAATTACCGGATTTTCTGGTGAGTTTGACTCGTTCGAATTTGAAATTCCGCCGGCGGATGAAGTTTGCGGTATAGCGTCTATCGACGGATTTCGCGAATTTCATAACACGGCATACCTAACAATTATCGATTGCGATGAAATTTCAGAGGCGTCCAAGAATTTTGCAGTTCAAGACACTACTCTTCTTAAGAAGATCATGGAGGCTAAGTATTATGACAAGAAAATTCGCTATTTAGCCGACAGAGTATTCGAGAACCGCCCCGACAAATCGACATTCATCCTAAAAGCCATAGAAATTCTTGGCTAAATGTACGTTCTAAGAGAAATTATGATAGTGGTCGTCAACTGACAGCCACTATCTCACTACCACCGCCGGAACCCCAGACCAGCACTATCGAAACTGCAAGAAAACCCACTGCCATTTCATAAGAGTTTCTTACAACCCCGTCACCGGTGGGCCCAAGGATTATCGCTCCATAGTCAAAAATACCACCTCGTCTTTCTTCAACAGGACGTTTGAATACATCGAGTTGCACACTTTTTCCTGACTCAAGGACGCTTTCAATCGTTTTTACTTGAAACCCCTGTTCAACAAGAAAACTTGTCACTATCGGGTCATCTTTAGTGGCATACACATCATAGCGATTGCTTTCTATGCCAAGTATATCAAACGTGTGCTTTACGATTTTACAGTGACGATCATGACTCATTTTTAGCTGTCTGTTCATTCCAAGCAAGGATGGTAATTCGTCAACGTCAGGGAAGCCTAAGACCGGAAAGGTCTCAAATCTTTCAGCTAGCGCTATAAAACGAATCCATGCAGAATCATTAATATAGTGCAGAACGGCATTAGGCGCTGCTTTTCCCTTAAACCACGCGTTCTCGCCACGTTTTTTAAATCGCATTACCTCGTTGGCTTTGTCAAAATTCGCTTGGACTGAACATACAAAGTCAGGATGCAATGCAACTAGCTTCCCTGCACTTTGGTAAGACCTCCCTTGAGCAACGAGCCGCAGTAACTTGAATATCAATAGTAGTGTTGGCTTTTGAAATGAAATATCAGGTGCCTGGTGAAACCTCTCCATGCGAAATCGTTCAAATTCCGCAGTATTAAAAATACCATTGATAACAAGTGCTCGTTCAGTTCTGACGGGCGTGAGCGAATCGGCCCATTCGGTCATGAGGTGATTGTAGTTTTTAAGGCCTGACGATGCGCCACTGTGCCCCATCAATCTTGCTAAGCCTATCGATGACCTAATCGAACTACCCTGGTGTTGCCCCAACACAACTCCCCGCAATGTATCCGTATCTATGGCTTTGCAAAGTTTACTCCCTGTGGGAGTTTCAAAGCCAAGCAGTATTGGGGCAATGTGATTATAGAATGCATGGCGACAATGATGGGGGGTTAAGGTCTTGCTTCCAGTAACCGTCCGCAAAATAATGATAAGCGTTTCCTGAATTTCACGGCATGCTGCCCATTGATCTACGCGCCCGCCACGCACCTCACAAAGAATAGAGGCATTCTTTTCCGTCCCCGCAATACTGTCGTAGTTCGCCAGCACTTTTTCGATGAGCTCTATTTCTTGCGACGTCAGATTGAATAGCAACGGTACAGCGCGTCGACTGCTTTTTCGCTTCAGCTGGCGAATTCGATTATCTCTAATAAGCACCCAAGTAAAACCCTGCCATTGACACCAATCCTGGCGGCGCAATCCCAAGGCTTCATTTCCTCTTAGCCCAAACCGGAATGTAAGTAGAAGCACAAAACCCAGAAATAATGCGAGCTGGCTATCTTTGCCATAAGCTGCACGGATATATTCCTGGCAAGCTAGGTATTCTTTCTCCGATATACACCCTGGACTTACACTTCGGTGGTTATCCCCAGTGTCTATTTCAGACCAGTCTGGATTTTTCACCCCAAGTTTCACCGCCCAACGGTGGAACGCCTTTAAGCGCTTGCCAAAATATCCGACTTCCTTTTCCCTATCTCGACGCGACTCGACCATGTCATGATAGAGATCGGTAATCGCATCGGAATCCATAGAGAGCAGGTCACAGGAATAGGCTATACCCTGAAATGCTAACCTTAGAGTACTGAAATAACTTTGTACGGTTTTCTTGGCATAGGGCCGGTGATGCTTGCCGCGACCTTGGCCTCCTTCAATGACATGGCTTATCCAATAGACCGCCATTAAAATCGATGTGCTAACCTTTCCATTGTAGGCCCGGCTAGAGTTCTGAATGTTTTTTGCGATTTCCTTTGCGTTTTTCTTTTCATAGCGACCAAGAATGTTCGTTACTTCCTTGTATAGCTCCTTTGCATTGTCTTGGAGGACCTGGGCGTCGCTTTCAATCGCTACACGCTGATTAAATCTAAAGTCTTGAAATACGTCTGAGTTTGGTTCGACATTCGGTAGCGCTATGTATGCCCCGTGCTGAAGTCTGAATACATCTTGCCAGTTTAGGCTTGTTGGTGGCATCCTTTCACTGAGCGCGCCAGCCACCACGCCAGGAAGCTCTATAAGGTTAGCTTGCTCGATGATTTTGGTAAGCCGCGTCAAAATTTCCTTCACGGAAATCCCTTCTTTCTCAACTTCTGGCGCAATGGACGTTGCTAGCGAATGTAGCTCTGATGGAATTGGCAAAAAGCTTAGGTCTGCTGACCGTAAATTTGTACGACCAAAATGAAGGAGGGATGCAGTTTTATAACTAATTTCATGTCGCTGGACCGGCGCGTTAAAATCACTAATATCCCATTCTTCACTGTATTCAATATAATATTTTTTCTTGTGTTGGATTAGTCGAAAATTACGTCCGTTAAGTACATCCAATAACATGCTGCGGTAGCTTAGCCTTTTATCGATGCATAGCAGCATTGTCCCGACAATCAACGCGGTAGTTTTATTTACTGTGCCTTTCTGAAGGGTATTCGTTGCATGTTCTGCCCACTGCTTTGCGTTCTCGTAGCGATCCAAATCTGTGGGTAAGCTTCCTGCAATTAGATTTCGCTCTTCTTCCCGCTTAAGGATTTTTTTTCTAATAGATCGTGTATGTTTGCTGTCTCTTGATTTCAGAAATTGTTCAAGAACTCGAAATCGAATACCGGCGTCAGGGTGGGGCAGTCCATTTTCTCGCTTCAACATGCGATTCCCGAGCTTTTCGATCTCTGTAGGACTTAGATCCTCAAGTTCTTGTTCGCCAATAAATAGCTTAATTTCCTGTTGTGCAATTCTACGAGCATTTCTATACCTCTGGCGTCGGTGTAGAGCTCTTTCTTTTAAGCCATAAATGCTTGGCTCAAAATAGTTCCTTTCATTTAAATCGGAGTCTAAGTAGCTGGGGAGTGTGGTTGACGCTTCTATAATAGTAAATCCAAGTGAATCATATGTGGCGTTATAAATCTCTCGGTACTGTGCTGCATCGTTGATCCAGCACCTGGGTGAAAAATCGCCATAAGTTGCACCGCCTCGTTCAGAGTGCCCCATCCATCCGTCGATAACATCGCAGGGAATGCCTGCGCGAGAAAGCCTCTGTGAATATCGGTGCCGAAATAAGTTTGGTGGAAGCGACCAACCAACAATGGGTAAGCCGAGTAGGTCGCCGTCAGATGTTTGGTGCCAACTAAGCTTCTCATCCAAGAAGAAAAACAGCGGAAGCTCACCATCCTTATGCTCCATCAAAGCGAGTAATTTCTCAGCCAATTCAGGGCGCAGGGCTTCTAGATATTTTTGAAGTCGCGCAAGGTAATCAATGTAAGCTGCCAGCAGCTTGGCCAATTTTTCGGGAAGCGGCACTATCCGCCCATTGTGACGAGTACCATCCGATTTATCATTAATGTATGCACAAAGATGTTTAAGATTGAAGTGGTCGAGTAGTTCAAAAGGTGATTTTAAGTACCTACTAGCAGTACCGGCATACAACGCCAGCAAGCAATACTGAGTATACCGATTATGAAAACTAACGAGATCCTGATCACCGGCTAACAAGAGTTTTGCTTCAGCAATACCTTGAGATAATACTGATTCAATCGGGGCTAACAAACTACCAAGCATCAAGGTCGCCAAGTCGACATTGTCTGTGACCACGGGCAAATCGAGCCCTTTAGCAATGGTGCTTACATCCCAGTTAGCATAACCACATGCCGCAGGTAGTCCACTTTGCGGCAATGCAGTCACGATTCGAGCAAGATTATGGTCGCCAGTATTATCAAAAACTCGTTGCGCTGCGACTTGAGCCAGTTTCCCGCTGGTCACCCTTGGAAATTGCTCTTTCGCTACCCCGTCAAACCATGTAGTAATTTTGATAGCAGGGTTAACTTCATTCCATAGACTGCCTAAAGTAGTTTTGCTTGACGGGTGCTTTCTGGTGATCCGTCTCAAAGCGGATGTAATGTCGTGCGGGAGCGCTAAGCGAATGATTTCCGAATATGGGTGCACCTCCGCTTGTTCCTGCGGAGATTTTGGACGCCAAGCACTATGTCGACGCGGCGATTGCCGTTGAATATGACAATAATCAGGCGTAATTCGCCAGTCGTCACCAACAGTCGCATCGATCTCGATCCTTTGAGCATGGTAAAGTGAGCGCCCGACAAGAGTCCCTATTTTTGCGATCGCGGCGCCGAGGGACGGTACTAGCTCCTTGGCGCTGACTGTATTTTCCAGCCAGGCATCAAATTGAAGTAGTTCCGGCGGCAAGAGCTTATCCCAACTCCAGGGCAAATATTGAGACTCCTCGGCGGAATAGAGAAAGACGGATCGAGAAGTAAGTGCTTGCTCCTCATCAGTATCCGATGAGTCAACTTCTACAAGCGTGCCGTCTGGCTGATCCTCGTCATTGCCTGCCACACTAGGAAGGTTTTGTATTGCCGGCAGCTCAGGGTCCAGTAAGCCTAACGGCAGGCCTTCAGTCCTGACAGAACCAAACTGCGGATAGATGCCTGGGGAATCGACGTCCACAGAAAGTGGTAATGGGTTGCAATAGCCCCTGGCAATAGGAGAGATCGCGCCAAGGAATCGCTTGTCAGAATCATCGGCGTGCGCGGCAAGCCCAGATGCGGCCTTTTCTATCGCATAATTGAACCATTGAAACGTGTTTGGAAAGCCTTGAGTTTCATGCCTAGCATGGGTGAGCAATTCATCAATCATCTCCCACTTTGGATCAATCCTGTCTAGGGTAATATGGCGTGCCACCCAGCTGATATTGCTATCGGAGATGCAGCCATCCTCGGCAATGCGAATAGCTGCCTGAAGAATTAACCAAAGTCGAAGCCTTTGGCGGCTCTCGGCGATTTTGTCCTGATCGCTATGGGAGCGTGGATTCACGATCATGGCAAGGAGGTAAAATCTGGTCCTCAGCGGGGAAAATTCAGACTTAGTGCCTTTTGCAGGTTTTCCTTTGTTAGAAATGGATGAGTCAGCTTTGGGGATGTACTCGCTAGCATTACTCAGTGCTTCAGAAAATTCCCACAGGCGAGATACTATCGGCTTGTCTGCCCACTCTGCTATGATTGGCTCGGAGATTGGCTGGGTAAACTCGCTAGCAAAATTGCGTATTACTCGAGGATCGTCAGGTCTGCCAAGGCAAAAATAAGCGATCTCCAGCTCATCGTGAAAGCCGGCCTTGATTGCCCAATCAGATATACCTTCATAGCGCGACGGCAGCCTGAAGGTCATGGGGCTTTCATTGATATTGTGCCGATCTTGAGTGTCGTTATTCACCTTTAAGCGCTCTTATTCGCGACTGACAAAACCCTTTGAGAGCCTTATACCATGTACTTTAACGACAAAATAGACAATTTTAGTACTTATAATATGTACTAGAAATATAATTCTCATAACCATCCTGCCCCCGCTACCAAATAAAGAAACGGCAAATCAGTAAGTTACTGGCTTGCCGTTTTTTTTTCGCCTGTTGGTTTTGATAGCCTGTGACGCTCTGTGACGGTTTCTGTGACGGTTTTGAAAATCGAGAGGCTGGAGACGGGTTCATAAATGACCTTCAGGCATCCTGAGCCAGAAATAGGCTCTACCCAATTAACGGGGGATGGCACTCATTAAACCCTGTTAATCACACCGTCCCACCCACAATGGGCTAGAACGCGTAATCTGTAATTTTCAAAGTTTCTAAAACCATACGCTCGTCGTGTCATCATTTCCATTTTG
>JAGPVP010000014.1 GCA_018066965.1 Zhongshania sp. | reverse complement strand
TCGAACCGCCGACACGAGGATTTTCAATCCTCTGCTCTACCGACTGAGCTATCTGGGCATATTGAGGGCTTTGGCTGCCTCTCAGAAGGCGCGTATTAAACCTGTTCCGAAACAACGAGTCAAGCCCCTGAAATAAGAGAGTTATTCGCTGGGGGGTACGTAACCCTCGGCTTTTTCGTAGTCTTCGCCGGATAGAAACTTTTCCATTTCAGCTTGCAGGAATTTTCGTGAGGCGGGGTCCATCATGCTCAGGTGTTTTTCATTTATGAGCATGGTTTGGTGGGCATGCCATTCTTCCCAGGCTTTTTTAGAGACGTTTTCGAAGATGTCTTGGCCTTTGGGACCTGGGTACGGTGGCTTGTCTAGGCCGTCGAGTTCTTGCTGAAATTTTTTGCAGAATACGGTGCGGGTCATAGTGGGGCTTCTCTTAATAAATCTGAGCTGAATACAGCGTCGAGCAGTTTTTTAACTGGCGCGGCAAGGCCGACTTGTTGTTCAGGGTGTCCCTTATACCAAAGCTGTGGCTTGGCTTCCATGACCGTGTTGATTTCGCCGTGCAGGTGAATGTGTACCGGCGTGATGTCTAGGTGGAAGTGGCTAAAGGTATGCCGCATAAGCGGCCAGTGTTGTTTGCTACTGTTAGTGCTGAGGTTTTGGTCGATATAGTGATCGAGTTCGTCTGCGTTGGCAGCTTCGGGGAAGCTCCACAGACCGCCCCATATACCGCTGTCGGGGCGCTGTTCGAGTAAAATTTCGCCGCGATTATTTTCAATTATCAGCATGTGAACTTGTCGAGTGGGTATTTGTTTCTTCGGTTTTTTGCTGGGGTAGTTGGTTTGAGTGTTACTGGCGAAGCTCTGGCAGTTATTTTGTACTGGGCAGCTTGGGCATTGGGGTTTGCTGCGGGTACAGAGCGTGGCACCGAGATCCATAATGGCTTGAGTGTAGTCGGCGACTCGCTGATCAGGAGTTAGCTCTTCGGCCAAATTCCATAATTGGCTTTCGACGTGCTTTAGCGCTGGCCAGCCGTCAATGGCGGCATAGCGCGTGAGCACCCGTTTTACATTGCCATCCAGTATGGGGGCGCGACCATTACAGGCGATGGAGTATATTGCGGCAGCGGTTGAGCGGCCTACGCCGGGGAGTTGCTGGAGTAGGTCGTGGTCGTGGGGGAATTCCCCGCCAAACTCGTCGCAGATCAGTTTTGCGGCTTTATGGAGGTTTCTGGCGCGGGCGTAGTAGCCGAGGCCCGTCCACAGCGCGAGCACGTCATCAGTTGGTGCGTCGGCAAGGTTCTGTACAGTGGGAAACCGCGCCATAAATCGTTGGTAGTAGTCGATGACGGTGGTGACTTGGGTCTGCTGAAGCATAATTTCAGATACCCACACCCGATATGGCGTGATGTCTTGTTGCCAAGGTAGGTCTTTGCGGCCGGCGACGTCGAACCATGCCAGCAACTGTTGGCTGAAGATGTGCTTATTACTTGATTTCATTAAGTATTGCGCTGCCAGCACCAAAGGCTGTTATTGGAGACAAAACCTAGTTCTGAGAATAGATTGACCAGTTCTGGCGCTTTGCGCAGATCGGCGGAAATAGATTTTAGGTCATCTGGCAATTGCTTCATTGCTTGAATGATGAGCTGCCTCGCCACGCCCCTGCGACGTGTTACCTCGCGAACGGATAAGCGCGCTATCTGGTAGTCGCCGCCGTAGATGGGAGTGAGGGTAAAAGCAGACAGAATTCGGCCATTAAAGCGGCCGCCGTAGATGATTAGTTTGCCAGAATTGGCAGACGCCAGCAGTTTTACACTGTCGTTTGGGTACAGTATTTCGAGGTCCGCAGCGTCCTGTGGGTCTGGCTGGGTGATAATTTCTGCGTATACAGGCATTTATGACGTTTCTGCTTGGTGTAATACGGGTTGGGATTTTTTATAATACGCTATTGTAAGCAATTAACCGATGAGGCGTCGATGAACGAGCGCAAAGCTACGATCAGCCGTAACACCCTAGAAACCCAAATTACCGTGACAGTGAACCTCGATGGCACGGGTACGTCTCATTTTGATACTGGAGTTCCCTTCCTAGATCATATGATGGATCAGATTGCCCGTCACGGTTTGATTGATTTGGTAGTGCACGCCAAGGGTGATTTACACATTGACGCGCATCACACCGTTGAAGACATTGGCATCACCATGGGCCAGGCATTCGCTGAGGCGATTGGCGACAAAAAAGGCATTACTCGTTACGGTCACGCTTATGTGCCGTTGGACGAGGCCTTGTCGCGGGTGGTAATCGACTTCTCTGGTCGTGCTGGCTTGGAGTATCACGTGCCTTATACTCGCGGCAGCGTGGGTGGTTTTGACGTGGATTTGTTCTCTGAGTTTTTTCACGGCTTTGTGAATCACGCCAAAGTGACCCTGCACATCGACAATTTGCGCGGTAAAAATACCCATCACCAAGCTGAAACGGTGTTTAAAGCATTTGGTCGCGCACTGCGTATGGCCTTGCAGGCCGACGAGCGCATGGCGGGCATTACGCCTTCTACCAAAGGTAGTCTCTAGGGTTTTTCAATATGAGTAAGTCTTCCGTTGCCGTAATAGATTACGGCATGGGTAATTTGCACTCGGTGGCCAGCGCTCTCGAGAAGGTTGGCGATGGCGTTAAGGTCATGGTCACCGATTGCCCCGACACAATTTTAAGCGCGGATCGGGTGATTTTTCCCGGTGTGGGCGCGATTCGCGATTGCATGGCTGAGCTTAAATCCCGTGGCTTAGACGAGGTCATTCAGGAAGTGGCAGCGCAAAAGCCACTGCTAGGCATTTGCCTTGGTATGCAGGCACTGCTTGAAACCAGTGAAGAGAATGGCGGCGTCGAGTGCTTAGATGTATTGCCAGGCGCGGTTAAGTTCTTTGGCAGTGATCTGCGCGATGCTGCGGGCGGGCGTCTTAAAGTCCCGCATATGGGT
The DNA here is from genome assembly GCA_018066965.1 of Zhongshania sp. Taxonomy (GTDB): domain Bacteria; phylum Pseudomonadota; class Gammaproteobacteria; order Pseudomonadales; family Spongiibacteraceae; genus Spongiibacter. The sequence continues at coordinate 14,148 of JAGPVP010000014.1, read as the reverse complement.
TGGAATAATGTTATTCAAGCCATTGATCACCCGTTGTGGGCCGGTATTCCCGATGCCAGCCGATTCTATTTTGTTCACAGCTACTACGTTGATGCACCGGAATTTGTGGCGGGTAGCTGCGACTACGGCGTGCAAGTACACGCTGCACTGGCCTGCGACAATGTGTTTGCCGTGCAGTTTCATCCCGAAAAAAGCGGTGATATGGGCCTGCGCTTGCTAAGCAATTTTTTGAGCTGGGATCGCCCTGCGGCCTTCTTCCCAGTGACTGACTAAATATTAAGGTTTCACTATGTTGATTATCCCCGCAATAGATTTAAAAGACGGCCAATGCGTGCGTCTGCGCCAAGGCGAAATGGGCGACTCTACGGTATACGGCAATGACCCCGTAGAAATGGCGGCACGCTGGGTTACTGCGGGTGGTCGTCGCCTGCATTTGGTTGATCTCAATGGTGCATTTGAAGGCAAGCCCGTGAATGGCGAAGCGGTAACCGCTATTGCTAAGGCCTACCCAGATTTGCCGATTCAAATTGGCGGCGGTATTCGCTCATTGCATACCATCGAGCAGTATTTAGATGCCGGTGTGAACTATGTGATTATCGGTACTAAAGCCGTTAAAGATCCTAAGTTTGTGGCTGAGGCCTGCAAGGCATTTCCTGGTTCGGTCATCGTCGGCTTAGACGCCAAAGATGGTTTGGTTGCTACAGACGGTTGGGCCGAAGTGTCTAATTTAGTGGCTACAGAGCTGGCTAAGCGTTTTGAGCAAGATGGCGTGAGTTCGATTGTATACACCGATATTAGTCGTGACGGCATGATGCAGGGCGTTAATATTGATGCGACCGTGGCAATGGCGAAGGCGTCTGGTCTGCCGGTAATTGCCTCTGGTGGGGTGACCAATATGGACGATATTCGGGCGCTTAACGCGGTTGCGGACGCCGGTATTTTGGGTGCAATCACTGGGCGTGCGATTTACGAAGGCGAACTCGATTTAGCCGAAGCGCAGCGTTACTGCGACGACAACCGTTAACAGCAGATAAGACGAGAAACCACTATGGCTTTGGCTAAACGCATTATTCCCTGCTTAGATGTGGACAAAGGTCGCGTTGTAAAAGGTGTTAATTTTGTTGGTATTCGCGACGCCGGTGATCCGGTAGAGGTTGCCAAGCGCTACAACGAACAGGGCGCCGATGAAATCACCTTTCTAGATATTACCGCGACTCACGAAGGTCGTGAGACGACTGTTCACACCGTTGAGCAAATCGCGGCAGAGGTGTTTATTCCGCTAACGGTTGGCGGCGGTATTCGCGAGATTAAAGATATTCGCACCATGCTTAATGCCGGTGCCGATAAGGTCGGCATTAACTCGGCGGCGATTCACCGCCCCGATTTTGTGAAAGAAGCCGCAGACCGTTTTGGATCGCAGTGCATTGTGATTGCCATTGATGCCAAGCGTGTTGCCGATGAGGCCGACGGTCGTCCCCGTTGGGAGATATTCACCCACGGCGGTCGCAAGCCAACCGGTATTAATGCGGTCGAGTGGGCGATAAAAATGGTTGAGAACGGCGCGGGCGAAGTTCTGCTTACCAGCATGGATGGCGACGGCACCAAAGCCGGTTATGATTTGGCGTTGACTCGTGCTATTTCTGAAGCCGTGCCGGTGCCGGTTATTGCCTCTGGCGGGGTGGGTAATCTCGATCACATGGTGGCGGGTATTAAAGAAGGCTTGGCCGACGCCGTGTTGGCGGCAAGTATTTTTCACTTTGCGGAATACACTGTGCCAGAAGCCAAGGCGTATATGGCGGCCCGCGGGATTGAAGTACGTTTGTAATTTACGCGGGGATAGACACAAAAAAGCGGGCTAGATGCCCGCTTTTTTGTGCCCGTAATAAAGTAGAGGAATTCTACTGAACGGCAGTTTCAACAATGGCTGTCTTTGGTTTAGACATAATATACATGCCTTTTAACAGGTTTAGTGCTTCGTACAATTGGTTGTCGTCGGCGGCTAAATCTTCACGGCTACCTTTGTCGGCCTTGCGACTTACGCTGGTGCTTTCTTTACCATCGCCGCTGCCAAGGTGGCCGGCCAAATCTGCTTCGGTTATTTCAAGACTATTGGCTGCTAGCGCTTCAATGCGAGCACGCTCCACCACGATGTCGGGTGTAATGCCTTGTGCCTGAATTGAGCGACCACTTGGGGTGAAGTAGCGTGCGGTGGTTAATTTAATCGCGCTCTCTTCTGACAGCGGTAATACCGTTTGCACCGACCCTTTACCAAAACTCTGCGTGCCCATAATGACCGCGCGGCGATGATCTTGCAGGGCGCCGGCAACAATTTCTGATGCCGAGGCGGAGCCACCATTAATTAAGACAACCATCGGCGTGCTGTCAGCTGGGTTTTTAGCGCTGGCCATAAAACGGCTGTAGGCGTTGGGTAGACGACCTTCGGTATAGACAATAAGACCGTCATTAATAAATTCGTCCACAACTTGTACCGACGCTTGCAGCAAGCCACCAGGATTATTGCGCAGGTCTAAGATTAGGCCGTTTAATTCTTCGCGGCCGGCTTTGAGCTTGGCGAGTTCTTTCTTAAGATCTTGACCGGTGCGGCTTTGAAATTGCGAAATACGAATATAACCGTAGCCGGGTTGCAGGGTTTCGCTGCGAACGCTGGCAACGGTAATCACATCGCGTTTTAGCTTGAGCTCAAACGGTGCGCTTATGCCGCTACGCAAGATGGTGAGCACTATTTTGCTGCCCGCTGGCCCGCGCATCAGTGCTACCGACTCTTGCAAGGTCATGCCCTTTATCGGCTTGTTGTCGATTTGAATAATAAGGTCGCCGGTTTGGATTCCTGCGCGCTCTGCCGGGGTGTCGTCGATGGGAGTGACGACTTTGATAAAGCCATTTTCCATGCCGACTTCAATGCCTAAACCGCCAAATTCGCCAGTGGTATGGTTTTGCAAATCTTCAAAAGAGCTGGCGTCTAGATAGTCTGAATGTGGGTCTAGGCCGCTTAGCATACCGCGAATGGCATTTTCGAGTAGGGTTTTATCGTCCACTTCTTCTACATAGCTAAGGCGGATTTGATTAAAAACGTCGGCAAAGTTTCTTAGCGCCTGCAGCGGTAATTGCCCCTGCGGTGCGGGGGTGGCTTCTGCACTGTTGGCTTCTGCAGTGGCGGTATCGTCTTCTGCGAGTGCACCTAGCGGCGCGGCCAAAAGTATGACCATAACAGCAGAAAGCGTGTGGCGGAGCATGTGTTGCATGACGTAAATTCCTGGAACGACCGTAATCGAGAGTTATTGTATCTTGCTTTATCGGCGAATACTTCGCCCTTATTGACACCAGCTCCGTGGGTCGGTGGGGCGTCCTTTATAGCGGATCTCAAAATAGAGCCCCGCTTGCCGTTGCCCGCCGCTATTACCAACGGTGGCGACCGCTTCGCCGCCTTTGACCCAGTCGCCTTCGCTGCGCAGCAGGCTTTGGTTGTGGGCATACAGACTTAGATAGCCACCGCCGTGGTCGACGATAATAAGCAAGCCTGCGCCGCGCAACCAGTCAGCAAATACCACGCGACCGTTGTGAATAGAGATTACCGAGTCGCCTTCATTGCCGGCAATTTGAATACCTTGCCATGTCACTGCGCTGCCTTGCCGAGATGAGCCATAACGATTGAGGAGCTTGCCTCGTACTGGCCACGGCATTTTTCCGCGCATGGCATTAAAGGGTTTATAGCTTGCAGGTATAGCGATATTGGTGATTTCGCGCTCGACCGCTTGTAAGACGTTTTCTAGGCTTTTACGTTCCTTATCAAGGGTATTAAGCGAGCTGGTTTTATTCACGATCTCACGGTCTATGCCCGCTAGTGCATTGGCGCGTTGTTGCTTCTGTTGTAGTAGCGCTTGCTGTTGGCGCTGCAGTTCTGAGCTGGTTTCTGCCAAGGCTTGGGCCTCGGCTTCTATGGCTGGCTTTAATGTATCTAATTCAGAGAGCGTGTCGCGGTACTTGCTCAGCTCTTCGCTGCGGGCGCGGTTAAAGTAGTCAAAGTAGGTCAGTGTGCGGCTGAGTTTTTCTGGCTGTTCTTGATTCAGCAGCATTTTTAACTGACTTTCTTTGCCCAGTGTATAAGCATTGCGAACGTGCTCGGCAATAAGTGCCTTTTGGCTGAGTTGTTGTTTACGAAGTTGCTGTTGGCGGGTTTCCAATTCTGCAAGCTTGCGTTGTTGCTGGTCGCGTTTAGCACTGGTGTGGTGAAGTTTTGCAGCCAGCGTACCAATATCTTTCTCGATACTGCGCAGCGCTTTCGCGGTGCTGCTGCGGTCATTTTGCTGTTTGCTAATCGACTTTTTTAACGAGCCAATTTTTTCATTTAAGGCATTGAGTTCGCGCTGGGTCTTTTCGTTGTTGGCGGTTACCGCAGTGCTTGTCAGCAGCAATAAAACCCAACATAGTTTGCGAAGACTGGCAGCGCGCAGCAGCACTTTAATAACCGTCTCAGGCTTCGCGCAATAAATTAATGCCGGTCATCTCAGCGGGTTGGTCAACGGCCATCAGCGCCAACATGGTTGGGGCAATATCAGCCAGCTTGCCGCCGGATTCTTGCAGGGCGCCGAGCTTGCCGCCAACGTAGACCAGTGGCACCAGCTCTGTGGTGTGCTGGGTGTGAGCTTGGCCGGCGTCGTAGTCGACCATTTGCTCGCAGTTGCCGTGGTCGGCGGTGATCAGGCAGTGGCCGTCCATTTCTATGACCGCATCGGTGACACGTTTTATACAGGCATCTAAGGCTTCAACGGCTTTCACAGCGGCAGAAAAAACGCCAGTGTGACCCACCATATCGCCATTGGCGTAGTTGCAAATAATGGCGTCGTATTTACCGCTGCGAATGGCGGCCACTAATTTATCGGTGACTTCCGGCGCGCTCATTTCTGGTTGTAAGTCGTAGGTGGCTACGTCGGGGGAGGATATAAGCTCTCGGTCTTCGCCGACATAAAGTGCTTCGCGGCCACCGCTAAAGAAAAAGGTGACGTGGGCGTACTTTTCGGTTTCGGCAATACGCAGCTGAGTTTTGCCGTATTTCTCCAGTACTTCGCCCAAGCTGTTGTGCATTTTTTCTGGCGGGTAGGCGACGGCTGCTTTAATGCTGTCAGCGTACTCGGTGGTCATCACAAACTCAGCCAACGCGGGAGTAGCCTTGCGTTGGAAACCGTCGAAGTCTTTATCGACAAAGGCGCGGGTGATTTCTCGGGCGCGGTCGGCGCGGAAGTTCATGAAAATCACGCTGTCGCCGCTTTTGACACTGCCATCGGCTTGGCCGGCCGCTTGAATGACGGACGCATTTACAAATTCATCATTTTCATCACGGGCGTAGGCGGCAGCTAGTGCCTCGCTTGCCGAATCGTAACGGTAGTCGGCAGTGGATTGGGTGAGTAAGTTATAGGCTTTTTCAACTCGATCCCAGCGATTATCTCTGTCCATGGCGTAATAGCGGCCAATGACCGAAGCCGTGCGACCACGGCCAAGTTCAGCAAATTTCTGGTCGATCTTTTCTAGAGAACTTTGCGCGCTGCGCGGCGGTGTGTCGCGGCCATCTAAAAATGCGTGGACATAAATCTGCTCTGCACCGCGTTTAGCGGCAAGTTCCATCATGGCAAGAATGTGGTTTTCGTGGCTGTGTACGCCGCCGCTAGAAAGCAAACCAAGAATGTGTACGGCCTTGCCTGCATTAGTGGCCTTGTCTATAGCATTGGTATACGTCGGGTTGGTGAAAAAATCACCATCGGCAATGTCTTTGTCGATGCGCGTAATACTTTGGTACACAATGCGGCCGGCGCCAAGGCTCATATGGCCGACTTCAGAGTTACCCATTTGACCGTCGGGTAAACCGACATCCAGCCCGGAGCCAGAAATGAGGGTGTGCGGCGATGTTTCCCACAGGGCGTCCCAATTGGGCGTTACTGCATGGAAAATAGCGTTGTCTTTGGGGTCTTCGCGATAGCCAAAGCCGTCGAGTATGACTAATACAACGGGCTTTTTGGTTTGCGTGTCGGCCATAATAAACCACTTCAAATCGGCTGGAATTAGCGCGTTATTGTAACTTTTTAGCTGCAATGAGGCTATGCAGGGAAGGGTGAGAATTGCACAGTGGCAGTGTATACTCTCGCTTTTTTCGCGAATTGTATTCACCGCGACGTATAAAGAGAGCTTTCATGGAAAAATTAATCCCCTTTGTAGCTGAGCAGTGGATACTCATATCGGCACTGATCTCCTGCCTACTTTTATTGAGTTTTCACGAGTCACGGCGCGCCGGTAAGTCAATTACGCCTCAGCAGATGGTAAGCTTATTGAACCAGCAAGGCGCTGTGGTAGTGGATTTGCGCGATAAAGGCGAATTCGGCAAAGGCCATATTCTCGATTCAGTGAATGTGCCGTTTGCTAAATTAGATAAAGAAGTTGACGGTCTTGCCGACAAAGATAAGCCAATAGTGTTGGTGTGTAAGCTTGGTCAGCACGCGAGTGCGGCGGGCAAAAAGCTTGGTGCTAAAGGCTATACGCAGGTCCACCGTTTGAAGGGCGGTATTGCTGAGTGGCAGGCCATGCAAATGCCACTGGTAAAGTCGTAGCGCCGGCTCGTATAAAAAGGGGAGACGTATTATGGCGAAAGTAACAATCTATACAACGCGGTTCTGCCCTTACTGCGTTCGCGCTAAGCAGTTGCTCAGCAGTAAAGGTGTAAGTTTTGAGGAGATTCAGGTCGATGGCCGCAATGATCTTCGCAGTGACTTATTGGCCCGCACCGGTCAGCGGACTGTGCCGCAAATTTGGGTAGGTGATACTCATGTTGGTGGCTGTGATGAGTTGATGGACCTTGAGCGTCGTGCTCAACTTGATGGAATGCTCGCCTTGTAATTAATTATGGCGCCCATATTGTTTGTTAATACCCAGAATTAGGAATACACAATAATGTCAGAACCAGCAGCAGCACCCGCTCAAGCTAAATTTGCCTTGCAGCGTATTTACATTAAAGACGCGTCGTTTGAATCACCAAGCGCGCCGTTAATCTTCACAAAAACCTGGAAGCCAAAGATACAGGTTGATTTGAATACCCGCAGCAATCCTGTGGCTGAGAATAATTTTGAAGTTATTCTTACCGTGACCATCACCGCTAAGTTAGAAGATGACGAGACTGCGTTCTTGGTGGAAATTCACCAAGGTGGTTTGTTCCTAGCGGAAGGCGTAGAGGGCGAGCAGTTGCGTCAGCTTCTGGGTATAGCCTGCCCGAATATGCTGTTCCCGTATTTACGTGAAGCGGTAGATTCTTTAGTTGTGAAAGGCGGCTTCCCCGCGCTGGCATTGCAGCCTGTAAATTTTGAAGCGCTGTATCGTCAGGCGCAGCAAAAGGCAGAGCAGCAAGCGACTGCTGAACCTACAACTCACTAAGTTGATGGCGGCGTTGGGTCTGTCTTGTAGATAGCCCCAACGTTGCTGATCCCCCTATGTTTCACATCGCCCTACACGAACCCCGTATTGCGCCCAATACCGGTAATATCATTCGCCTAGTTGCGAATAATGGCTGTCATCTGCATTTAATCGAGCCACTGGGCTTCGATCTTGAAGAGAAGAAGCTTCGCCGTGCCGGTTTGGATTACGCAGATTTGGCGCGGGTTAGTCGTCACCCGAATTACGAAAGCTTTCTGCAAGCGATGGCAGGGCGGCGGATTTTTGCCCTAACCACCAAGGGCAGCCGTAATTACGCCGATGCTGATTTTAAACCAGATGACGTCTTGTTGTTTGGCTCAGAAACCGCCGGTCTACCGCAAAATATTCGCGATGATCTGGGTGTTGAGCACTGCTTAAAAGTCCCGATGATCGCGACATCCCGTAGTCTGAATTTGTCGAATACCGTTGCGCTAGTGAGTTACGAAGCTTGGCGGCAAAATGGTTTTTTGGGCGCTTAGCAAAAAGAAGTGAGTCGCCGCCAGCGAGGGCGAAGCCAAGGCTAACAGTAAGCAGAAAAACTAGGCGAGGATCAGGTGCCTAAACTAAGGCATTCGCTCCGCTCACCTAGATACCCGATCGGGGTCGGGTATGACGGAGCCTCGTCATTCTTAGCGGCCATCCGGCCAACCTCAAAGGCTACCTCGTCATCCTCAACTCGATTGAGGATCCACATACCGCAGACTATGTATTACTCCGTACGCGGCAAAAGCCCAAAGACATTAACGCCGCTCATATGGATACCTGATCGGGGTCTCGGATAACGAGATACTAATGAATCGTCGCTTTAGCGGGGAGGTTCGAGATGCATAGAATCGCGGATTTGCTTAAAGCCGACGCAAAAGCCCCAGCGTATTCACCCTCGCAATAGGTTCAAATAATCCCGAAGCCAATGCCATTTTATAAACAGCATATGGCGCTTGGCCGCCTTCTTCTGGCGCTGGAAATAAATCGTGAATAGCGAGTACGCCGCCGTTAATGATTTTAGTGGCCCAGCAGCGGTAGTCGCACAGTGCGGCATCGAGGCTATGGCCGCCATCGATGAAGACCATGGCGAGCGGTGTGTTCCAGTGCCGCGCGCTAACCTCAGAGGTGGCGACGACGGGGACGACGGTGTCGTCTAAACCGGCGAGGCGAATGTTGCGGCGAAATTCCTTAAAGGTGTCGAAGCGGCCTTCGCCTGCATCGTATAGATCGGGGTCGTGAAACATTTCGCCGAGTTGATGTTCTTCTGAGCCAACGTGGTGATCCACTGCGTACACCACGCTGCTTTTTTGCTGGCAGGCGAGGCCTAAATAGATGGTCGATTTACCGCAGTAACTCCCCACTTCTAATACTGCGCCGCGCTCGGCTACGGATAGCGCTTGTTCATAAAGCGCCTTTGCCTCATCGTCGGCTAAAAAACCTTTTACGTCGTTTATGTGGGCGGGTAGCGCAATATCCATAACTTTCTCGGGCGGTAAAAAATCAAGCAGGAACAGTAGCCAACTTAGCGCGTGGCGGCAACTTACCAAATTGTCAGCTTTGCTGGTTTGAGGGTTTTTCGGTGTAGTAAGATTGACGGATGTTGATGCTGGTATCGCCAATTAATTGCTGCGTATACTGGGCGGCGATCTACAATAAAGTGAATAGGAAAAACCCCATGCTCAAATTATACGGTTTTGCAGTTAGTAATTACTTCAATATGGTCAAGCATGTATTGCTATACAAGGGTGTCGAGTTTGACGAGGTGTTGACCTTTCCCGGTATGGATCCCGCCTACAATAGTAAAAGCCCAATGGGCAAGGTGCCGTGTATAGAGACTGAACACGGTTACTTGGCTGAGAGCAGCGTTATTCTGAATTATATTGAGGCTGCATATCCTGCGCGGCCACTGCTACCGGTCGACGAATGGCGGCGGGCAAAGGCGTTTGAGTTAATGAAGATGGCCGAGCTGTATTTTGAGCTGCCCGCCCGTAGATTGTTTCCTGAAGTGCTTGCAGGAAAAGCGGTCAGTGCAGAAATAAAAGCCGAGGTGCGTGAGACGATTGAGAAGGGTTGTGCGGCGCTGAGTCTATTGGCTAAGCCGGCGCCGTATATTTTTGGCGAGGCAATGACCATGGCAGATGTGGCACTTCGCTATTGTTTGATGACGTGTAAGTTGGCGACCAAGGCTATTTATCAGTGGGATGTCGTGGCTGAGGTGCCGGGCCTTCGGGCGTGGGATGAGATGATGGCGTCGGCGGATATTTCGAAGCAGTTAGACCAGGCTATGCAGGAAGGTATGGCCGCGTTTTTAGAGGCAATAAAGGCAAAGGCCTAATCACTACGAGCACGCGCGGTTATGGTTGGCCGCCCGTGCTTGATCTTTTTTAAAGCTCACTTTCCAGAGCATCAAGCTCTTCTTGAATTGCCAGCCACTGCTCTTCGGTATCGTCGTTTTGCTTCCGCAGCCTAGCTTGTTCGCTGAGCAACTTTTTCAGTTTTTCTTTGTTTTGCTCATCGTACAATTCGCTGTTTGCAAGTTGTTCTTCGACGCGGGTTAATTGCTCGCTAAACTTTTGCATACTTTGTTCTAATTTTTTGAGCTTTGATGTCAGTGGCGCTAACTGCGCACGACGAGCAGCGGCTTGCTGGCGAGCTTGTTTCTTGTCGACTAGTGGCGCGTCATTATTTTCCGCTGCGTCATTTTCAATTGGCGTGCTTTTATCGCGGTTAAGTAGCCAGTGGCGGTAATCTTCTAAGCTACCATCAAAGGGCTGGGCTTGGCCTGCATCTACAAGTAAAAACTCGTCCACGGTATTTCGCAGCAAGTGGCGATCATGGCTGACCAAAATCACCGCGCCTTCAAAGTTTTGCAGCGCGGTGGTTAGGGCGTGACACATTTCTAAGTCAAGGTGGTTGGTTGGCTCATCGAGCAGCAACATATTCGGGCGTTGCCACACGATGATGGCGAGGGCGAGTCGCGCTTTTTCGCCGCCAGAGAAGTTCTCGCAGCTTTGTTCTGCGTGTTTGCCGTGAAAGTTAAAGCCACCGATAAAGTTGCGAATTTCTTGCTCGCGGGCATCGGGTCGCAGGCGCTGTAATTGCAGTATTGGGCTGGCGCTTAAATCCAAAGACTCTAGCTGATGCTGATGGAAATACCCCATGTGCAAATGCTCGCCCTGCTGGCGTTCACCAATAAGCGGTTGCAAGGTGCCTGCTAGGGTTTTCATCAGCGTCGATTTACCCGCGCCGTTAGCACCAAGCAGCCCAAGGCGTGTACCGGGGTGAATGCTGATGTTGAGCTTGTTCAGAATCGGGCTGTTGTAACCCAGTGTTGCTTGGGAGAGCGACAGCAGTGGGTCTGAGAACTGTTTGGGCTCATAAAAGCGGAAATTAAACGGTGAGTCGATATGCGCTGGTGCAATGTCGGCCATCCGTTCCAGTGCTTTTAATCGGCTTTGGGCTTGCTTCGCCTTTGTGGCTTTGGCGCGGAAGCGGCGTACAAAGTCTTCCATATGGGCGCGAACCACTTGTTGTTTTTCAAAGGCAAGTTGTTGCTGGGCAAGGCGTTCGCCGCGCTGGCGTTCAAAGGCGGTATAGTTGCCGCGATAACGCGTCATGGTTTGGCGTTCTAAATGCACCACGTGGTCGCAGCAGGCATCGATAAAGTCGCGATCATGAGAGATTAGAAATAAAGTGCCTTCGTAGCGGTGCAGCCATTGCTCTAACCAAAGGCTAGCATCTAAATCAAGGTGGTTTGTTGGCTCATCGAGCAGCATCAAATCTGATGGGCACATCAGAGCTTGTGCTAGATTCAGGCGAATCCGCCAGCCACCTGAGAAATCATTGACCGAGCGCTCAAGTTCCTGCAGTTTAAAACCGAGACCGGTGAGTAGGCGCTCGGCGTCGCTACGAATTTGATAGGCGTTGATTAGATCTAGTTCGCCATGCAGTTCGGCCAAGCGATGATCGTCGTCGCAGCTCGCTATTTGCGTTTCAATGTCGCGAAAGCGGTGATGGCCGTCGATAACGTATTCAATAGCGCAGCGTTGGCTGGCATCGACTTCTTGGCGCATTTGGGCTATTTGCCATTGCGCGGGAATGTAAAGCTCGCCGCTGTCTGGAACTAGCTTGCCGCACATAAGTTGGAATAGGCTGGACTTACCGCTGCCGTTGGCGCCAACAAGGGCAATATGTTCGCCGGGATTAACGCGCAGGTCGACCGATTCGAGCAATGCTTTGCCGCCGCGTTGTAAACTGAGGTTCTGGAGTTCAATCATGATGGGGCGCGATTATAGCGTGAGTACCGTGTAATGAATCGAAAATTTAATGCCGATGGGAGTTTGTCTGAAACAGCGAGTAGCTTATGGGACTTTGCGCTAGCGGCATATGCGGCGCCCATCATACAACGGCACTGCCTGTATTTGCAGGATCATCATCAGATGGATGTAAATATGTTGCTGGCTGCGGGATTTTGCGGTCAACAGGGGCAGCGTTGGACCGTAGCGCTATGTAATGAATTGATCGCCTTGGCTGCTCCCGTTCGGGAAAATTATGTACTGCCTTTGCGGGTTTTACGTCGACAAGCAGCGGGGAGTAACGGGCTTTATGAGGCGCTAAAGGCGGCGGAGATTGAGGCCGAACGTATCGAGCTGACTGCCTTGGCAGGCCGGATAGCCACCATAGCGTCGGCAGATGGTCATCACCGTGAATATGTAGAAAACAATATACTCACTTACGCGGCTTTGCACGCAGATCTGGCTCAGGGCGAACTCCTGGCAAAACTCGGTGATTTAACCGTTAAAATTGCCGAAATGTGCTAAAAATCATCGAATAGGCTGGCGAGCCTGTCGCCGGCCTTGTCGGGATGGCTGGGAATGTCACTCATGCGCCGAACACGTCGCTTTGGTGGTGAGTACTCTTCTTTAGCGACGGCTTTGGGTGTTTCTTTCGCGGTTGTTGTCACTGTTGGTGTGACGATAGGCGTATCGAGCTTGATGGGAGCTTCACTGGTAGTTTTGCTTACAGTTGCTTCGATGGTATTGCTTGATGACGGTGCTGTTGGTTTTTGTGGGCTAGGGGTTGGTGTCGCAGGGCTTGGCTCCTTCGGTTTTGCGGCAGCTGCTTTCGGCGTGGCCTTTTTACTGGCTGGGGCGACTGGCTTTGGTTTTTCTGACGACACACTTTTTTCGGGCTTTTTTAGTGCTTTTTCGGTGTCGATAATCGCTTTTAGCACGGCCTTTTCTTTGCGAATGGCTAATTTTTGTTCAAATATTTTACTGCGTAGCTGCGCAAGCTCAGCCTGATAGCCATCAAAATGGGTCTGATGATTGTCTATACTCGCCTGAGTGCGGGCCTGAATACTGGGTTTGGCGTCTAGCTGTTCTTTTAAGCGTTCATTTGCTTGCGCGAGTTGGTCACGGGTCTTGTCGATTCTCGATTTTTGAGAAACTTCTTCTTTTTCAAGAAGTAACAGCTCGTGCTCAAGTGCTGTGATGTGCTTTTCCCTAAGCGAGTGCAATTCGGATTGAAGGTTTTGCAGCTCGATAAGTGGGGTTTTGGCCGCTTTACTTTTGTTTTTATTACCCATCATGAGATTTAACCCTACGAATGTTCAAAAAAACATCAATCTGCATTATACAAACTTGCCGCTGAGAATCTATCTTCCCAATCAATACGGATTTATACCTTGGGATACTGTGTCTACAGGAACGCTTGTGGCAGACTAGGGTCTGAGTAAACATGTCGAATTCGCGACAGTATTTTTTATCCATAAATAAGGTAGTTACATGAATAAGACACTGGTTTGTGCGGTGGTAATGAGTGGTCTGCTAACGGCTTGTAATAGTGAAACAGCGTCAAAAGCTGAGCTGAAGACCGAAATTTCTAAAGTCAGCTATGGTATTGGCGCCAATATCGGTGCGCGATTCGGTGATGATCTTCCTTTAGATGTTGATGCATTCAGTGCGGGCGTGCGCGATGCGCTGGCTGGCGGCGAATTGCAGATGAGCGAAGAAGATATTATGAGCACGCTGCAAGCGTATCAGCAAAAGCAGTTGGCAGTACGTCAGGAAGAAGCGCAAGAAGCCGGTTCTAAGAACCAAGAAGAGGCCGATGCCTTTTTTGCTAAAAATGGCTCGGTCGAAGGCGTGAAAACGACTGAAAGTGGCTTGCAGTATCAGGTGTTGGTTGAAGGCGACGGAGCCAAGCCTAGCGCGGATGACACGGTAGAAGTGCATTACCACGGTACTTTATTGGATGGCACAGTGTTTGATAGTTCTTACCAGCGCGGTGAAACCGTGAGCTTCCCCGTTGGCGGCGTAATTCCAGGCTGGACCGAGGCACTGCAAATGATGCCAGTTGGTGCTAAGTGGAAGTTGTTTATTCCACCAGCCTTGGCTTATGGCCCAGGTGGTGCAGGTCAGATGATTGGCCCTAATTCGGCGTTAATTTTTGACGTTGAGTTAATCAGCATTGCCGGCGGTGAAGATAAGGCAGCAGATAAGAAGTAAGTTCGCGAAATATAGCGGAAAATAAAAAAGGCCCTGCGAGGCACTGCTGTCCCACAGTTTGGGATAAATAAGAAAGCCTGAACCTCTGTTGTTACAATGGATCTGCGAAGAAACTATTGAACAACAAGGGATTCAGGCTTTGTCACATCATAACACCGCATTTCAGCAGCTGCTAAAACCT
>JAGPVP010000123.1 GCA_018066965.1 Zhongshania sp. | reverse complement strand
CGAATGTCGGCGGCGCGGTGGTTTGGCTGGCGCGGGAAGTAATCCTTGAGTATCCATAACTGGTGTCCACTTAGTATTAGGTGGACACCAAGGCTACTATCTTTAAATAGGATGGGAAGGTGGGTTTGCCGGACGGTTACGGCGTTTACATGAAGCCTACTTATTAAGGTGCGCTGGTGTTCGCAATGTTTGCGGACAGCTCACTAGGCAGATATTGCGATTGCTGCTTTCGGGCGAAGATTCGGGCTCGTCTTTTGCGCCACCAAATAATGATTCCCGTTACACTTAGCATGGCGACTACTACGCCCATAATAGAAATTAGAATGCGACCGGGCAGGCCGAGAATTCTGCCGGAATGCAGTGGGAATTGTGCTTGCACAAATAAGTCGGCGGCGCTGCCTTGCCAAGGCTGCCAGTCACCTAGGTGCTCGCCGGTTTTGGCGTCGATATACACGGCGTTGTGGCCGACACCACCGGCACCGTGACCTTCCTCCGCGCGAAAGAATTCTAGCCGATAAATGCCAAACTCTCTCGCGTACCAGAGGCTGCCAACAGGCACCTGCCAGCTGCGTTGTTGCGCCAGCTCTCTTCCTAGGGCAATGGCCTTTTCAAAACCGAAATTTGCTTCTATTGGTTGATGGTGTGGGGCAGGGGTGCGGCTGTCAATAGGGCTGGGGCTGACGTCGGAGACCATAGTCATCAGCGGGAAAAATACTTCTCTATACAGGTTTAGCGAAAATCCGGTAAAGGCGATGACAAACAATAGCACCCACGTCCACAAGCCAAAGGCGCGGTGTAAATCGAAATTGAGTTTGTAGCTGCCGGCCTTGTGACGAATTTGCCATGCGGGCCTCCAGCGGTGCCAATAGGATCGTTTGCGTTTGCTATTAAGCGAGTTTGAATTTCGTATTTGACGGCGGCGAGGCAGGGTTAAATAAAAACCGATAAAGCAGTCGATGGTCCACATTAATGCGATAACGCCGAGCAGTAGTACGCCCCAGTGAATGTCCTTAAATTCGGGAATGTGCAAACTGAAATGTAGCTTATAGAGGAAAGAAATAAAATTTTCGCGGCTGATCGGCCAAACCGCACCCCACTCACGCTTACCTAATATGTCCCCGCTAACGGGGTCTACGTAAACCTGATTAAAATTGGGTTTGTACAAGTCGCCATTTTCTGGATTGACCCGCGGTTCAACCCAGTAATAGTAACTGTGACCGGGTTCTGTTGCGGTTTCGTAGTAGGTGACCTGTATCTCTGGAAACTGCCTTTCGACCTTGTACGCCAGTGCGGTGGCGCTTTGCGGCGTGCCGAGGCTTGAGGTCTTTAAAAGATGTGGATTAAGGAATTCGTCCAGTTCGTGATCCCAAGAGATGATTGCGCCGGTAAGCCCGGTAATAATTAAAAACACCGCAATGCTTAATCCAAGATAGCGGTGAAGGATGGTAAATAATACGCGCATGAATCTGATTCCGCTTGCCCAGTCTGAAAATTAATGGTGTCAAAATAATGCAGAGGCTAATTAAATAGCCTCTGCATCAAAAAGTGCTCCCCGAGTATTTGCTGGCGCAAGCAACGGGAAGGCTTAGTGCTCACAACTCCCAGTTCACCGAAAGACTGACATTACGCGGGGCGCCGAAATAGGCCTGATCCCAGTAGAGGCTGTTGTAATATTTTTCATCGCTAATATTGTCAATATTGATCGCGGCACTAAGATTTTCGTTTATTTGGTAGCTTACAAGAAGGTCGAGAAGTGCGTAGCTTGACTGCTTAGCGTTCGCCGCGGCTGTGGCGATGTCGTCTTGCCATTTAAGAACGCCGCCAACTTTTAATTTAGGGAGGTTCGGAATTAGATACGAGGCAGAGGCCTTTATCATTTGCTCGGGAATATAGGGAACCTTTTCACCATTAGCATCTTGAATATCAACTTTGGTATAGCCGGCACTGATATTTAAACCGGCACTGAGCTGACCTGATATTTCAATCTCATAGCCGTCGCTTTCTTGGGCTCTGGGGTCGTAGGTGGCGACACCGCTATCCGTATCGTTTCCGATGAATACGCCGTAATTATCAATTTCTGATTGAAAGACAGCTACGGTAAGAATTGCGAGCTCATTGTTAAATGACATTTTGAAGCCTAGCTCTGCGCTTTTACCCTCGATTGCGCCGAGTGGTTTTAATTGCGAATCGACAAAGACTTGTGGCGAAAACACTTCAGAGGAGCTGCCATAGGCCATTAGGGAGTCGGTGATTTGGTAGGTGAGACCGTAGTAAGGTACGGTTTTATTGGCTTCTTGTTCCGCCGATGCGCCGTAACTGATACCGCTTTGTTTATAGTCTGCCTTGCGGGCACCAATAAGGCCCGAGAGTTGATCACTAAAACTGATCCGAGCTGCTGCATAGAATGAGCGGTGGTCTTGCTCGACCTTGCTGTCGCCGCTTGAATCTACGAAATCAGGGCGGGGAGAGTTACCCTGTGCCCAGTCTGAACCCAGCGTTGGGTAGCCGGTGGTGAAGTTGGCGAAACCTGCGCCGGTAATTTTTACATCAGCTTGGTTATAGCCCACCACAACTTGATGTTCGCGTCCTGCCACGCTGACATAGCCGCTTGCAAACACGTCGATGATATCTCGTGTTGCACCGTTCAAATAGCGGCCGGTGTAAGCGCCAAGTCCCGATTCATCGGGCATTGGTGTGCCATCTACATAAAATAAATCCGCCTTAATATCGATATCCGAACGGGTGTACACCGCATTCACGGTCCACATGTCACTGAGCCGGTGCTTCAGTTCTAGGAAACTCTGATTCTGCTCGGTGTCACGGAATGACCAGTCAGGCGCACTGCTAGTAGACACATCGTAATCAGTAGCGCGGCCGTCAGAGTAGATGAGCGGTAGGGCGCCCCACAAAATGCCGTCGGCGGCATTTAGATCGTAGCTGTGGCCGATGGTGAATAGGGTTTTATCAGAGAGATCAAACTCAAGTACGCCGTAAAATAAATTGGTACTGTCTTCTAGGCGGTCGAGGTAAGACTCGGTGTCTTCGGTAGCCACGACGAGGCGTCCGCGAATGCTGTCACTGAAACTTCCCGAGATGTCGCCGTCTAGACGGTAACCATTCCATTCATTTACCGAGGCTCTAGCGCTGGCCCGTAGATCTTCAGTCGGGCGCTTGCGAACGAAGTTGATGGTAGCGGATGGGTTAGCCAAGCCGGTGATTAAACCTGCAGCACCTTTAACTACTTCAATTTTTTCGTAAATAGCGGTATCTGCTTGGCCTTGAACTAGACCAAAGGCAAACGGAGTGCCGACGCCATCATATTGAAAGTTGACGATATCGAAACCTCGCGCGGTGTAATAAGTGCGATGGGTTTCGACTTCTTCTACGGTGACGCCAGGGGTGTAGTCCAGAACGTCATTCGCTTTGTTCAGCATGAAATCGTTCATCTGTGAACGTGAAATGGCGGTGACGGTTTGCGGCGTCTCGAAGATAGTGAGATCAAGGTTGGTGGCGGTATTGGTTCGGCCTTGTTCGCCATAAACATGAACATATTCAACGGTGGAACTGTTTGGTTTTGCAGTGTTGATCTGATTGCTCTCAGTTTGAGCAAGTGCAGAACTAACGATGCCAATGGACAGCAGGGCGACTGCGGCGCTATAGGGGTGGAGGGTGTTAGTCATATCGTCTCGCTGTATAAATAGGGTGCGGGGGAAGTTAGCGGGTATTATATTTGTTAATAATCTAAATGCAAATCAATCTCATTACTATATAGTGGCGAAAGCAGCTTTGCTTTTTGCTTGGGAGTTCAGGGCTTAATAGGTCTTGTGTATTTCGCTTTGTGTCCTCTAACACGGCTTTGAGTGAGAATAAACGTCGCTGATTCTCTACAGCCCATAGCCTTAATGCCCCAGCTTGACTAAAATGCACCCCTTTCGGGTACAAAATACACTCGTGCTTTCCGTATTAATTGACGTGAGGAGCATGAGCGACGCGCCCAGTGGTTTACCTGACGTTTAAGGAGCAGCGGTGGATTCGGTCAAAGTAGGAATATGTGGTTTAGGAACCGTCGGCGGCGGCACATTTGCGGTATTGGCGCGTAATGCGGCGGAGATTTCTGCGCGTGTCGGTGCGGATATTGTGGTGACACAGGTCGGCATGCGTCGCGACAACCCAAATTGCGATATTGGTAGCGTGGCGGTTGAGCGCGATGTGTTCGCTGTGGCTGAGAATCCCGAAATTGATATTCTGGTAGAGCTGATTGGCGGCACAACAGTTGCCAAAGAGCTTGTGCTGCGCGCGATTGCCAATGGTAAGCACGTTGTTACCGCCAATAAGGCGCTGATTGCTGAACATGGCAATGAGATTTTTGCAGCGGCTGCTGAGAAGGGTGTAACGGTTGCGTTTGAGGCAGCGGTAGCCGGCGGTATCCCAATTATTAAAGCCCTGCGCGAAGGTTTGGCTGGTAATAAAATTCAGTGGTTGGCGGGTATCATTAACGGTACTGGCAACTTCATTCTGTCTGAGATGCGCGAGAAAGGCCGTGACTTTGCCGACGTACTGGCAGAGGCGCAGGCGCTAGGCTACGCAGAGGCCGACCCGACGTTTGACGTTGAGGGTATCGACGCTGCTCACAAATTAGTGATCCTGGCGTCATTGGCGTTTGGTATTCCGCTGCAATTCGACAAAGTCTTCACCGAAGGTATTAGTCGTATTGCTCAAGAAGACGTGATTTACGCCGAAGAGCTTGGCTATCGCATCAAACATTTGGGTATTGCCCGTGACACCAGCGAAGGTATTGAACTGCGGGTTCACCCAACCTTGATTCCAGAGCGACGCTTGATTGCCAATGTAAATGGCGTGATGAATGCGGTGCTAGTGCAGTCCGACGCGGTTGGGCCAACGCTGTATTACGGCGCGGGTGCGGGCGGCGAGCCGACGGCATCTGCTGTCGTTGCCGATATTATTGATGTGGCGCGTACCTTGAGCGCGCAACCGAGCAATCGGGTGCCGTATTTGTCTTTCCAAACGGCATCTTTGAGCGCGCATCCGGTATTGCCTATCGAGGCAGTTGAAACCGCGTACTACCTGCGTATGGCCGCGGTCGACAAGCCGGGCGTACTATCTAAAGTCGCACAGATTTTGAGCGATGGCGGTATTAGCATTGAAGCGCTGATTCAGAAAGAGCCTGCCGACGGTGCCAACCTAGTGCCGATGATCATTTTGACTAACCGCACCGTTGAAGCAAAATTGTCGGCTGCAGTAAGCCAGATCGAAGGCTTGGAAAGCATCGTGGGTGAAGTGACTCGGATACGAGTGGAGTCATTGGCGGGCTAAGACCGCTTTACGCGGAATGGGAGACGGGAGATGCCAAGTCAATTTGCGTCTCCCGTCTCCCATCAAGCATTTTGCAAACTGAGCTACCTCATATAATGTAAGGCTCGGTGATATTTCTAACGAACATTGAGAGCTAATCGCACGTGAAATACATAAGCACCCGTGGCAAAGCGCCCGCCCTGAACTTTGAAGATGTTTTGCTCACTGGCTTGGCGCCGGACGGTGGTTTATATGTGCCGGAGAGTTTGCCCGAATACAGCAAAGAACAAATTGCTGCGTGGTCGTCGCTGTCGTATACCGATTTGGCGTTTCAGATTATTAAGCCATTCGTCGGCGGTTGTATTCCCGATGATGATTTAAAAGCGATTATCGATGATACCTATGTGGATTTTCGTCACCCTGCGATTGCACCACTCGTGCAGCTTGATCGCAATGAGTGGGTGTTGGAATTATTCCAAGGGCCCACTCTCGCGTTTAAAGATTTTGCTCTGCAAATGCTGGGCCGTTTGCTGGACTACGTGTTAGAACGTCGTCAGCAAAAAGTGGTCATTATGGGCGCAACCTCGGGCGATACCGGCTCTGCGGCTATTCAGGGTTGTAAGCGTTGTACTAATATCGATATTTTTATTTTGCATCCTTATCAGCGTGTGTCTGAGGTACAGCGTCGCCAGATGACTACTGTTGAGGGTGACAATATTTACAATATCGCTGTCCGCGGTCATTTCGATCACTGCCAAGCAATGGTGAAAGCCAGCTTTGGTGATCAGAGCTTCTTGCCAGAAGGGCGTCGCTTGGTTGCGGTAAACTCGATTAACTGGGCGCGGATTATGGCCCAAATCGTTTACTATTTTTATGCGGCTTATGCCGTTGGCGCGCCGAATCGCTCAGTTAGTTTCTCGGTGCCGACCGGCAACTTTGGCGATATTTACGCGGGTTATTTGGCTAAGCGTATGGGCTTGCCAATTGATCAGTTGGTGGTGGCGACTAACCAAAACGATATTTTGCACCGCTTTATTAGCGGTAATAAATTCGAAAAGCACGAGTTACAACACACCCTGTCGCCAAGTATGGATATTGTCGTGTCTAGCAATTTTGAGCGTATGTTATTCGATTGCTACGACCGCGACGGTGCGGCGATTGCTGATTTAATGGAAAAGATGAACACCGAGACGGTGTCTATTCCCGATTCCGCTTTTGCTAAGGTTCGTGGTTTATTCGACAGCTACGGTGTTGATGATGCGGCAACGGTTGAGACTATTGCATCGGTATACGACGCCAGTGAATACCTGCTAGACCCTCACTCCGCGATTGGTGTGAAAGCTGCGCGTGAATGTCGCCGCGATATGAACACGCCAATGATTACCTTGGCAACGGCACATCCAGCCAAATTCCCAGAAGCGGTAATGAAGGCGGGCTACCCAACTGCGCCGCCATTGCCACACCATATGAGCGACTTATTCGACTTAGAAGAGCGCTACGAGGTTGTCGATAACAAGATTGGGGATGTTCACGCGTTTATCGCTGCCAATATCCGCGCATAGTCGGTGGCAGACTTTCCTAAAATAATTCTGCGTACTCCCGCCGCCACAGTATTTTCTGCGGCGGTTCCTCCCTTGCTGCAAAAGCTATACGGCGCCCGCGGCGTACTCAGTGACAGCGAAATAGAAACGGGTTTAGAGCGGCTCCCCAAGCCTACTATGAAAGGCTTGCCGGAGGCCTGTGCTTTGCTCGCCGATGCCATTCAACACCAACAACGCATATTAATTGTTGGTGATTTTGACTGTGATGGCGCAACCAGCACCTGCGTTGGTCTACTAGGTCTACGAGCCTTGGGGGCAGGGCATGTTGATTATTTGGTGCCTAACCGCTTTGAATTCGGTTACGGCTTAACGCCAGAGATTGTCGCGGTGGCTGCTGAGCGCCAACCCGATTTAATAGTTACCGTCGATAATGGAATTTCTAGTATCGACGGAGTCGCTGCTGCGGCGAAGCTTGGTATTCCAGTCTTGGTGACAGATCACCATTTACCCGGCGATGCTTTGCCTGACGCTGCCGCGATTGTTAATCCTAATCAGCATGGTTGTCCGTTTCCCGCCAAGTCATTGGCGGGGGTGGGAGTGATGTTTTATGTGTTGCTGGCACTGCGTACTGAAATGCGTGAGAGGGCGTGGTTTTCTGATGCGCGACCCGAACCCAATTTGGCCGAGTTATTAGATCTAGTTGCTCTAGGCACCGTGGCCGACGTAGTGCCACTTGAGCAAACCAATAGAGTGCTGGTGACACAGGGTTTAAGGCGGATTCGCGCTGGTCGTTGTCGTCCCGGTATTAATGCCTTGCTCCGAGTTGCCGGTAAAGAGGCGAGCCGCTTAGTGGCGGCGGATATGGGTTTTGCGCTGGGTCCGCGTTTAAATGCGGCGGGGCGTTTGGATGATATTAGCCTTGGTATTCGCTGCCTGCTGACCGAAGACGAGGATGTGGCGCTGAGCTTGGCGGCGGAGCTAGATGATTTAAATCGCGAACGCCGCGCCATCGAGCAAAGCATGAAAGATGACGCCATGCGGGTGTTGGCGCATTTGCAGCTTGATGCCAGCAATATCCCCAATGGGATTTGTTTATACGATCCGACTTGGCACCAAGGAGTGGTCGGTATTTTGGCGTCGCGGATTAAAGACCGTTATCACCGCCCGGTGATAGCTTTTGCCGATGCCGATGATGTCGAAATGAAGGGCTCGGCCAGATCGATTCCGGGCCTGCATTTACGCGATGCCTTAGATCTGCTTGCTAAACGAAACCCCGGTTTGCTGAATAAATTTGGTGGTCACGCCATGGCGGCTGGCCTGAGTTTGGCCAAGGCCGACTACCCACGATTTGAAGTCGCTTTTGACGCGATTGTGGCGGAATTAACCAATGAAGAGCAGCTCACTGCAGCGGTACACAGCGACGGTGAATTGCAGCCAGACGATTTCTCCATCGAGCACGCCGAGCTGCTACGTAGCGCGGGGCCGTGGGGGCAGAACTTTCCAGAGCCGAAATTTCATGGTCGTTTTCGATTGGTTCAGCAGCGTATTGTTGGTGAGCGTCATTTAAAGATGGTACTGGCACCGTTAACCGCGAGCGGCGAACCGAGTCAGCAAATTATCGACGCCATCGCTTTCAATATAGATACTGCGGTGTGGCCAAATCTACAGGTAGGCCACGTTAATGTGGTGTATAAGTTGGATAGCAATTTGTTTAGAGAGCGTCTGTCAGTACAGCTACTAGTTGACCATATACAAGCTGTGACTGAGTAAATCGTTCTTAACGCTAATAATTTTGCTGCTCACCTAGTGGGCGGCAGTTACGGTCTCAATTCTTTACTACGCTTTGCTCAGTGCCGCGCATCAGGTAAAATGCCCGCCTTTTCCACGTCTGACCGGATATTGCTCAATGTTAGAAGTTAACGCCATACGCCAATCCCTTAAAAGCATGGGCGACAGAACCGACGTGCTTCGGGGGTACCTTTGACTACGCCAACAAGAAAGAGCGTTTAACCGAGGTTGAGTTAGAACTGGGCGATCCAAAAGTCTGGGATGACCCAAAGCGCGCACAGGACCTAGGGCGTGAACGCGCTTCTTTAGAGGCCGTTGTTGCCACGATTGACGAGTTAGATGGCGGCGTTGCAGATTGCAGCGAATTGCTGGATATGGCGGTAGAGGAGGGTGATGACGACACTATTAGCGGTATGCAGGCTGATGTTGATCGTTTAGAAACATCCTTGGCAACCTTAGAATTTCGCCGTATGTTTTCGGGCGAAATGGACCCGAACAATTGCTATCTTGATATTCAATCTGGCTCGGGCGGCACCGAGGCGCAGGATTGGGCCAATATGGTATTGCGCATGTATTTGCGCTGGTGTGAGAGCAGAGGCTTTAAAGCCGAGTTGGTTGAGGTGTCGGACGGTGAAGTAGCAGGTATTAAAAGTGCGACCATTCACGTGCAGGGCGAATACGCCTTTGGCTGGCTACGCACGGAAACTGGCGTTCATCGCTTAGTACGTAAGTCTCCTTTTGACTCCGGAAATCGTCGTCATACGTCTTTTTGCTCGGTGTTTATTTCGCCGGAAATTGATGATGATATTGAAATAGATATTAATCCATCAGATGTGCGCACCGACACGTATCGTGCCAGCGGCGCCGGCGGCCAGCACATTAACAAAACCGATTCAGCCGTGCGCTTAACGCACGTGCCCACTAATATTGTAGTGCAGTGCCAAAATCAGCGTTCGCAGCATCAGAACCGCGACAGTGCGTGGAAAATGCTAAAAGCAAAACTCTACGAATTGGAAATGCAAAAGCGCAATAGCGCGGCGCAAGAGCTGGAAGACAGCAAGTCTGATATCGGCTGGGGCAGTCAAATTCGCTCTTATGTTTTAGATGACCAGCGCATAAAAGATTTGCGTACCAATGTGCAAACCAGCAACTGCGGTGCGGTATTGGATGGTGATTTAGATTTGTTTATTGAAGCGAGTCTTAAATTTGGCCTTTAGCGGGCCAAGTCGGGTGTCGGAAGTCTGACGTCTGACGAGAAATTCGTACAAGTGTTAAGTACGGCACTGAGATCGGTGTCTTAGTTTTCAAATACAAATAAGCAGCGCGCTGCTTTTAATAC
Source organism: Zhongshania sp. (assembly GCA_018066965.1). Classification (GTDB taxonomy): domain Bacteria; phylum Pseudomonadota; class Gammaproteobacteria; order Pseudomonadales; family Spongiibacteraceae; genus Spongiibacter. The sequence goes on along the minus strand of JAGPVP010000123.1, from coordinate 88,187 downwards.
GTCCGACGTCAGACCTCCGACGCCCGACCCAGGAACTTAAAATGTCTGAGAATCACAACGAAGCTGAACACGTTCAGGAAGAGAATCGCCTTATTGCCGAGCGCCGTGCCAAATTGTCGGCCATTCGCGAGAAGCGCAATGCCTTCCCAAATCATTTTCGTCGTGAGGATTATGCCGATCGTCTGCAAGCGGAATTGGGCGAAAAGGACAAAGAAGAGCTAGAGACTTTAGATCGTCAAGCAAGTATTGCCGGACGTATTATGGCCAAGCGGGGGCCGTTCATGGTGCTGCAAGACATGACCGGACGCATTCAGGTTTATGTCGATAAAAAGCAATTCCCAGAAGAATTAGCAGACGAAATTAAAACTTGGGATATCGGCGACATTATTTCTGCCACCGGTCCGGTGCATAAATCTGGCAAGGGTGATCTCTACGTCTATATGAAGGAGACTTCGCTGCTTACTAAGTCCTTGCGTCCGCTGCCAGATAAGTTTCACGGCCTTCAGGATCAAGAGATTCGTTACCGTCAGCGCTATGTCGATCTGATTATGAATGAATCGTCACGTCGTACTTTTTCAATTCGCTCAAAAATGATCAGCTCTATACGTAACTTTTTGCAGCAGCGTGACTTTGTCGAAGTTGAAACACCGATGATGCAAGTTATTCCCGGTGGTGCAAGTGCGCGTCCTTTCGTGACACATCACAATGCATTGAATATGGATATGTATTTGCGTATCGCGCCAGAGCTGTATTTAAAGCGTTTGGTGGTCGGTGGTATTGAGCGGGTGTTTGAAATTAACCGTAACTTCCGCAACGAAGGTTTATCTACCCGTCATAATCCAGAATTCACCATGATCGAATTCTATCAAGCTTATGCCGATTACAAAGACATGATGGATTTGACCGAAGCCATGCTGCGCAACACTGCGCAGGAAGTGCTGGGCACCACCACCATTAATTATCAAGGCAGCGAATACGACTTTGCTAAGCCGTTTACCCGTTTGTCGGTATTTGATTCTGTGCTGCAATACAACGCGGATATTACCGCTGAGCAATTGGCTGATATGACACAAGCCACTGCGATTGCGAAAAAGCTGGGCGTTGATGTGAAAGACAGCTGGGGTTTGGGCAAGATTCAGATCGAAATTTTTGAAGAGACGGTTGAGCATAAACTAGATCAGCCGACTTTTATTACCGAATACCCAACTGAAGTGTCGCCGCTGGCGCGTCGCAACGACGATAACCCCTTTGTAACCGATCGCTTCGAGTTTTTTGTTGGTGGGCGCGAGCTTGCTAATGGTTTCTCAGAGTTGAACGACTCTGAAGATCAGGCCGAGCGTTTTATGGCGCAGGTTGCTGAAAAAGACGGCGGCGATGACGAGGCCATGCATTACGACGCCGACTTTATTGCAGCACTTGAATACGGCTTGCCGCCAACAGCGGGTGAGGGTATCGGTATCGATCGCTTGGTAATGTTGTTCACCGACGCGCCGTCGATTCGTGATGTGTTGTTATTTCCGCATATGCGGCCTGAGTAGCTAGGAGACGCTGGACGGGAGACGGAAGACGCGGGAGTGTTAGTGTCATGGGCGCAGCGGAAAGGCGTCTCCCGTCTTCCGTCGAGCATTAAGCACCTTTCCTTCCTAGACAGCTAGTTACGCAACTATGCTATAGTCACTCCACGTTTTATCGTCCATGGGGAATGTGGAAATGAGTATCGAAAACGTCGATTTATTTGACGGTCTGATGCCGGAAGAAATTCAGATTTTACGTGACACCAGTGTGGTGCGTGAATTTGCCAAAAACACCGTACTAATTCACGAAGGCGATGTGGCGGATTCACTCTATGTAGTCGAATCCGGTCGCGTTAAAGTGTATTGCAGCGACAAAGGCGGAAAAGACTTTGTGCTGAATATTCTAGAATATGGCGATTATTTTGGTGAACTAGCCTTGCTGGACGACGATAAACGTTCCGCGTCGGTACGGGCAATGGAAGCCAGTAAAGTTCGCATTATTTATAAAGAAGATTTTAAAGCGATTTTAGATCTGCATCCCAATATCACTCGCATATTGAATAAAAACCTTACCCGTCGAATTCGCAAGCTGACTAACGATGTTAAGAGTCTAGCGTTGCAAGACGTTTATGGTCGCGTGGTAAAAGTGCTGACCAGCTTGGCGCAGCCTGCCGAAGAAGATGGCAGTATGCGTATTGATGAAAAGCTTACGCAGCAAGAAATTGCTGACCGGGTAGGGTCATCACGGGAAATGGTTGCACGTATATTGAAAGACTTAACCATTGGCGAATACATCGATGTGGATGGCCGTCATATTGTTATCAAGCGTAAGCTGCCAGAAAGTTATTAATCTTTACTATCGGTATGCCTAGGGCTTGGTGTACTGAAACTAAAGTGTGGCGCGTAATATAAGTTTGCGCGCCACACTTTATAAAACCCCCTACCAGTTATACGTAATCCCAAGGGCGATAGAATAAGCGCCGAAAGTCTCTTCTGCTTCGCGGCCTAATGGAAGTTGGGTGTTGGTGTATTCGCGCTTTATTTTTGGCACGTAAATATATGCTAGCGATGCGTTCCAGTGTTGGTCAACTTGATGGCTTACCCCTGCGGTGAGGTGCCACTTCGCAATTAGGTTATTGAGTGGCGATTCGTTGCCATGCTTTATGACGTTGCCGGCGTGGTTAATGCCGCCAGAAATTTGAGTTTGATCATTTAGTTTGAACTGCGCCGCGATTGAGCTTGAGAACTGATCTTGCCCACCAAAATCGTTTGTTAATTTTATGCTCTCTGGTGCGCCGTTTGTTTGTACGCCGGATAGCTGTGTTGTCACCTCGCCCAAGGCTTTGCTCCAGCGATACCAATTTAGGTCGCTGCCTAGTGTAAGTCGTGGCGTAACGCGCCACGCGAACCCAATACCAAATTCGCTGGGTAATGATAAGCCGTCGATCTTAGCGGAGTTGTATTTAACGCGACCAAGCCCCATTGCCTCAAAGTTTGCGGTGGCGCTGCCATTTTTTAAAACCAGCTCTGTGTCGGAGCCGTAAGCCATTCCAAAGGTGACTTGCTCACTAATGTCGTACTGCAAACCGGCTCGCCATGCGTAACTTATTCCGCTCAGATTTTTGATTTCTAGGCCGGGAAAGCCGCTGTTTGCATCTGATGTGTTTGGAAACAGCTCTTGTTCAGCCTGAGAGTAATTTATAGATCCACTAAATCCAATCCGCAATTTGCTATTCACGTTCCACGCGATTGCCGGTGCAAGCCGGAACACGCCAAACATAGCAGTCAGATCGTCTTTATTTCCGAAGGCGGTATTTAGCTTTGTATATTCGTAACCAACGCCGCCTTGAGCAAAAAATCCTAATCCGACAGTAATATCGGAATGATTTTCTAGTGGTGACGACCAAGCACTGCTGATGAGTAATGCACGATCATTGCCTGAACGCTGGTCATTGCCTAATGAGTCAGCGTGGCGAATATTCATCATAACAAAGGGTTCAAGCGCGGCGCTGAATTGGGCTTGCTTTGATTTTGCGATGCCAGCGGTGTTGTTATTGATGCTGAGCGGGTCGCTAGAGAAGCCCATATCAGTACCTGCCATTGAAACTGAATCCGCGCCAAAACCTAAAGGTGTGACACCAATCCCTGCCCAGCTTTGGCTTGCTAGTGTCGTTGCGAAGACGAGTGCATAACGACATTTTCTCTCAAGGTTGGAATGATATTTTAGTGGCACATGCATCGGGATTCCTTGAGTAAAATTAATATACTAGTTGGTATTTTTTTGTTTAATATACCGTCTGGTATGTTAAAAGACAATGATTTACCTACGCTATAACTTGGATGTTAGTGGCAGTGTAGATAAGAGGTGGGGCAGTTTGATGACGCTGAAGGTTGTAGCTAGTAAGCGTGAACGAATGCGCGAGTTGATGCTTCTGAGGGTGCCCCACAGTTTTTGATGTGCAGTAAGCATGGACTTACTGGCGAAGGCCTCAATGCGGATGAAGGGCGCAGTGTATGATTATTTCAATGGTAAATATTGACGTGCAGAGTATTCGGTTTATTGCAGTGCGTTACTGCGGGATGATTTGAAAAGCACCATGGGGTGTTAAGCCCTGAGCGTCAGGGGCTTTCAAATTCAGATGCCTTACTTACACATATCCGCAACATCTTGGTGTAATCCTATTTTTTGACAACAAGCGCTACTTTTCCACGGCTAAACGTCGCGTTAACTTGTTCGCCATTCGTCAGCATATTTGCGTCGCGGACGATGGCGCCGCTGTCATTGCTGATAATGGCGTAGCCGCGATTCAGCGTTTGTTCTGGCCCAAGAGTCTTTAGCTGTTGCGCCATATTTTTTAGTGCGATTCGCGGCCGCTGTAACTGCTGCTTTATCGCGTGTTGCATGCGTCCGCGAAGGGCGTTGAGTTCTTTGTGTTTGGTTTTTAGCTGGCGCTCTGGGTTGAGTAGGGCAAGTTGCTGATTTGCCGCAGCAAGGCGTTGCTGGCGCTGGCGCTGGGCCTGCTGCCATTGGCGTTGCAGGCGAATTTCTAAATCGTCTAGACGCTGACTTTGTTCGCGTAACTGACTGCGTGGATCACGTACACGACGAGTTAGTGATAGCAGCTGGTCTTGCCAGAGTTTAATTCTGCGCCTTTGGCTATTGGCAAGTCGGCCTTTGAGTAGATGCAGGCGAGAAACCAACTCGCTTTGATCGGGGCTAAGTAGCTCTGCGGCAGCAGATGGTGTGGCGGCACGAATATCAGCCACAAAGTCGCTGATGCTAAAATCCACTTCGTGGCCTACTGCGCTCACAACTGGTAGGGCAGAGTTGTAGATTGCCTCAGCCACTATGCGTTCATTAAATGGCCATAAGTCTTCGAGTGAACCGCCGCCGCGAGACACCAAAATAACATCAAAATCTTTGCGTCCCTGGCTATACCAAATATTGGCCTGCAATAAGGCATTAGCGATTTGTTGGGCGGCGTGTTCGCCCTGTACCAGCACAGGCAGCACGCTGATTTGCATACTTGGCCAGCGGCGCTGTAGTACCGATGAAATGTCGTGAATTGCCGCACCAGTGGGTGATGTGATCACCGCGATGTGGCTAATAGTAGCGGGGAGTGGCTTTTTATTGGCGGCGTCGAACCAGCCCGCTGCCATCAGTTCCTGTTTGAGTTGCTCAAAGGCTAGGGCCAACGCACCGGCGCCAGCCGGTTGCATGCTGTCGACGATTAATTGGTAGTCGCCGCGGCCTTCGTAAAGGCTAACCTTGCCACGAACATTCACTTGTTGGCCGGGTTCGGGCGAGAAATTTACCCGTGCATTACGACCTTTAAAAAACGCACAGCGAATTTGGGCGCGGTCATCTTTGAGGGTGAAATACCAATGGCCGGAACTTGGGCGCGACAGGGTCGACAGTTCGCCAGTGACGTTAACTTGCGCGAAGCAGTCTTCTAGTAATTGTTTAGCCAAACCATTTAATTGGCTGACACTCAGGGTTTGTGGCGGTTCTTGTGTAGTCATTGGCGCATTATACCCAGATATGGGATTTTGGCGCTAAGAATCGGTTTACTCGGGGGCGCCCATCAATTAAAATTGCGAGGATTCTAGCCACAGGCACCGGAATCAAAATATGTTACGCATTGCCCAAGAAGCTCTCACCTTTGATGATGTACTTCTACTCCCCGGTTACTCCGAGGTCACCGCGAAAGACGTTAGTTTAAAAACGCAACTGACTCGCAATATCTCCCTGAATATTCCGCTGGTTTCCGCCGCGATGGATACTGTCACTGAAAGTGGGCTTGCTATTGCACTGGCCCAAGAGGGCGGTATCGGTATTATTCATAAAAGCATGACGATTGAGCAGCAAGCTCAAGAAGTGCGCGCCGTTAAAAAGCATGAAAGCGGTATTGTTAAGGATCCCATCACTATTGAAGCTAGCGCGCCCCTAAGCGAGCTGTTTGAACTTCGTCGTCGGCATAAGATTTCTGGTGTGCCGGTGTTAGACAAAGGTGAGCTTGTCGGTATTGTCACCAGTCGAGACGTCCGTTTCCAAGAAGAGTTGAATGTTCCGGTATCGAGCATGATGACGCCTAAGGACAAGCTGGTCACGGTAAAAGAAGGCGTTGATATGAGCGTGGCACGTGAGCTGCTGCACCGTCATCGTATCGAGAAGGTACTCGTCGTTAACGATGCCTTTGAGCTTACGGGCATGATCACCGTAAAAGACATGAATAATGCGCAAACTTATCCCTTTGCGTGTAAAGACAGTGCCGGCCAGCTTCGCGTAGGCGCTTCAGTTGGTACCAGTGCCGACACCGATGACCGTGTTGCAGCCTTGGTTGCTGCGGGTGTTGATGTGCTAGTGGTAGACACGGCTCACGGCCATTCGATGAATGTGTTAAACCGCGTGCGCTGGATTAAAGAAAAATACCCACAAGTTGATGTGATTGGCGGCAATATCGCTACTGGCGCGGCGGCCTTAGCATTGGTTGACGCTGGGGCTGACGCGGTTAAAGTCGGCATTGGCCCTGGTTCTATTTGCACCACGCGAATTGTAACCGGCGTGGGTGTTCCGCAAATTAGCGCCATTGCTAATGTGGCGGAAGCGTTAAAAGGCACCGGTGTTCCACTGATCGCCGATGGTGGCATACGCTTCTCTGGCGATTTGTCGAAGGCCGTCGTTGCGGGCGCGAGTTCGATCATGATGGGGTCGATGTTTGCCGGCACAGAAGAAGCGCCTGGCGAAGTCGAGCTATTTCAAGGCCGTACTTACAAGTCTTATCGCGGTATGGGCTCGCTTGGTGCAATGACTAAAACCCAAGGCTCTAGTGACCGTTATTTCCAGAGCGCAGACGACGGCGCTGAAAAATTAGTACCAGAAGGTATCGAAGGCCGCGTGGCGTATAAAGGGCCACTGTCTGCCATTGTGCATCAATTAATGGGCGGTCTACGTTCAGCAATGGGCTATACCGGCAGTATTAATATGGAAATAATGCGCACTGCTCCTGAGTTTGTGCGGGTGACGTCGGCCGGCATGAACGAGAGCCATGTTCACGATGTCAGCATTACTAAAGAAGCGCCTAACTACCCGACCTAATAGACAGTGCTTTTAGGCTAACTTAATTAACAGACCCGCTATCGCAGCGGGTTTGCTGTTTTATTTATGTTCACATTTGCTGTGAACCTTGTTGAGAGAATCGCCGTGTCAATCCCAGATATCCACGCCCACCGAATTTTGATCCTTGATTTTGGTTCGCAATACACGCAACTGATCGCCCGTCGTATTCGTGAAATTGGGGTGTATTGTGAAATTCGCGCTTACGATATTGATGATGCCGACATTGAAGAATTTAAACCCTCAGGTTTTATTTTGGCTGGTGGCCCTGAGTCGGTAACAGAAGCGGGTTCACCTCGTGCGCCACAAAAAGTGTTTGAGCTTGGCGTGCCGGTATTGGGCATTTGCTATGGCATGCAAACCATGGCCGAGCAAATGGGCGGCAAGGTAGAGGGCTCGCCCGTTCATGAGTTTGGCTATGCGCAAATTAAGCTGGAAACCGCCGGCGCCTTAACTGCGGATATTGCTGACCATATCGATAGCAAAGACGGTAAGGCGCTACTTGATGTGTGGATGAGCCACGGTGACAAGGTTATTCGCCTGCCTGAAGGCTTTGAAGTTTTGGCCTCTACACCATCGTGTCCCATTGCGGCAATGCAATGTGAAGCTAAGAAATTCTACGGCGTGCAGTTTCACCCCGAAGTGACTCACACTCTGCAAGGCCAGCGTATATTCGAACATTTTGTGCTGAAACTCTGTGGCTGCGAAGCGCTGTGGACACCCGCCAATATTGTTGAAGACGCCATTGCCAAAGTGCGCGCCCAAGTCGGCGATCAAAAAGTTTTGCTGGGTCTATCGGGCGGTGTAGACAGCTCAGTGGTTGCAGCCTTATTGCACAAGGCTATTGGCGATCAATTAACCTGTGTGTTTGTTGATAATGGCCTGCTTCGCAAAAACGAAGGCGATCAGGTCATGGAAATGTTCGCAAAGAACATGGGTGTAAAAGTCATTCGCGTCGACGCTGAAGAGGCTTTTTTAAGTAAATTAGCCGGAGAAGCAGATCCGGAGAAAAAGCGGAAATCTATCGGTAATACCTTTATAGAGATTTTTGACCAAGAAGCGACCAAATTAAAAGACGTAAACTTTCTCGCGCAGGGCACTATATACCCCGATGTGATTGAGTCAGCTGCGTCTAAAACAGGCAAGGCCCACGTTATTAAATCGCATCACAATGTGGGCGGACTGCCAGATGATATGGCAATGGACTTAGTTGAGCCACTGCGCGAATTGTTTAAAGACGAAGTGCGCCGCATCGGTTTAGAACTGGGTTTGCCCTACGATATGGTCTATCGCCATCCTTTCCCTGGTCCAGGTTTAGGCGTGCGAATTTTGGGTGAAGTGAAAAAAGAATACGCGAATATTCTACGTGAAGCCGACGCCATCTTTTTGGAAGAACTTCACCGCGCCGATTGGTATCACAAAACCAGTCAGGCCTTTGCCGTCTTTCTGCCGGTGAAATCTGTTGGTGTAGTAGGGGATGCCCGCCGCTATGAATACGTGATCGCGCTGCGCGCAGTAGAAACCATCGACTTTATGACCGCCCGTTGGGCGCATTTACCCTACGAACTGCTAGAGACCGTGTCAAACCGCATTATCAACGAGATAAAGCAGGTTTCCCGTGTAGCCTACGACGTAAGTAGCAAACCACCTGCGACGATTGAATGGGAATAAATCCTAGATCGGGGTCAGAGTAAAAACTATAGTCTTTACTCTGACCCCGATCTACGTCTTGCGGTTAATTGTAGGTGTGAAAACGTGATATTGATCATGAAAACTGAGTTTGAAAACCTACAAAAAAATAGTGCACATTCATTTTCGAACGATACAAACTCAGATAAGCAAGTCGTGAAAATCTATTGCGGTGAACTATTGATCGCTAAAAAGATAAAGATAAAGAAATCTACTCGATATTTTGGTGTGCAGGATTATCAGAAGTTCTTGAGTTCATTTTGATGGTTGCACTTCCTTGTAGTTATTCAAATTTAGAGTCTTGTGCTTGAACAGGTTTGCCCTGCACGGCAACAACTAATGGTTATTGTCTTTTCTCGACATGCTTGGTTATTCAGTTGGTGCAATATTGGATGGTCAGGCTAAGCGTGACCATCGACTTGGTGAACTATCTATTTCTCTTCCTCTGATCTGATCCATATGTCCCGTTGTGGAAACGGAATTTCTATTTTGTGCTGCCGTAACGTTGCTTCAATTTCCACGTGAATCTCGTGAACTAAAGGCATGATATCCAGCATGCTAGGTACAAATACGCGTAGTTCGAAGTCGAGGCTGCTGTCTCCGAAGCCGACAAAAAAGACCGAGGGTGGGGGATCTTTGGTAATACGGCGGTTACCTTCAATGACTTTAGAGAGCAATTTATGTACGGCCAGAACATCGGAGCCGTAAGCAACGCCTACTTTTATAATTTGCCGGGTGATGGAGTCACTCAATGTCCAGTTGGTGAGTTGTTCGGTAATAAAGGTTTTGTTGGGGATTATTTGTTCCTTGCGATCCCAGTCAGTGAGTGTTGTCGCGCGAATACGAATACGGGTCACTGTTCCAGTGTGACCACCCACGGTGACGGTGTCACCGACGCGAATGGGGCGCTCGAATAAAATGAGCAGGCCGGAAACAAAATTAGCCACAATTTCCTGTAAGCCGAAACCAAGGCCGACACCTAATGCGGCGATGAGCCACTGTAATTTTGACCACTGGGCGCCGATAATATTAAGCGAAACGATAATGCCAGCCATCACGATAATATATTTCACTACTGTGGTGATGGCATAGCTGCTGCCGGCTTCTAGCCGTAGCTTGCGCAAAATCGAAATTTCTAAAATCCCAGGTAAATTGCGCGCGCCTAAGTAGGTTAATGTCATCATAATGATGGCAATGATGCCGTCGGCGAGGGTGATTGCTTTTTCACCCATTGCGGGATCATCGCCCGCCACATGCCAAAGCTCTACATTATTGAGTACGCTCAGCGCCGGCAGTATTTCTGCCCATAGCCCCCAGACTAAAACGATGGCCGCAACGCCGGTTAATAAAGCTAGAAAACCTCTGGTTTGTTGGGTGATCGTGTCCATGTCGTATTCGGTGGCTTCAATTGATTCAGGCATTCCCTCGCCTGCGTTATCGGCCGCTTGACGGTGGGCATGTTGCACTTGCTCGGCTTTGCGTTTATCGCGCAGTCGTTCAAGGCTCATACGTCTTTCAATAACAGAGAATATTCGCAAAGTAAGGGAGTAAAATATAAAGAGGACCGCCAGCAAGCACGCGGTGACAAAGAGTTTGTTTTGAATCATTAGTGCAGAAAAATGATAGCCGCTCCAAGAAAGGCCTAGCAGGATCAATGGAATGCAAACAGCAAAAGCATGGACGATATATTTAACGGTGATTTGCCGGTGAGAAACGTGGTTTCTTAACAGGAATAATTGCCATAGTACACGGTGAGTCACGTAGGCTAGCGCCAAAGACGATATACCAAAAAGTATTTGGCTAATAATGGTGTTGCCATTGCTAACGTGGTCGGCGATAGGTATAAAAAGTGATACAAAAACGAGTGTTAAGGTAAGCCAGCTTAGGCTTTTTCTAGTGATGGTGATTATGTCTATGCGCCATTTAAAGTGGAACTCAGCAATCCCATTTTTCCTGCAGATTTCTCGAAAAATATTTAGTAATAGCCATAAGCCCGCCGCATTCTGAAGACCTTGGTGAATTTGCTGTGTAAATGCGCCGCCGTTGGACGTTAAGTTCGCTAAGAAGGCAAGGGCTAAAGGGCCGGGTGAAGCGAGTATAAGGGATATAAGAAGTGCCGCTGCAGTATATGAAAACCGGTCTCGATTCACATTGCCGACGTTGGTCGCCAAGGTTTCTAAAGTAGTAAGTAATCGTGCTTTGAATAGAATAATACATCCGGGAATAATGAGTAAAAATAGCAGCCACTTATTGTTCCACTGTTCATTGTTCGATAATGCGTTTGCTTGCCATTTGGGTAAACGCTCGGACCAAAGGGTGTTATGCGTCATGACTTGTTTTAGTTGAACCCACAGCGGGGTAGTACTCGGTATCCACAACAGGCGGCTATTGAGAAGCTCTATGTATTCAGCCGTTTTTGTGCTCAAGGCGATATTTTCACTTCGGGTAGTCATTATTGTTTCAATGTAGCGCCGGTAAATTTTGGTGCCGTCCTGAAGCAGTTGAGTTTGTTCTTCACGCAAATCGTCGCGTAGTGAGCCGAAACTGCTATGGTCGGTTTTGGTCATTACATATTGGCGATCTTCTAGTCGAAGTTTGGTAAGTTGGGCGCGGGCGAGTTCTTCGTCTAGTTCTTTAGGCTTCAGTGTTAGGGCCGAACGTTGAAAAAACTGCTGACGCTGGGTGAGCAAATCGACCCCTAGCGTAGAAAGGCGATCGGCGCCAGTAATCGCCAGTTGCTGAGACATGCTGTTGGAGTAGCGCTCGACGTAAGCGCGTTCGTCCCGCAGGGTGCTCAGCGTATTGAGTAAATCATCTGTGCGAGCGGTGATGCTGGCGATATCTGTAGCCAGTTCCGCGTTGTCTTTGGCAACGGTTTTAATGTCCTCATCAGCATGCTCAAGCTGAACAAGGTGTTGTTGCGCACGTTCTGCAATGGCATCTGCTTGATTTTGACGGGCGCCGCTGACAGCGTCTTGAAGTTTGCCAATAGCCCGATTGGTGATATTGATTTTGCGTATGACCAAACGTTGCTGAAAATCCAGAATTTCAAGTCTGGAGTCTCGGGAAATCAATCGTTGTCGTAATAATTCCACTCGTGCATTCGCGGCGTCGCCTTCACTCAGGTTAAAGGCTCTGCGTGCTTTGGCGAGTTCTGTTGTTTCACTTTCTGGACTTTCCGCTAGCTGCGTTTCGGCGGTTAATTTTTTTTGCAATGCCGCTTCAATAAGTGGCGATACGTCTTGTTGCGCAGCCAGAATTCGCGCATTTATGTCCGTTTCTTCGCTGTGTAGTTCTAGTAATGTTGCCTGCTGATTGAGTAAGCGTTTTTCAAGAAGGTCAAGCTTACCGCCCACATCGACATCTGGAAGGGTTTGGTCGAGCTTTTGCTGTATATCGGTCAGGCTGGATGTGGCGCTTGCTATTTGGGCTATATATCCTTGAGTTTGGTTTCGATCCTCAGTCGCTTGCGTCAGATTATCTATCGTTTTTTGGTAGAGTTGGACAACAAAGTCGCGCTGTTCAGCACTGAGCTTTTCCGAGGATTGAGCGGCATTCAGCCGAAGTTGGATGTCGTTGATATTTTGTGGCGCGATTGCCGCTGTAGCATAGGCAGGGCTTGTCGTAATACTCAATATTAAGAAAGCCACGGCTAGTGTGTTTGAAAAAAGCTGGCGTGATTGATGTCGGGTCTTAATTAACTTGCTACTTTTGCCGGAGGCAATGGCATTTAATCTGTTTGTTGTGATAATCAACATAGTTTTCCTTAAAAGCAGCAAAGCTTGATTAGGTATTTTATGATTTTGAGTACAAGATGACATGCGCTGCCTTTCGGTTTTCAGTGCGTATTTAACACGCCCAGTTGGCTTAATGGCTACATAAATAGATATGGTCATCCCGTTTCACGGAGAAATAGATGCCAGTTCTTGTAAAAAATACCATAGCTGACGTTACCAGAAATGAAAGCCGACGCGTACACAAATGAGTGAAGGTGTTTAGTAATGACTTAAGTGTATTGTAGCTGCTTATTAATCCGATCCTTTCCTTATTCCGTTCGAATTTTGTTATCTAGTTCCCCGCAGCGTCCTGTATCAAACATAGCGGTGATGGATATTAAAAATACTTTTGTTGTCATACCCACTGACTTTGCGTCGCTAAGTCTTGGGTTTCCTTTTTTTTGATTTTTCCAGGGAGGAGTTAGTTGTTTACTTGCCTACAAATTATCAATCGCCAGCACCTTAGCGGTTTCACGTGGCTAATGTTTTTCCGTCAAACTTTCTTTCTAACTTTAATTTGGGGGCTTATTTCTACTACTTATGCTGACACGGCAAAAAAGTCAGTAACGCCGTTCTCGCATGAGTCTGTTGTCAAATTGGCCGAAGCCTTGGCTAGCCAGCCCTTTGTTGAGCCACCGTCAGCCCCTGAGTCGCTAACTAGCCTTGATTACTCGACGTATCGACAGATCAATTTCCAGCAAAATGCGGCAGTGTGGGGTAACACCCCCACGCGGTTTTCGGTGCAATTATTTGCCCCCGGTTATTTATTTAATCAGCTAGTCGATATTGATGTGGTGGAAAACGGTAAAGCGGTTCCAGTTGAGATCAACGAGCAATCATTTCGGGTGCCTGAGCCGTCGATAGCGCAAATCCTTGCAGATGTTGGCAAGTACGCCGGATTGCGTCTGCATTATCCTATTAATAAGGATGATTATCAGGATGAGTTTGTGGTGTTTCAGGGGGCAAGCTATTTTCGTGCGGTGTCTAAAGGGCAATCTTATGGCATTTCTGCTCGTGGCTTGGCCATCGATGTTGCTGAACAGCACGGTGAGGAATTTCCTTTATTTAAGCGGTTTTGGATTGAGAGACCAGCTAAAGGTCAGTATGCCATTGTGGTGCATGCCTTGCTCGACAGCAAAAGTGTCACGGGTGCGTATCGATTCGGTATTTATCCGGGAGCTTCTACCCGTATGGACGTAACAGCGGTTTTATTTCCGCGACGAGATCTGGCGCATATTGGCTTGGCTCCGCTCACCTCGATGTTTATGCATGGACCGTTAGTGCGTTCAAAAGTGTCGGACTATCGTCCAGCGGTACATGATTCCGAGGCTCTGGCGATAGAGCGTAATAACGGTGAATGGGTTTGGCGACCCTTGAATAACCCAGCTAACTTGCAGATAAGTGCGTTTGCAGATGTTAATCCGAAAGGCTTTGGCTTGATTCAGCGCCAGCGAAAATTTGAGGGCTATCAGGATTTAGAAGCGACGTACCAGAATCGACCTTCGGCGTGGGTAGAGCCCATGAATGACTGGGGGCAGGGTGCGGTACAGTTAGTAGAAATACCTTCGAATGCCGAGTCCAATGACAATATTATTGCCTATTGGCGGCCGGCAGATGTCCTCAAACAGGGCGAGCCCTATGAATTCTCCTATCGCCTAACTTGGCCGAACGATATTCGACCAAGTGCGAAGCAGGCGCGCGTAGTCCGCAGTGCCGCTGGGGTAAAGCTATTTACCTCTCATCAGGAAGTGGTGATCGATTACGCTGGTTTGGATGCTGAGCAGGTGAAGGATGTTGTTGTGAATGCGTCTATTAGCCAGGGCAATATAGTGGAAACTATTATCCAGACAAACCCAGAAACTCAGGGGGCGAGGGTGTTCGTGATCTTTGATCCGGATGGCGCAGATATGGCTGAATTAAGAGTGCAATTAACTCAGAACGCCAAGCCGGTTGCAGAAACCTGGCTGTTCCGCTGGATTAATCGCCGTTGGCTGCCTTGATGAATTCTGCGCTGCGGCCTGAGCCACACACTGAGCGATCTCTGCCCAAGGAATGCCCTCTGCTTATGCCTCGGCATAAGGTGCACGAACGCCGGGAGGCATGGCGAGTAAATACACGTAATGGATGGGCGGTGGTCAGCGTGCTACTTGCCCGGCTGATCATTCTCGGAATTACCGTTAGCCTCTCGATTTATGGCATCACCGAGATGCATGGTGTGCTGAGCACGAATACGATAACGCTCCTTCAGTGGGTATTTCTAAGCTTATTCAGTATAAATTTTGTCTGGATTGCCTTTGCTTTTGCGCAAGCGGTATTGGGGTTTTTAGTGTGCTTGAATCCCCTGCGTAAACGGCACTTGGAATCCAGCGATGTCGCGCCGATTAAAACGGCCATATTGCTACCTGTCTATAGTGAAGAGCCTCACCGAGTGGCAGCGGCGATCAAGGCAATGCGTTCTGAGCTTCTGGTCAAAGCACCCGGTCAGTATGCTTTCTTTATTCTTAGCGACACCAGCGATCCACATGCATGGATTGCAGAAGAGCAAGTCTTCATGGATTTGCTGAATTCAGATGAGGCGGCTTGCGCTGTTTACTATCGGAAACGTTTAACAAACGAAGAGCGCAAGGCCGGAAATATAGCCGATTGGGTAAGTCGCTGGGGAGGGGCGTACCCAGCGATGATTGTTTTAGATGCCGATAGTCTGATGAGTGCCGAGACTTTTATTGCACTGTCAAACCGATTGGCTGCGGCACCGCATGTTGGTCTCATTCAAACCCTGCCAACCATCATTCGCGCTAAAAGCCTCTACGGTCGTTTGCAGCAATTTGCTAATCATTGCTATGGCCCGATTTATGCGGCTGGATTATCGGCATGGCATGGCTTGTCGTCTAACTTTTGGGGACACAATGCAATTATTCGCACTCAGGCCTTTGCCGATGCGTGCAGCTTACCAATTCTATCTGGCAAGCCTCCTTTTGGGGGACATGTGCTCAGTCATGACTTTATCGAAGCGGCGTTTCTGCGCCGCGCTGGCTGGGGCGTGCGGTTTGATACTGATCTCGGTGGGTCCTACGAGGAGTCGCCATCGTCACTGGTAGATGTGTTGATACGAGATCGACGTTGGTGTCAGGGAAACCTACAACACAGTCGTTTACTGTGTGCACAAGGTTTGTCTTTTGCGTCGCGTATCCACATCTTGGTGGGGATTTTCTCTTACCTGAGCGCGGTGTTTTGGTTGCTGCTGATAGTGCTGGGTTTGTCGATTGCCTTACAAGCTTTTATTGTGCGTCCAGAGTATTTTGCTAGTTTCTCTTTGTTTCCGGTTTGGCCGGTGTTTGATGCTGAGAGGGCGCTCAATTTATTTTACATTTCCATGGCGATCGTGTTCGCACCGAAGGTATTTTCTTGGTTTTCTGCACTAGTTCATTTTCGGCAATGTAGTGCATTTGGTGGTCCGGTACTGCTTACCTTGAGTATTTTTCTGGAAAGTCTACTTTCTGCGTTGTATGCACCAATCTTAATGGTGGCTCAGTTTAGCGTGGTTTGTTCGATATTAATGGGGCGTGATAGTGGCTGGAAACCACAATCCCGCAATGATGGTGCCCTGTCTTGGGGGGCGGTGTGGCGAGTGCATCGAGGGCATACCTTGTTTGGAATTATTCTGGCAGCCGTGGCCTACCTAAATAGTATAGAACTGTTTTTGTGGTTGCTTCCGCTTAGTGGGGGTTTAATGCTGTCGATGCCACTGTCTTGGGTGAGTGGTGGCCGCAGCGGAGGGCGGGGGATTGCGTGGTTTGGTTTGTTAAGGGCGCCAGAAGAAAAGCGGCCTAGCGAGATTCTTAGCTTATTGAATCAAGAAATTATTGATGCCGGCGAGGCGAATTACGATGCCAGTAAGCCTTTGCAAACCTTGCTTGCTAATGGCTACTTCTATCAATGGCATAGTAAGCAACTGCCTAAATCCTGCAGCGAATACATATTTAATGCACCTGCAGTGACGGCAGAGTGGAAAATTCGCCATACGGATTCACTACAAGAGCTGGAATCTTGGCTAGACCAAAATGAATTGTTAGCCGTGCTTACTAGGCGGGAGCTATTGGCATTAATTGCTGGTGATGAAGATGTCTCTACGCGGCCTGTTGATGATGAGTATTCCCGTATTTGATCGGGTTTAAATTTCGGAAATTTATTTATAAGAAGAGTTAGTTCTTTCTACGACATCCTGAATTTTCGGCTAAGGCTCGCTAAGTTTTAGTCGGAAAAAGGGCCTCCATCACAGCGCTATTAGCCGGTCCAGCTGAGCGTCCCCGCTATTAATAGTTTTGAAGTATATACCTAGGTAGAAGATTTCTTATCGCAGTTAGCTAGTATTTTGCTATCTATCTGGTAAATGCTTTCGGCGCGGTTAGATAGAGTATTTGCGCCACTATTTACCCAGTAATTTTTTGATGAATTCGATGTGCACCATCGCGTTAATGAGACGGGTTGTTGAGCCTGATTCACCTAGAAATTGGCTATTTTACCTGCGTAAGATGTCGGTCATCCTATATTGATCTTGAGGTCAATATGTGGTTGAATACAATCAAGAGGCCGCACATGTTTGTCGACCACGCTGTAAGTGCAATCAGACTCCGTACCTAAGACTAATGCATAGGGGTCGAAATAGAGGGCAAGGCAATGAATATTAAACCAGAAGCGCGCAAAATCGAGTGTGATTTTTCGAAAGCAAGGATTGATTGGATACCTAAGGATCCTGAGCTGGCTCAGTTTTGGAATGCGGTAAGTATCGGTCTTCCGTTGTTGGAAGGTTATTTAATACGCGCTCTAGCCAAGTCTAAGAAATTGCTTCCTGAAGATAGAGAAGATCTCTACGCAGATTGCGAATTATTTTGTAAGCAGGAAGCTAATCACTCTAAAACCCATATGGCCTTTAACGATATGGTGAGAGGTTTGGGTTATTACCCAGAAATGGATAAGTACACCGATAAGTTGCGGGCTGATTATGAGCGATTTGACCGTGAATATGGGCTACGTCATGCGATGCTTTATGCAGAAGGTTTTGAGACAGCGGGTCCTATATTTGCTACGTATTTTCTCGTTCAGGCAAATAAGCGTTTGAAAGATAATGACGTTGATTTAATTACGCTTTCTCTGTGGCGCTGGCACCTTTCTGAAGAGTTTGAACATCGCAGCTGTGCCTTCAACGTTGTAGAAGAGTTATACGGTACTTATTGGGGGCGTGTTGGCGGAATAATGAAGGCAACTTTTCACTTGTTGGGCTTTGCTGTTCCTCTTAGTGAGTATATGCAAGAGGAAGATAAAAAAGCTGGCCGTATGGAGAGAGGGCCTAAAGCCTTTCTGCGTAAGCTAAGTTCGTATTCCGGTATGTTCTTCTTTATTACACCTAGAATTTTGCGGGCCTGTACGCCCTGGTATAACCCTAAAAACCTGAAAGCACCTCCAGGTTGTGAGGAGGTTTTGATCATTGCCTCAGAAACTTTAGATCTCAATAAGATGGCTGATCGTGCGAGAGAAACTATTCCCGCATAAGTATTGAATATCGCTGCTTTTAAAAGGTATTAATTTATTCGCTTAGACGAATTTAAACGAGTTTATTAGGAGAATAATAATGAGTCTTGTACCTCCAGAGGTCATGGCCGGTGAGCTGAACTTGTTTTGGCAGAGTGTGTTTACTTGGGCTAGTTGGGGCATAGTTCTGATTATGCTTATTATTGCGGCACGTATGGGCTTGCGCCAGCGCACGCCATTTTATTTTATCGCGGTGTTGGCGGCGGGTGTTGGGGCATATATCGAACCACTGTACGACGTCGCTTTTGATTTGTGGTTTTACGATGTTTCTAATGGTGTTTCTGGTGCGATGTGGTCTCACTTTACCGCGTTCGGTATTGTTCAGCCGAACTGGACGCACAGCGGCTATATGATTCTTTACTCCTCTGCCTGTCTTTATGCGGGGAAAATGCTATATGACGGTCGCGCAACTAAATCTACGTTGTTTTTGATTTGGCTGGCAGAGATTACTGCATCTTGTGTTTTTGAAATGATTGGCACCGGCACTGGCGTTTACACCTACTACGGCCCTTATGTAATGCGCCTTTGGAATTATCCTTTGGTAATCGGTGTTCTTGAGGGTACACAAGTTATCTTGTTTACCGTTCTTGCTGTTCAGTTTTGGCGGCGTGTTTCGAGCCCGATTGGTTTGCTTGGTCTATTTGCGATTTTCCCAATCACGATGATGGGGGCAAACTGTGGTTTGGGTGCGCCAATTATTGTTGCCTTACACCTTTCTGATGCGGAATTTAGTCAAGGTATGATATGGGCTGCGACTATACTAACAATGGGGCTTTGTACCTTAGCTGTTTATGGCGCATCGAAGTTTATTCCCTCGGCGATCGGCGTGTTAGCGAAAGATGAAACCGCGCCATCGTTGCAAAAAGCTATTCCTGCGTAGTATTTTCAACCCTGCTTTATACTAGTAGAGCAGGGTTGAATTTCCTTTTTTATATAGATCCTCTCGCTGTTCGCTCTATCGTCATATATCTCGCTATATTTAGGCTCACTTGTTTGATGGCATAATAATCCTCAATATTGGGTGCGTACGTGTGCGTCAGTTATTGCGGATAGCTATTGCTTAGAGCAGAGAGGTTAGACATATTTTGCTATGGATTTACTAATCGACGAGGTATGGATGCGTCATGCCTTGGCTTTGGCGTCGAGTGCCGATGAGCGAAATGAAGTTCCTGTTGGCGCGGTTATTGTGCGCGATGGTGTGGTTATCGGCGAGGGCTTTAATCAGCCGATAACTAGCTCCGACCCTACCGCCCATGCTGAAATTATTGCGCTGCGTCAGGCGGCGCAAGCGGTGGCTAACTACCGTCTTCCTGGTGCTACCCTATATGTGACGGTTGAGCCCTGTGCGATGTGTGCGGGCGCTATTATTCATAGTCGAATAGCCCGTGTGGTTTACGCGACAAGTGAACCGAAAGCTGGCGCGGTGTGTAGCCATTTACAGTTGTTTGATCAGCCGCAAATGAATCACAAAGTGGTGTGGCAGGGCGGTGTCTTAGCATCGGAGGCAAGTAGTCTTGTGCAGGCTTTTTTCACTCGGCGACGTGAAGAGAAGCGGCGCGAGAAACGCGGATGAATAGCGCGTTTTATTACATACAATAGTGACGCAGCTGATTAGTGCGGGAGGGTTAGCACGTCCACGAGGATATATTAAAGTGCATCAAAGCCGCGATTTAGCTCTGCTGGCAAATAATCAGACACAATGCGTGGCGGTGGAACTCGATAGCGATTGAGTTCGTCCCAGGTGAGTAGTGAGTAATAATCACGAATATTTCGCACATAGCGCGCGGCTTCGTCGCCACGGGCGTAGCCATACTTTGATGGTTTATACCATTTTTGCTGGCGCAGTAGCGGTAGATTTTCTCGTACATCATTCCAAAGATTGGGGTTGCCGCCACGCTGCTGCGTGATGACGCGGGCGTCTTCAACATGTCCTAAGCCAATATTGTACGCCGCTAGGGCGAACCAGCTGCGATCAGGTACGTCGATACCTGGAGGTAGCCGGCTGTATAGCTTTTTATAATAGCGAGCACCGCCGCGTAGGCTTTGCAGGGGATCGAGGCGATCATCGACCTGCAATTCGCTTGCGGTGGATCGGGTTAACATCATCATTCCCCGCACCCCAGTGGGCGAGCGCGCGGCTGCGTCCCAGTGCGATTCTTGGTAGCTGATTGCGGCTAATAGGCGCCAGTCGAGGTCGTATTCAATGGCAACCTGCTCAATTATCCCTTTTACGTCTGGTAGACGATCTTCCTTCATTTGCAGAAAGGTTTGGGTGCTAATAAAGGTTTGGCGCTCATTAAACGTGAAGTTGCGGTCAATCAGGCGCGCTAATTTGCCGTTCTCATTAATTTTTTTAAAGAAGCTGGTCATTTCTTTAATAAGACTGGCGTTGGCGGGTGTGGCTGCCATGGCCCATGCTAGTTTGCGAGGTTTACCTGCGCTGAAGGCAATACGAAAACTGGGGTAGAAGGCGCGATTGGCGTAATACTCTGTTGAGTTCACGATGGTCGCATCAATTTGACCCTCAGCGAGTTGCTCCAGTAAATCAATGGTTTCAAGATCGCGGCTCTCTGCCCAGCTAAGCGCGGGGTGGTCTCGTTGTAAGTCTTTTAGCTGATCGACGTGGGCGGTGTTGCCAATGACGCGGATTTGTTTACCGATCAGGTCTTCGGCCGAGCTCATGCGCGAATTAACGTCGCGGTTGTAAATAAAGAATTGCTTGACGCTTAAATAACTGGGGCCAAACAGCAAGGATTCTTGGCGGGCTGGGGTAATACTTAGCCCTGCGGCGGCAATATCGGCGCGGTCATCTGCTAGGCTGTTAAATACCTCATCTAAACCGACGACCGGAATAATTTCTAATTTAACATTAAGGTGGCTCGCAAAGGCGAGGGCCAGTTGGTATTCAAAACCGGCGGGAGCTCCCTGCGTTTCGTAATAAGTAGTTGAGCCGTTGCGGGTTAGTACCCGTAAAACGCCGTCGTCACGAATTCTTTGCAGATTGTCGCCACTTTCTTTACAACCGCTTGTCAGGCCTGCGATGAGCAAGAAACACGCTGTGCAAAGCCATATTGCAAGAAATCGTAAGGTTTTTTGGCTTGCGAGCAAGTGCGAAACTCCAATGAATAAGGGCTCAATTGTATCGGGATGAGACTGATCGCACCATAAAGACTATTTGGGATAAAAATTCTCGCGTAAATCCTTTACAATGGCCGGCTTCAATCCATTCGATCGAGGTTGTCGCCCCGAATGCTAATTCTTTCTGGTGCCCCGGCGCTTTCAGATTTCCGTATAGAAAAATTAAAGGCTGCTTTGGCCGGCTCAATTCCCACCTTGCAGGGTGTGAGCGCGCAATATATTCACTTGGTCGATACCGCTGCTGAGCTTGATGCTGAGCGCAGTGAGGTTTTGAGCCAGCTGCTGCAATATGGCCCTCGTGCTGAGTTTGTGGCCAGCCAAGGCCTGAGCTTTTTTGTCGTACCGCGGCCGGGAACCATTTCGCCGTGGTCCAGCAAAGCCAGCGATATTGCTCATAACTGCGGTTTGGATATGATCGCGCGTATTGAGCGCGGCGTGCAGTATTGCTTTGATATCGACGGCGAGCTTAACGCTGAGCAGCGCAGTATCTTGTTGGCGGCCATTCATGATCGCATGGTGGAGTCAGTATTGGATGCACCCGCCGACGCGGAATGCTTATTTAGCCGTCAAAGTCCTAAGCCTATGCAGGCCGTGGATGTGCTTGGTGGTGGTCGCGATGCCTTGGTAAAGGCTAATAGTGAACTTGGTTTGGCGCTGGCAGATGACGAGATAGATTATCTGCTGGAGAGCTTTACTCAGCTGGGCCGCAATCCTAGCGATGTTGAATTAATGATGTTTGCACAGGCAAACTCAGAGCATTGTCGCCACAAGATCTTTAATGCCAGTTGGACAATTGACGGCGAAGCGCAGTCACATTCCTTATTTGGCATGATTAAAAACACCAATGAGTTGGGTGGTGAAGATGTACTAAGCGCCTATTCAGATAACGCGGCGGTGGTAAAAGGTCATCGTGCAGGGCGTTTTTATCCTGAGCCGGGCTCTGCGGAATATCAATATCATCAAGAAGATATTCATTTACTGATGAAGGTGGAAACCCATAACCATCCGACGGCGATCTCACCATTTTCAGGTGCAGGTACCGGCTCGGGCGGTGAGATCCGCGATGAAGGCGCAGTGGGGCGTGGCTCTAAACCCAAAGTGGGTTTGAGCGGCTTTAGCGTCTCCAACTTGCGCGTCCCCGGATTTGAACAGCCGTGGGAGACAGATTACGGCAAACCAGGGCGTATCGTTTCTGCGCTGGATATTATGCTGGACGGCCCTATCGGCGGCGCCGCATTTAATAATGAGTTTGGTCGCCCGAATTTGTGCGGTTACTTCCGCAGCTTTGAAGAAAATGCTATGGGTGCGGCGGGCGAAGAACGTCGCGGCTACCATAAGCCAATTATGATTGCCGGCGGTTACGGCAATATAAAGGCAGAGCACGTACTTAAAACCGAATTTCCCGCCGGTCATAAATTGGTGGCGCTGGGCGGGCCAGCAATGCTGATTGGTTTGGGTGGCGGCGCGGCATCATCAATGAGTAGTGGCGCGTCCACAGAGGATTTAGATTTTGCCTCGGTACAGCGCCAAAATCCTGAAATCGAACGCCGTTGCCAAGAGGTGATTGACCGTTGTTGGGCGATGGGTGAGCAAACCCCCATTGCCTTTATTCATGATGTCGGCGCAGGTGGTTTGTCGAACGCCTTCCCGGAGTTAGTTAAAGACGGCGGTTGTGGCGGTGATTTTGAATTGCGTAAAGTGCCCAATGATGAGCCGGGTATGTCGCCGCTGGAAATTTGGTGTAATGAATCGCAAGAGCGCTACGTTATTGCGATAGCGCCTGAGAATCTAGCGACCTTTGAAGCAATTTGTGAGCGCGAGCGCGCGCCTTACGCGGTAGTGGGCGAGTCAGTTGCAGATAAGCGCTTGCGCGTTGGCGATACCCATTTCGATAACAATCCCGTCGATTTGCCGATGTCTATTTTATTTGGCAAACCGCCAAAAATGCATCGCGAGATTACCAGGCAGTACCCAGAGCTGCCTGAGTTTGATGCGACGGCGATTAATGTTGATGACGCTTTAGATCGTCTATTGGCATTGCCAGCGATTGCCGCTAAGAACTTCTTAATTACCATCGGTGACCGTTCTATTACCGGACAAGTACATAGAGATCAAATGGTCGGCCCTTGGCAGATCCCTGTTGCCGACTGCGCAGTAACCACGGTGAGTTACGACTCCTATGCTGGTGAAGCCATGGCAATGGGCGAGCGCACGCCACTGGCACTGATCGATGGCCCCGCATCTGGGCGTATGGCGGTTGCGGAGGCCTTGACCAATATTGCGGCTACGCGTATTGAAAAAATATCAGACATTAAATTGTCGGCGAACTGGATGTGCGCCGCGGGTTATGCCGGCGAGGATGAAAAATTATTCGACACCGTAAAAGCGGTGGGGATGGAATTTTGTCCGGCGCTGGGGATTACCATTCCGGTTGGTAAAGACTCTATGTCGATGCGTACCACGTGGCAGGATGGTGGCGAGAGCAAAGCCATTACCGCGCCAATGTCGCTTATTATTACTGCGTTTAGTCCGGTTGCTGATGTTCGTAAAACAGTCACGCCGCAGCTGCGCACAGACCTAGATGATAACGCATTGTTGTTGGTGGATTTGGGTGCGGGCAAGCAGCGTTTGGGTGGCTCGTGTTTGGCCCAGGTGTATCAGCAAGTCGGTAGTGATGCACCAGATATCGATAGTCCTTCATTGCTGGCGGGTTTTTTCAGCAGCGTTCAGCAACTGCTTGAAGATCAAAAAATACTGGCCTATCACGACCGTTCCGACGGTGGTTTGGCCATTACTTTATTAGAAATGGCCTTTGCGGGTCACTGCGGGCTAGAAGTTGAGTTAAGCGCCCAAGGTAAAGTTCACGGCGCCTTATTTGCCGAGGAAGCCGGAGCGGTGCTGCAAGTGCGTTGCAGTGATGTTGACGCCATACTTGAACAGTTTGCGGCAAACGGTTTGAGCGGCTGTGTTCACGAAATAGGTCGCGCGGTAGTGGGTAGCGACATTGCGATTAGCTACGGCGGTGTTCAAGTACTGCACGGCGATCGTTTAGTTATGCAGCGTAAATGGCAAGAGCTTAGTTACCGCTTACAGTCACTGCGCGATAATCCAGAGTGCGCGCAGCAGGAATTTGATTCAATTACCGAAGTTGATCCCGGTTTGAGTCAATCACTGACGTTTGACGCTCAGGACAATATCGCCGCGCCGTATATCAATTCAGGCCTTCGCCCGCGAATGGCCATACTGCGGGAGCAGGGTGTAAATGGTCAGATGGAAATGGCCGCTGCTTTTGATCGCGCTGGTTTTACCGCCGTTGACGTTCACATGAGTGATATTCTGAGTGGCCGCGTTAGCTTGCAAGACTTTAAAGGTCTGGCGGCGTGCGGTGGCTTCTCTTACGGCGATGTACTTGGTGCTGGTGAGGGCTGGGCTAAAACCATTTTGTTTAATGGCCGCGCCCGCGATGAATTTGCGAATTTCTTTCAGCGCACAGACACCTTCTCGCTAGGCGTGTGCAATGGCTGTCAGATGATGTCTAACTTACATTCACTAATTCCTGGCGCTGAACATTGGCCGCGTTTTGTGCGCAATCGCTCAGAACAGTTCGAAGCACGTTTTTCCTTGGTTGAAATTCCAGAATCACCCTCCATATTACTAAGGGGTATGGCGGGCTCGCATTTGCCGGTGGCGGTTGCACACGGTGAGGGGCGAGCGGAATTTGCCGATGCGGCTCAATTGCAGAACTTGCAGCAGAGCGGAAAAGTGGCTTTGCAATTTATTGATAATCAGTTGGCGACCACTGAGCGATATCCGGCTAATCCCAACGGTTCGCCAATGGGTATTGCGGGTGCCAGCAGTGTAGATGGCCGCGTTACTATTATGATGCCGCACCCAGAGCGGGTATTCCGCACGGTGCAAAATTCATGGGTTGCAGATAGCAGCGTTGAAGATAGTGGCTGGATGCGCCTATTCCGCAATGCGCGGACTTGGATTAATTAAAGAAAGTAGAGTGAATGTGCGCCGGCCTTTGCCGGCGCTTTTATAAGGGCGGGTCAGGGGTGTTCCGTCTGTTATTAGCGTCTTATTGGCGTCCGTTACTAAATAGACACCGTCGTGACAGGCGGTTTTGGTGGAAATACAATGCTAAATAAATATCCGCTCTGGAAAAACCTGCTGATCATGGCGGTGCTGGGGATTGGCTTGCTGTATGCGGTACCTAACCTTTACCGGCCTGATCCGGCCTTACAGGTGTCTGGTGAAAGTAGTGGTGTGGTGATTGATCAAGCGCTAATGACGCGCTTGTCGACGGCACTGGATGCCGGAGGTATTGAACACTTTGGTGAAAAGGCCAATGAAACCGGTAAATCTGGTTTGATTCGTTTATATGAAACCGATGTTCAGTTGCGTGCTCAGCGCATTGTGCAGCGTACTTTAGGCGACGGTTATGTGGTTGCCTTAAATCTCGCGTCAAACACCCCAGATTGGCTTAGCAATTTAGGTGCTCAGGCCATGAAGTTGGGCTTAGATTTAAGTGGTGGTGTTCATTTTTTGCTCGAGGTCGATACTGACTCAGCGATTGCGACACGCCTAGAGCATTACAACTCAGGTATTAAAAAGAAGCTACGTGAAGAGCGTATCCGTGGCTTTGTGACGCTGGATGATGGGGTTATATCTGGCAAGTTTACCACCGCAGAGTTGCGTGATACTGCCTTAGGTTTGATTCGTAAAGAGTTTACCGAATTGACTGGTGAGCGGGTAGATTCGGCTAGCGATGATGACGCGTTCTATCTGCGGGCTATTATTGGTGAAGCCAAGCGTAAGGAAATTGAAGATTACGCGGTTAGCCAAAACTTAACGACCTTACGTAACCGCGTAAACGAGCTGGGTGTATCTGAGCCCCTAGTTCAGCGTCAGGGGCGCAACCGTATTGTGGTTGAATTGCCCGGTATTCAAGATACTGCGGAAGCGAAACGTATTTTGGGTAAAACCGCTAACTTGGATTTCCGTCTAGAAGCGAAATACGACGCGCCCTTATCGGACCGTGAGCAATTTGAGTTTCGCAATCCCGGTCGCGGCGAGCCTAATGCGTGGTTAGAGCGCGACGTGGTGATTACCGGTGAGCGGGTGGCAAATGCGCAGGCGAGCTTTGATCAAAACGGTATGCCGCAGGTCAATATCACCCTAGATAGTCAAGGTGGTACCTTGATGCACCGTATGACGCGACACAATATCAACCGTCGTCTAGGCGTGTTATTCATTGAGCGTAAAAGCCGCACACATTATGAACGCGATGCGAGCGGCGTTGAGCAAGTGATAAAAGTGCCGTATGACGAGAAAAAAATTATCAGTCTTGCCACCATCAAAGATGCTTTGGGTGTGCAATTCCGTATAACGGGTCTTGATGCGCCGGGCGAAGCCGCTGAGTTGTCACTACTATTGCGTGCGGGTGCGCTGGCAGCGCCTATCGACTTTGTTGAAGAGCGCACGGTGGGGCCGTCTTTAGGCGCGGAGAATATTACCCGGGGGCTTAATGCCGTGAAGATCGGCTTAGGTTTGGTCGCCTTGTTTATGATGGTGTACTACCGCGTGTTTGGTGTGATTGCGGTGGTGGCCTTGGGTGCCAATATTATATTGTTAACCGCGTGTATGTCGCTATTGGGTGCCACATTAACTCTGCCTGGTATTGCGGGTATTGTACTTACCGTCGGTATGGCGGTTGATGCCAACGTGCTTATTTTCTCGCGAATACGAGAGGAGCTGCGTGCAGGCTTGTCGGTGCAGCACGCCATTGAGGCGGGTTACGGTCGCGCCTTTGTCACCATTATGGACTCGAATATTACTACCTTATTGGTGGCAATAATTTTGTATGCGGTCGGTACTGGTCCGGTTCGCGGTTTTGCGGTGACCTTGTCGCTGGGTATTCTAACGTCAATGTTTACGGCGATTATGGGTACCCGCGCTATTGTTAATTTCGTTTACGGCGGTCGTCGTATTACCAAGCTGGCGATCTAGGGGAAACGTATGTCTGACACTACAAAAACGATTGATTTTATGGGTGGACGTCGCATTGCGATGTTCATTTCTATTGCGGTAATGGTGGCTTCTGTCGCGGTACTGGCGGTGAAGGGACTCAATTTTGGTCTCGACTTTACCGGTGGCACTTTAATCGAAGTGATTTATGAGGAATCCGTACCCCTAGAGCAGGTGCGCGAAGAGTTGAGTGCAGCGGGTTATCAAAGTGCCATTGTGGTTAATTTTGGTTCTGACACTGATGTGCTAGTGAGAATGCCGGAAGGCATGAGCCCAACGCTGGGTGAGGAAGTGCTCGCGGTATTGCAAGCGGGTACCGACGGAGAGGTCGAGCTGCGTCGTATCGAGTTTGTCGGGCCGCAAGTGGGTGAGGATCTACGTGAGCAGGGCGGCTTGGCAGTATTACTGGCCTTGTTGGTGGTGCTGATTTACGTTGCCATGCGCTTTCAGGTGAAGTTTTCCATCGGTGCGGTTGCGGCATTGGGCCACGATGTGTTGATTACGCTCGGCGTATTCGCTGTTGTGGGCTGGGATTTTGACCTTACTGTATTGGCTGCAATCCTTGCTGTTATCGGTTACTCGCTGAATGACTCGATTGTGGTCGCTGACCGTATCCGTGAAAATCTTCGCAAACTGCGGAAACACGATGCCGGTGAGATTATTAATATCTCCCTAACCGAGACTTTAGATCGCACCTTGGTCACCTCTGGCACTACCTTATTAGTGCTGTTGGCGTTGGCCTTTGTTGGCGGTGAGATGATTCATAGCTTTGCCTTAGCGCTGCTAATTGGTATTGGCGTGGGTACGTATTCATCTATCTATATTGTGGCAAGCTTGCTGATGACTATGAATATCAGTCAGGATGACTTGATTGTGGTTGAGAAAGAGGGTGCCCAGGTAGATGACTTACCGTAAGGCGCTTGATGCGTGACGGGAGATGGGAAACGCAGGTGCTTGTCTATGCGTCTCCCATCTCCCGTCGAGCGTATAGCGATTAGCGGATGTTTTCTAAGTGTGGGCGAACGGCCTGCAAGATACCTTTCAGGCATTTCGGGTTGGCAGCCACAATATTGCCGCTTTCATAGTAATTGCCGCCGCCTTTGAAATCGCTGACGAGTCCACCAGCTTCGCGTACCAGCAAAATTCCCGCCGCAATATCCCACTTGTTCAGGCCAATTTCCCAGAAGCCATCTAGGCGTCCGGCGGCTACGTAGGCTAAATCTAATGAGGCGGCGCCAGCGCGGCGGATACCGGCTGTTTCACCGGCAATCGCTTCTAGGCTGCGCATATAAGCAGGGATGTGTGCTTCGTTGCGCGCTTTAAACGGTATGCCGGTGCCAATCAATGCGCCTTCTAAGCTGGCATTCATGGTAACGCGAACTCGGCGGCCATTGAGCTGCGCACCGCGACCGCGACTAGCGGTAAATTCTTCGCGGCGAATAGGGTCTAAAATAACGGCATGTTCAATTTGGCCCTGATTTACGCAGGCGATAGACACTGCGAAATGGGGGATACCGCGAATAAAGTTAGTGGTGCCGTCTATGGGGTCGATTACCCACTGATAGGGGCTGTCGGCGTTACCCGTTTGGCCAGATTCTTCGCCCAAAAAGCCGTGGTCTGGGTAGGCTTTTTGCAGGTGATAAATAATTTCCTGCTCTGCCTTGCGATCTATTTCGGTGACAAAATCGTTCTCGCCCTTGGTTTCAATCTGAACTCGGTCGATTTGTTCGGAGGCGCGCGCGATAAGGTCGCCGGCTTTACGCGCGGCGCGCAATGCGATATTCAGCATGGGTTGCATAGTACTAAGGCCTTGATGTGCAAGCAATTGGACGCGCATTATATCAGAGACTTGGCAGCCTACAGAGGCCTAATTTCATTGTTTCGTTATGGCCTTCCTGTTAGACTGACGTCCCATCTCATGGGGGCGGAGAAGCTCTGCTTTTTCTGGCCCTTATATCTCTTCGTACTATCTAAAAAGGCATTACATGGCGCGTTTTATATTCGTCACCGGCGGTGTTGTTTCGTCCTTGGGTAAGGGCATTGCGTCAGCATCTCTAGGTGCCATTCTTGAGGCGCGTGGTCTCAAAGTCACAATGCTGAAGCTTGATCCCTATATTAATGTGGATCCTGGCACCATGAGCCCGTTTCAGCACGGTGAAGTCTTTGTCACCGAAGACGGCGCAGAAACCGACTTAGATCTTGGCCACTACGAGCGCTTTGTTCGTGCAAAAATGGCTAAGGGCAATAACTTTACCGCGGGCCGCGTGTATGAAACCGTGTTGCGCAAAGAGCGCCGCGGTGACTATCTGGGCGGTACGGTGCAAGTTATTCCGCATATCACCGACGAAATTAAACGTCGGGTTATGGCTGGCGCCGGCGATGCAGACATCGCTATTGTTGAAATAGGCGGCACCGTTGGTGACATTGAAGGACTACCATTCTTTGAAGCCGCCCGTCAGCTAAAAGTAGAGCTGGGTGCTAAGCGCGCCATGTTAATGCACCTTACTTTGGTGCCGTATATTGCGACTGCCGGCGAAACCAAAACCAAGCCAACTCAGCATTCTGTTAAAGAACTTCGTTCTATTGGCTTGCAGCCCGATATTTTGCTGTGCCGCTCAGATCACGAAATCGATCAAAGCAGCCGTCACAAAATTGCACTTTTCACCAACGTTGAATCCCGTGCGGTTATTCCGTTGCGCGACGTTGATTCCATTTATCGCATTCCCTCGCTACTCGCGGCAGAAGGTTTGGATGAGCTGGTTGTTGAGCGTTTTGGCCTTGACTGTCCACCAGCGGATTTGACCGAATGGGATCGCGTGATTGAAGGCGATTTGCACCAAGATCAAACCGTCACTATCGCCATGGTTGGTAAATACATGGAGTTGCTCGACGCCTACAAATCATTAAACGAAGCCTTAAAACACGCCGGTATCCATAGTCGTACCAAAGTGCAGGTGCGCTATATCGATTCGGAAGTGATTGAGAAAGACGGTATCGACATATTAGAAGGTGTGGACGGTATTCTTGTTCCCGGTGGTTTTGGTAGTCGGGGCGTTGAAGGTAAAATTCGCACTGTACAATATGCCCGCGAGAATAAAATTCCCTACTTGGGTATTTGCTTGGGCATGCAAGTTGCGGTTATCGAATTCGCTCGTAATGTATTGGGTTTAACTGATGCAAATAGCAGCGAGTTTAATGACAACGGTAAAAATCCGGTAGTTGGCTTGATCACCGAATGGGTGACGGCAGAGGGCGAGGTAGAACAGCGCGCCCATGATGACGATTTAGGCGGCACCATGCGTTTGGGCGCGCAGCTTTGTCATTTGGTTGACGGATCTGCAGTTGCCGGTGTTTACGGTAGCGAAACCATCACCGAGCGCCACCGTCACCGTTACGAAGTCAACAACACCTACGTTGAGCGCTTGCAAGAGGCGGGCTTAAAAGTCGGCGGCTGGTCCGCGGATAAGAGTCTTGTTGAAGTGGTCGAAATTGAAGATCACCCGTGGTTTATTGCGTGTCAATTCCATCCAGAATTTACCTCTACACCGCGTGATGGTCATCCTTTGTTTTCTGGGTTTGTTAACGCTGCTATCGCGCATAGCGAATAAGCGTTGTTGGCCGAGCTAGTTAAAGGAGTAGGGCAATGAAAGATAAAGTCGTCAGTGTTAATGGCATAGAGGTGGCGAACGACAAACCGTTTGTCTTGTTCGGTGGCATGAACGTACTGGAGTCCCGCGACCTTGCTATGCAGGTTGCGGAGCATTACGTTGAGGTCTGTGGAAAAATGGGTATTCCCTATGTTTTCAAGGCCTCTTTCGACAAAGCTAACCGTTCATCTGTGCATTCTTACCGTGGCCCCGGCATGGAAGAAGGTCTGAAAATTTTTCAGGAAATTAAACAAACCTTTAACGTTCCTGTTATCACCGACATCCATGAAGTGCACCAAGCGGGCCCCGTTTCCGAAATTTGTGATGTGATTCAATTACCCGCATTTTTGGCGCGTCAAACCGATTTAGTGGCGGCTATGGCGGCAACCGATGCCGTTATAAATATTAAAAAACCGCAGTTTCTCAGCCCCGGTCAAATGAAAAATATCGTCGAGAAATTTGCTGAGTGCGGCAATGAAAAAATTATGCTGTGTGAGCGCGGCAGTAATTTTGGTTACGACAATTTAGTGGTCGATATGCTGGGCTTTCGGGTAATGCGAGAGGCCAGTGGCGGTGCGCCAATCATCTTTGATGTTACCCACGCATTGCAGTGCCGCGACCCTATGGGCGCAGCATCTGGTGGGCGCCGCAACCAAGTGGTTGAATTGGGCCGGGCAGGTATGGCATTGGGAATTGCAGGTTTATTTCTTGAGGCGCATCCAGACCCAGATCGCGCGAAATGCGACGGTCCAAGTGCTTTGCCCTTGTCGGCATTAGCGCCATTTCTAGAACATATGAAGGCAGTGGACGAGACAGTGAAGTCTTTACCGGTGTTGGATATTAAATAATTTTATTTTTGACTTAAGACGGAGAAAATTCACATGGCAGAGATTGTCGATATCAAGGCGTTTGAGGTATTGGATTCACGGGGAAATCCCACTGTTGAGGCAGATGTTGTATTGGCATCGGGTGCCGTTGGCAGTGCCTGTGCTCCGTCCGGCGCGTCGACAGGTTCGCGTGAAGCCTTAGAATTACGTGATGGCGATAAGTCGCGTTATTTGGGTAAAGGCGTATTAAAAGCCGTTGCCAATATTAATACCACCATCCGTGATTTGTTGATGGGAATGGATGCTGAAGACCAGCGTGCCATCGACAATGCCATGATTGAAGCTGACGGCACTGAAAGCAAATCTGTGCTGGGCGCCAACGCAATTTTGGCTGTGTCATTGGCGGCAGCGAAAGCCGTCGCGATTGAAAAGGGCATACCTCTATATCAGCGTATTGCGCAAATTAATGGCACTGAAGGTCAGTACACCATGCCGGTACCGATGATGAACATCATCAACGGTGGCGAGCACGCTGACAACAATGTCGATATTCAAGAGTTCATGATTCAGCCTGTCGGCGCAGACACGTTTGCAGAAGCTTTACGTCAAGGTGCAGAAATTTTCCACTCTTTGAAAAAGGTATTGGTTGCTCGTGGCCTGAATACGGCTGTGGGTGATGAAGGTGGTTTTGCGCCGAATTTACCGTCAAATGAAGCAGCGCTGGAAGCGATCGCTGAAGCCGTTGCCAATGCCGGCTACGAATTAGGTAAAGATATTACCTTGGCTTTAGATTGCGCCTCATCGGAATTCTACAAAAACGGCAAATACTCTTTGAGCGGTGAAGGTAAAGAATTTGATGCAGAAGGTTTCGCTGCGTATTTAGATGAGCTAAGTCAGCGTTACCCAATCATCTCTATTGAAGATGGTATGGATGAAAGCGATTGGGACGGCTGGGCTACCTTAACCCGTCGTATTGGTGACCGCGTGCAATTGGTGGGTGATGACTTGTTTGTTACTAACACTAAAATCCTAAAACGTGGCATTGATAACAATATTGCGAACTCAATTCTGATTAAATTCAACCAAATTGGTTCTTTGTCTGAAACGCTGGATGCCATCAAAATGGCAAAGGACGCCGGTTATAGTGTTGTTATTTCGCATCGTTCAGGTGAAACAGAAGACACAACAATCGCAGATTTAGCGGTGGCAACATCAGCGGGTCAAATTAAAACTGGCTCATTGTGTCGCTCTGACCGCGTTGCGAAATATAACCGTCTGCTGCGGATTGAGGCAGAGTTAGGTGCAGCCTATCGCGGTCGGGATGAATTCCGAGCGTAATATAAAAGGGCGGCTATAGCCGCCTTCTTTGTTTTAGGTGCTTTTTTTAAAGGGTTTTCTAGGATTTAGTTCTGGAATTATATGAATAACAATATCACCTTGCAGGGCCAACAATGACCCGCCGCCGCTTACTGTTATTACTGTTGGTGATTCTGGTTATGCTGCAAATACGCTTGTGGACCGGAACCGGAAGCTGGGAGCAAATTACCAGTTTGCGTCGTGATATTGCTGTTCAAAAAGACCATAACAACGAGTTAGAGCAGCGTAATGAGCGTCTTTATGGCGAAGTGCGCAGCTTGAAACACGATTTAGACAGTATTGAAGAGCGTGCCCGCAACGATATGGGCTTGATTAAATCGGGTGAGACTTTTTACCTCATTGTTGATGAATAGTCATATTACAAAGCAAAATAATAGCTTGATCCAAAACAGGCAAAATATTCGTGACCAATAATCCGCGGCTATGGGCGGTTATTCCCGCAGCTGGAACCGGCGCTCGGTTTGGCGCTGGCTTACCTAAGCAATATCTTCGTCTGCGTGATAAAACTGTTATCGAACACAGTCTTGACCAGCTATTGGCGCGTATAGATATTGCCGCGATTGCAGTGGCTTTGCATCCTGATGACGAGCTTTTTTCTTCTTTGCCCTGTGCGAATAATCCCCGTGTTTTGCGCAGTAATGGTGGCAGTGAGCGCGCAGATTCAGTGGCGCAGGCTCTGGCTGCCTTAAGTGGTGCGGCTGATTCTGACTGGGTGCTAGTGCACGACGCCGCACGCCCCTGCGTTTCACAACACGATATACAGCAGCTATTGGAATTAGGCTGTGCTCACTCGGTGGGGGCGATTTTAGCGGTGCCGGTGGTCGATACAGTGAAGCGCAGCACGGCCGCCGGTGAGATCGCGGCCACGGTAGATCGCAACGCCATGTGGCGAGCTTTAACACCGCAGTTGTTTCGCTATGGAGAATTGCGGGATGCGCTTGCTTACTGCCGCGAACAGCAACTGCCAGTTACTGACGAAGCGTCTGCATTAGAGCATTGTGGTCACCAGCCCCTGTTGGTAGAAGGCAGTCATCGCAATATTAAAATTACTTACCCTGATGATCTTGTGATTGCAGAGGTATTTTTACGTGGAGATGAATGGTGAGCGCTATTCGCATTGGTCACGGTTATGACGTGCATCGTTTTGACGAGGGCGACGGTATAACACTGTGTGGCGTGCGCATTCCCTGTCAGTGGCGTTTGCTTGCGCATTCAGATGGCGACGTCGCTCTGCACGCATTGTGCGACGCTATGCTTGGCGCCTTGGCGCTGGGTGATATTGGTAAGCACTTTCCCGATACCGACCCACAATACGCCGGGGCAGACAGCAAAATACTATTGCAGCATTGTTATACCTTAATAGTGGCCCAGGGTTATCGTTTGGGTAATGCCGACATCACAATTGCGGCGCAGCAGCCGAAATTGGCGCCGTATATTCTTACTATGCGAGAGTCTATTGCTGCTGCTCTACATGTTTCAGATTCCTCTATCAGCGTGAAAGCAACGACCACTGAAAAGCTTGGATTTGTCGGGCGCAGTGAAGGTATAGCAGTTGACGCTGTGGTGTTATTGGAGCGAATTGATGCTGCCTGATTGGCCGAGAGCGCAAGGCGCGCCATTGGTGTCGGGCCTGTTAAAAGCCCAGCCAGAAGACTTTGTGGTTGAAGAAGTGTTCGATCTTGAGTTCAGTGACGACGGTGAATTTGATTGGTTATGGATCGAAAAGCGCGGCGACAATACTGAGTATGTCGCGAAGCAATTGGCACGCATGGCCGGTGTGCAACCCCGTGCGGTGACCTATTCTGGTCAGAAAGATCGGCATGCGGTAACGCGGCAGTGGTTCTGCGTTCACTTACCAGGCAAGCATAAGCCTGAGTGGAGCGTGCCTGAAAATGAAACTTGGCAAATTTTACGTCAAGGCCGCCATCGGCAAAAACTGCGTTTGGGCAGTCATCGCTATAACCGTTTTATTCTGCGATTAAGCGACTTAGATGGCGATCTCACGGATTTGGATGCGCGCCTGCAAGTTATCAGCGAAGGCTTTCCCAATTATTTTGGTGAGCAGCGCTTTGGTCATGGCGGTGGCAATATTGATGCCTGTCGACAATGGTTTACAGGACAGTTAACCCCAGGACGTTTTGATCGAGGCATGTATTTATCCGCGGCGCGCTCGCTGATATTTAATACCGTGCTGGCCGAGCGAATTAAGGCGGGCAATTGGAATACCGGTTTGAACGGCGACATGTTTTCACTGCGTGACAGTGGCAGTGTTTTTCTTGCCGACATAGATGCTGAAATTAGCACGCGCTTGGCAAGCGGGGATATTCATCCTAGTGGCCCCTTGTATGGCAAGGCCGGTAAGTTGGAAGTAAGTGCAGACGTCGCGCAGCTAGAAGATAAAGTTTACGCAGAATTCAGCGATTTATGCGCGGGATTAATGAAAAATAATTTGACGATGGAGCGACGTGCATTACGCGTTATTCCGAAAGATCTACAGTGGCAGCAGCTAGATGATCGCTCGCTATCACTGGCATTTTCATTGCCTAGGGGCTGTTTCGCTACCGCGCTTGTGCGAGAATTGATCAACTACTAAGGGCTTATTTGGCCTGGATGTTTACTGAGAAGACACGGTGACAATTTTAAATTTGCAAGGCATCGGGATGACATCCCAGCGAACCAGAGATCGTTTGATCGAACGTTTGACTGAACAGGGTATTACCGACAAAGCAGTTCTTAGTGTGATTAGGGGAACACCTAGGCACATATTTCTTGATGAAGCATTGTCGCACCGCGCCTATGAAGATAGCTCCTTGCCGATTGGTTTTCAGCAAACCTTGTCGCAGCCCTATATTGTTGCCCGCATGACCGAACTGTTGTTGGCCAAAGGGCCGCGAGCACGAGTGTTAGAAGTAGGGACAGGATCGGGTTATCAAACTGCAATCTTGGCGCAAATGGTAGAGCGCGTATTTAGCGTTGAGCGTATTCGGCCGCTACAAGAAAAAGCGCGCCAGCGGCTCCGTCAACTCGGTCTACATAATGTGCATTTACGCCATGCCGACGGCGGCATGGGATGGAAAGATCGCGGCCCGTTTGATGCCATATTGTCTGCCGCCGCTCCAGAAGTTGTACCTCCAGAGTTATTAGAGCAGCTCGCGATGGGCGGCCGCCTTGTTATTCCTGTGGGGCCAGTGGGCAAACAGCAGTCTTTGTATGTTTATGACAAGACCGAAGAAGGTATTACGGAGCAGCTTATCGAGCCGGTGTTATTTGTGCCGATGGTCGCTGGTGTTGTGGTTGCTTAAACGCGTTATTTGAAAATACCCGCTGGGTGATAAGGACTATTGATGAAGGGATTTTCGCTAGGGGTGTTTGTTCGCGGTATCGCCATGGGCGCCGCAGATGTAGTACCTGGCGTGTCTGGTGGTACGGTGGCGTTTATAACTGGCATCTATGATGAGCTAATAGAAAGCCTTAAAGCTTGCAATCTACAAGCGCTACAAGTGCTGTTTAAATCTGGGCCTCTCGCATGCTGGCAGCATGTGAATGGTAATTTTCTGCTGAGTTTAATCTTGGGCATTGTCGTTAGCGTGGTGTCTTTGGCGCGGGTGATTTCCTATGGCCTGCATGAACACCCACTGCCGTTGGCGGCTCTGTTTTTTGGTTTGATATTGGCGTCAGCTCTCATCGTGTTTCGACAAATTCCGCAGAGTGGCCGACAAATTGGCTGGCTACTATTTGGGGTTGTGTTTGCGGTAGTGATTGGCGAGCTACGTCCCGCTGACATTACGGCAACGCCCTTAAGTCTGTTTTTGTCGGGGGCTTTGGCGATTTGCGCAATGATTTTACCGGGTATATCCGGTAGTTTTATTTTATTACTGCTGGGCATGTATGAGCCGGTAATTAATGCGGTAAAGCAGTTCGATGTGGTGTCGCTACTGAGCTTTGTTGCCGGCTGCGCGGTAGGCTTGATGTTATTTGTGCGCTTATTGTCGTGGTTGATGCATCATCACCGACCGAGATTGTTGGCGACATTGACCGGTATTTTGCTGGGCTCGCTGACCATAATTTGGCCGTGGAAGTTTGACGCGCAAGGGCAGTTGTTATCTGAGTCTTTAGCGCCCGGTTGGCAGAACGTATTGCCTTGGGAGTATGCTAGTCAGGCTGATCCGCAATTGCTGGTGTCGCTAATCATTGCTGTTGCGGGCGTGATGTTAGTGTTGGTCGTGGAAAAAATAGCTCACCGGAGCTGATTTCTAAGAATGTTTTTTTCTATTACTTAGTTTTGAAAGCACATAAAGTAATCAGAGGTAAGCCGGTGTTAAGCGTGTTTTAGCCGGATTTTAGCTCTGACGGTAGTGTAAGGTGTTACTTCTTTAGCAAAATAGGTTTATTTTTGTGCTTATAAGGACGCATACATGATGGCTGTGCTGAGAGTGTTTTGCAGCATAATCATCTTAATTCTCAGCGTTACTGCGTGCACCACCAATGGCGGCTCTGCGCCTGTTTCTGATCGTTATAATCCCTCTGAGCGCCCGCCGCCACATTATATTGTGAGTAAGGGCGATACGCTTTTTTCTATTGCGTGGCGTTACGGCTTCAACGTTAAAGGGTTAGCAACTGCTAACAATTTGGCCGCCCCTTATACTATTTATCCTGGCCAAGCGCTGGTACTACAAGAGAGTACACGGGTTATAGCCACGGCATCTAAACCTACACCAACCTCGACTAAGCCAACGAACCGTTCGTCGCGGGCAGCGGTGAGTAAGCCTTCTGTTGCTACAAAAGCGCCGGCACCGAAAGCGGTTATTAGGCCGGCTCCGGTAGTTTTAGATTCTGGCGGGGCATGGGCTTGGCCGGTGACGGGGCCATTAGTTCGCTCGTTTGTTGCAACTGGCCAAGCGCATAAAGGTATTGATATTAAAGGCAAAATGGGTGAGCCTGTACGTGCATCAAAGGCTGGCGTGGTAGTGTATTCAGGCAGTGGTTTAGTAGGTTACGGAAATCTATTAATTCTCAAACACTCTGATCGCTATTTAAGTGCCTACGGGCATAATCGACGTTTATTAGTCAAAGAAGGAGACACTGTAAAGGCGGGTGCTGTTATCGCAGAATTAGGCGACAGCGGTACAGATTCGCCCAAAGTACATTTTGAAGTTCGTATAGATGGAAAACCGGTTGATCCTTTAGGACTGCTTCCTCGGCGCTGAACGCCATTACGATCAGGAGAATGTCTTAAGTATCATCCAAGTCGAGCAATATAACGAAAATAAGGATTCGACGATGCGGGTATATGAAGAAAGTAATAACTATCGTTCAGGTTTAATTGATATACACAGCGATGTAGATGAAGATCTAGATAGCGATGCATTCAACGCTGAAAGCTCACGCAAATCGGCGCTAAAGCCAGCACTACAACCAGCTAAAACAACACGTGCTCGACGGCAGAGTACGGACCTTGATGCCACCCAGATGTACCTCAGCGAAATTGGCTTTTCGCCACTGCTGAGTGCAGAAGAGGAAGTGCATTTTGCCCGACTTGCCCGCAAAGGCGACGAGGCGGGGCGAAAACGCATGATTGAAAGTAATTTGCGTTTGGTGGTTAAAATTTCCCGACGTTATTTAAATCGTGGACTGAGTCTTCTCGACTTAGTCGAAGAGGGCAACCTTGGCTTAATTCGCGCGGTAGAAAAATTTGATCCTGAGCGCGGTTTTCGTTTTTCTACCTATGCAACATGGTGGATTAGACAAACCATTGAGCGGGCGATTATGAATCAAACTCGCACCATCCGTTTACCGATCCACGTTGTTAAAGAGCTAAACAGCTATTTACGTGCTGAGCGTGAGTTAACTCAAAAGCTAGATCATATGCCGTCGCCAGAAGAAATGGCTGAGGCGCTTGACCGCCCGGTATCTGAAGCAAAACGGCTATGCGGCCTTAAAGACCGAGTTGGCTCCGTCGATGTGCCGCTAGGGCAAGATTCCGATCAAGTATTGCTTGATACTATTGCCGACACCCAAGCCCTGAACCCCAGCGATATTTTGCAGGGCCAAGATTTGTCTAGCAGTATTGATGAGTGGTTGGACGAACTGAGCGTGAAGCAGCGTGAGGTGGTGGTACGCCGCTTTGGTTTGCGCGGCCACGAGTCTGCAACACTGGAGGAGGTTGGCCGCGAAATTGGTTTAACCCGCGAGCGGGTTAGGCAAATTCAGGTTGAAGCCTTAAAAAGTATGCGGGTCTTATTTGAGGCCAATGGTTTAAGCGCAGCGTCTTTGTTTGCGGAAGATTTTAACTAAGCCCGTTCATACTACAGACCTAAAAAAGCCCGCAAACGCGGGCTTTTTTAGGTCTGTGAAATTTTCACAGCGAGCGTTTAACGCTCAAGATACTGGAGCTTATTGGGTTTACCTGCCCATTCTTCAGCATCCGCTGGGCCATCTTTCATTTCTGTGATGTTTGGCCACACTTCGGCGAGTTCAGCATTTAATTCTAGGAATACTTGCTGGTCATCTGGTAATTCATCTTCCGAGAAGATTGCATTTACAGGACACTCTGGCTCGCACAATGCGCAGTCAATGCATTCATCAGGATGAATAACAAGAAAGTTCGGGCCTTCGTAAAAGCAGTCTACCGGACAAACCTCAACACAATCTGTATGTTTGCACTTGATGCAATCTTCGCCTACAACAAAAGTCATTTCTGGTCAGCCCCTTTTAAATCCTGACTTGGGTGGTAATTCTAAGAGCGGCGTATTGTAACACCAGTGAAAAAAATCGGTATAGTCCTAGTCTTAACAATAATTTATCTGTGCCTAATCGCTTTTACTCGTTAGCGTTTAAATTCTGTCTACAAGAGCTTGGCTTTTAGCGCATACAGCAATTCGTGCGCCTGTCGCGGGCTCAGGCTGTCCGGGTCAATTTCACCCAGCGCCTCAACAACGGGGTGTTCCTCTGCAGGCATGGCAAATAAATCTGGCTGCGGCCCCGCGGTAGTTATTTGGCCACGGTTTATGGCCTGATTTTCTAATTGTTGTAACTTAATTTTGGCCGCGCTCACGACTTTTGCTGGAATCCCCGCCAGTTTCGCAACCTGTAAACCATAGCTACGGTTGGCTGGACCTTCTTCTACACGGTGAAGAAACACAATATGGTCATTATGCTCGGTAACGCCTAGGTGCACATTGGCGGCCTTAGGATAGCTGTCTGGCAGAACCGTAAGCTCGAAATAGTGGGTGGCAAACAGGGTGAAACCCTGTACGCGATCAGCCAGATCAATGGCGCAGGCCCAGGCTAATGAAAGGCCGTCGAAGGTGCTGGTGCCGCGACCTATTTCGTCCATCAGAATTAAACTTTTGTCGGTGGCGTTGTGAAGAATATTGGCGGTTTCGGTCATTTCTACCATAAACGTCGAGCGGCCACCGGCAAGGTCATCTGATGAGCCGATACGGGTGAATATTTGATCGACCAAGCTGAGCTTTACCGCCTTGGCGGGCACAAAACTGCCTATATGCGCCAGTAGTACGATAAGGGCAGTTTGGCGCATATAGGTCGATTTACCGCCCATATTTGGGCCGGTAATAATTAACGTACGGCGGTCTTCTGCGAGCTTAAGGTCATTGGCGATAAATGGTTCATCAAGCACGCTTTCTACCACGGGGTGACGGCCTTGCTCAATGTCTAGCATCGGGCTATCGCAAAATTCCGGCTGGCAAAGTTCTAGCTGCACAGCGCGCTCAGCTAGGTTGGCAATAACGTCGAGTTCGCACAGCGCATGTGCCGATATTTGCAGTGCACTTAACTCATCGTTTAAAGCGTCTAACAGCATTTCGTATAGATATTTTTCTCGCGCCAAGGCGCGGCTTTTACTGCTAAGTGCTTTGTCTTCGAAGGTCTTTAATTCTGGGGTAATAAAACGCTCGGCGTTCTTCAGGGTTTGTCTGCGTATATATTCAACGGGTGCTTGGGCCGCTTGCAGTTTGCTAATTTCAATATAGTAGCCGTGCACACGGTTGTAGCCGACTTTTAAGGTGCTGAGTCCGGTTTTCTCCTTTTCGCGACGCTCCATCGCCAGTAAAAACTCACCGGCATCGCTGCTCAAACTGCGCAGCTCATCTAATTCGCTGTCGTAACCTTGGGCGATGACGCCGCCGTCTCTAAGCACCATCGGCGGATTTTCGGCAACGGCGCGGGCCAGCAAGTCATCCAGTGCCGGGAATTCGCTGATCTCACTGCGTAGGCTGAGTAGATACGGAATATCGAAAGGTGTCAGCTGACTTTGCAGCAACGGCAGTGTGGCCAATGAGCGCTGTAAGCGAGAAAGATCGCGGGGCCGGGCGGATCGCAGCGCAACGCGAGACAGAATGCGTTCCAAATCGCCAATTTGCTTTAAGGTGTCTCTTATCGGTTCAAATTGATAATTTTCTATCAGGCCGATAACACCGCTTTGGCGGGCGTTGAGAATCCCTTGATTGCGCAGTGGGCGATGTAGCCAGCGACGCAATAGACGACTTCCCATGGCGGTTTGGCAGCGATCAAATACCGACGCTAAGGTGTTTTCAGTGCCACCGCCAAGATTAAGGTCTAGTTCTAAATTTCGGCGCGTCGCGGCATCCATGGCCACCGCATCATCGCGGGACTCATGTTTTAGCTGGCGAATATGCGGTAGGGCGCTGCGCTGGGTGTCTTTAACATATTGCAGTAAGCACCCCGCCGCGCCGATACCTTGGCTTAAGGTATCGCAGCCAAACCCCGCAAGGTCTTGAACACCAAAATGCTGGCAAAGCCCACGGCTGGCGGTATCAATATCAAAATCCCACGGCGGCAAGCGGCGCAAGCCAGGGAGTTTTGGCATATCGTCAATAATAAGATCGTCAGACATCAGTAATTCAGCGGGGCGCATACGTTGTAATTCGCCGATAAAGGCGGCGTGCCCGACCACCTCTAATACCTGAAAACGCCCACTGCTCATGTCTAACACGGCAATGCCAATGTGCTGGCCCTGACCACAGGCCGCAAGTAGCAGTGCGTCTTTACGCTCGTCTAATAAGGCTTCATCACTGATGGTGCCCGGTGTAACAATGCGTGCAACCGCGC
The DNA here is from genome assembly GCA_018066965.1 of Zhongshania sp. Taxonomy (GTDB): domain Bacteria; phylum Pseudomonadota; class Gammaproteobacteria; order Pseudomonadales; family Spongiibacteraceae; genus Spongiibacter. Next base: position 45,893 of record JAGPVP010000123.1, on the reverse strand, counting down.
GTTCAACTGGCCCCTTGCTGGTTGCTGGATCGCCAATTTGCTCACAAATGGCCACCGACCAGCCGCCTTTAACAAGCTTAGCGAGATAGCCCTCTACCGCGTGATAAGGCACGCCACACATCGGGATAGGATTGCCGCCAGACTTGCCACGTGCAGTTAAAGTAATGTCTAAAAGCTCAGATGCACGCTTGGCATCATCAAAAAATAGCTCGTAAAAATCCCCCATCCGATAGAACACAATTTCGTTGGGATGCTCGGCCTTAATCTTTAAATATTGCACCATCATGGGCGTGTGACTTGTTTCTGCTGCGCTGTTGATGTTTGCGTCGATTGTCATAGTGGTGAGGTATGCCTTATGTGGTGCGCGCTTTACGGTGGAGTGTAAATTAAAGCGCTGTATTTTTACTGCGGAATATGTGTGCCGCGACAGTGTATTTGTTCATCTAATAAAGACCGCAAGAATAACAAATCATCTTTAAAACCACTATTGCGGTGCTGCGCTTATTCGCGGCAATAACTTAAGCACCACTAGCGGCTTGCCACCGCTTTTGAGCAAGAAAAATAGTGTGGCGGCTACCTTTGCCGGGGCGGGCGCGCACGGTGTGAATCGTGACTTTAAAGCGGGCTTTTTTCAGACGAATAGCGAACATGCTGTCCGCACCTGCAGACCAAATAGCCAGCATGCCTTCGGGGCGTAAGGTATTTGAAATTGCCTCTAAACCTTGTTGCGAATACAGCCAATTATTATCGGTTTGGGTAAGGCCTTCGGGGCCGTTGTCTACATCAAGCAAAATCGCGTCGAAGCGATTGGGTTGATTATCTAACAGCTCGGCAACGTCACCTATGTGCACTTTGGCACGCGGGTCGTGTAAGGGGTTGTTAGCGCAGTCGCCGAGTGGGCCTTTATTCCACTCTACAACTTCGGGAATAAGCTCAGCAACGGTGACGTCGGCGGTTGCAGACACTGCTGATAATGCAGCGGCGAGGGTGTAACCCATACCCAGCCCGCCCACCAATACCTGTGCATCGGCCTTTTCTTTGATTAAGGCGCAGCCGAGTTCAGCCAATACCTGCTCAGAATTAAAAACACGGCTGTTCATTAGCTCGCCGCGCACTCCAGACAAGCGAATCGAAAATTCTTCACCGCGCTGGGATAGTTGAAGCTCGCCGCCGTTATTGGGGATTTGTGCGGTACTGAGTTTCTTCCAAGGAATCATAGCGGCTCAACCGATGGTGTTTTAGGTGTTGGTATTTTGGGGGCGAACTTTAGCACATTTCTGGATATTGACGTTTAATCCATCGTAATGAACGGCGGTGTGTTTATTGCTGATTGCGGATCATTGCGGCATCCTTAAGCAACACGTAAAGAAATTGCGTTCTGGCATTGACAAGTGCGCGCATAATACTGATCATATATACAGTTGTATGGCTGGTGATGAGTTAAGGCCATCGTAATTAAAATCAACCTCCACAAAGGGTAGAGAGCACATGGATCCTAACAAGCAAAAGGCACTGGAGTCAGCGCTAGGTCAAATAGAGCGTCAGTTCGGTAAGGGTTCGATCATGAAAATGGGCGACAGCTCACGGGAAGTGATGCCCTCAGTATCGACCGGATCACTAGGTCTCGATATTGCCCTTGGCATAGGTGGCTTACCCTATGGTCGGGTTGTAGAAATCTTCGGGCCAGAGTCATCAGGTAAAACCACCCTGTGTTTACAGGTGATGGCAGAAGCACAAAAAGCCGGTAAAACAGTGGCGATTGTGGATGCAGAGCACGCGCTTGATCCGCAATACGCTGAAAAGCTAGGCGTTAATCTGGACGATCTACTGGTGTCACAGCCTGATACCGGTGAGCAAGCCCTAGAAATTACCGACATGCTGGTACGTTCAGGCTCGGTAGACGTTATCGTTATTGACTCGGTGGCGGCACTGGTGCCAAAAGCTGAAATCGAAGGTGACATGGGTGACTCTCATGTTGGTTTACAGGCGCGCTTAATGTCACAAGCTCTGCGTAAACTGACCGGTAGCATCAAACAAACCAACACTCTGGTTATCTTTATTAACCAGATTCGTATGAAGATCGGTGTCATGTTTGGCAATCCAGAAACAACTTCTGGTGGTAATGCGCTTAAATTTTATGCCTCTGTTCGCTTAGATATTCGCCGTATTGGCGCAGTAAAAGAAGGCGAAGAAGTGACCGGCAACGAAACGCGGGTCAAGGTAGTAAAAAACAAAGTGGCACCACCGTTTAAGCAGGCAGAGTTTCAAATACTGTACGGCCGCGGTATTTACCGTTTAGGCGAGGTTATCGACCTAGGTGTTAAATTAGGTTTGGTTGATAAAGCTGGCGCATGGTATGCCTATAAAGGCGACAAAATTGGTCAGGGTAAGGCGAATGCTGCCAAGTATCTTGCTGATAACCCAGAAACTGCCGCTGAAATTGAAGGTAATATTCGCGAGCAGCTACTGCCAAAACCGACTGTGAAAAAAGTGCCAGAAGAAATTAGCGCGGAATAGCGTAAGTAAGCAAAAACGGGGCGGGTCTCAGGTATTGAGAATCGCCCCGTTTTTTTGAGTTCAATTTCTTAATACCCAATGCACAATATGCGTTCTTTTAAACTAGATGACGAGTGCGCGTCAGCTTGCAAGGTCGCCATCCATATCATCGTCATTCTCAATGCTGAGTGAGAATGAACTGGCTTGTTCTTCCTGCTTAACCTCGGTAGCCTCGTTGGCAGGCAGCCCACGTTTGCTATGCAATTTTATTCGCAGGCGTAAATTGTTGGCAGAGTCGGCATTTTTTAGCGCCTCTTCAAAGGCGATTTTGCCTTCTTCATAAAGTTTGAAAAGAGCGGCATCAAAAGTTTGCATGCCGAGGTTTTCAGACTTGCTCATAATTTCTTTAATATTCTCTATTTCACCCTTATGGATGGCTTGAGCCACGGTGGGTGTGCCTAGCAAAATTTCTATGGCGGCAGCGCGTTTGCCGTCTTCGGTGGGAACCAGTCGCTGCGAAACGAAGCATTTTAAATTCAAAGATAAATCCAGCAACAATTGGTTGCGGCGCTCCTCGGGGAAAAAATTAATAATACGATCTAAAGCCTGGTTTGCATTGTTCGCATGCAATGTAGAAATACAAAGATGACCCGTTTCTGCAAAGGCGAGGGCATGCTCCATGGTTTCTCGGTCACGAATTTCGCCGATTAGAATCACGTCTGGAGCTTGGCGCAGGGTGTTTTTAAGTGCCTGATGAAAGCTTCGGGTATCCATACCAATTTCACGCTGATTAATAATGCTGCGTTTGTGACGGTGTAGGAACTCGATAGGGTCTTCAATGGTAATAATATGACCGCTACTATTCGTGTTGCGGTGGTCTATAAGCGCGGCCAACGACGTCGATTTACCTGAGCCAGTAGCGCCAACGAATAACACCAAACCACGTTTTGTCATCACCACCTCTTTTAGAATCGGTGGTAAACCCAAGGCATCAACATTGGGAATCTCGGTGACAATATTTCGCGCAACTATCGAAATTTCATTTCGCTGCTTAAATATATTCACACGAAACCGGCCAACACGAGGGATGTGGTAGGCCAAATTCATCTCTAACTCTAGTTCAAATTCCTCTACCTGAGTGCTATCCATAATCGCGTAAGCAATCGCCTTAATATCACCCGGCAAAAAAGGTTCTTTATGCAGAGGTTTTAGCTTGCCATGAAATTTAGCGCAGGGCGGAGCGCCGGTACTAAGAAACAAATCTGAACCGTCGTTCTTAGCAAGAATGGTTAGGTAGTCGTCAAAAGTCATGCGTCGTGTCGTCCTTATTTACCGAAATTAGAATTAGCCTAATAGTAAAAAGCCTAGTTTCACTGCAAATAATCAGGGTGTTTGTGTTTTTGGCGATTTGGAATGCTGTTCATAAAGCGAGTAATTTCGTAAATATACTATGAAGCGTGGATGTTAGGAATCCGGTAGTCCCGTCGTAGTCCATATCTCATTTAGGCATATTTAGTATGTGTGATAGCGGTCAGATATCAAAGACGATTTTCGTATTATAAACTGCGCTAGCAGTTAAGTTAAGTTAAGTTAAGCTTAGCAAGTACTATAGTTTTCGGCCTTGTTTGGTAAGTCATATTGGTGATTTGAAGTTGGGACAAGGTACGCGTTGAACCGCCAAATAAAAGCTGTCGAGATAATGGATAAATAACCATCAATGGCGTAGTGCCAGCCTAAGTGAACAGAGCCTATCAGAATAAGTAATAAGAAGGTGCCGCCAAGTAATTTAGCTGTAATAAACTGCGTTCGTAGGCTAACTAGAAAAATCAAAAACGCAATGGAAACATGCATACTCGGCATTGACGAAATACCACCGGCGGTGCCTAGCTTTTCACTTTCGTATAATTGCCATAGCATTTTTTGAGCGTCTATAGCCATAAGCGGGTAGCTATTATTAGCGGTGTTTAAATAAGTCATTAAACCTTGGTAGGGGTTGTTCACTTCAGGGTAAATGTTCGAGAAAAATGCAGGGCCTACGGATGAGAAAAACAAGGCGAGAATAGTGCCATTTATCGCCCATGCCATTACGTATGTAATCATAAATTGCTTACGTAACCGCTCATCTTTAGATACGAAAATAAACCACACAATGGCTACCATCATAACGATAAACCAAAGTCTATAAATTATATCAATAGCATGGCTAATAAAAGGTAAGCCAAATACGGGTTGAATTATTTCCCAAGGAACAAAACCTCCATGTAATATACGATCAAAATTTGCTAGTTCGGGATCCCAATTAAAGGGGTTTATTTCAGGAATTAGCGATTTAAAAGATGTCATAGCAGACAAAAATACGCATATAGCAACGTAATTTAAACAACCGCGGACAAATGTATAGCTTATTAACCAAGCTCTAAGTTGTAACCATAAATATAAAAACAAATAATTTGGTCTAACTTTGACCATCACGTAAAAAATGTAAATAGCGTAGAAGAGCATTCCTACAGGAATATATTGAAGTAAGGCCGGTGTGACATACATAAAAATTGAAAAGCGATCATTGAGACCATGGTACTGTGTAAAGCAAAAAGTACAAAAGACGTATGCCGCCACAAATAGGAGAAAAAAGCCGTCAGTGGCAACAGCCTTTCGGAGGTGCATTGCAACTTTGCTCATATCGACATTTCCATATGCTTGAGGATTTAACAAAGCCCTAAGTGGTATTGGATAGCTTAGAAACTCATTAACAATACAGATATTGGAGCACACGAAAAAATAGATAGAAATCGTTATTAATACGGATGCATCTATGGTCGTGATTGCTCAGCGAGGATGCTCATGGAAAAAACAATGGGGCCGGAGTGTTGAAACATTGATCATTGGCTGAATCGATGTCACTGACCCCACCCCCATTGATTCATCACTTAACTAGGGTGGAGTGGCCGTCACAGGTTAAGCCGAGTAGGTTTACTTCGGTCTGGCCAAGTTGTAGTCCAAGAACATCCTCTAGGATCGGCATTAATAGGTTATTCCCTATTGCGTCGAGTGCCGGTTTCAGTACTTCCATCAATAGGCCAGTTAAGAATGCAAGAGTGTTCGATTGCGATTGCCCTGAAGGCTTTGCACCTAATGCTTGTGCAAGTTCATTTATACACCCTTGGTTGGTTCCGTTACCGTAACTATTTAGTATTCCACCGCCTGTACACTGATTGCCAACTAAAATATTACCTAACAGGTTTTCGATGCCCCCCAATAGTCCTCCGACCAATCCTCCGAGACCGTTGGAGGCTGCCGGAATCAAGCTTTGAGCATTTTCAAGCTTTACTTTGCGGCAGTTCCTATCATTCGCCACGCAGGAGTTGCCATTAACCTCCTCCCATATTTCCGTGGCGAATGTTTCATTACTGTTGGCGGGTAATTCTTGAAGTAATGCTGACAAGAGGGTATCGGTAAGATCTTGTACAGTTGCTCCAAGATCCATCCCTCCATCAATAACCATCATCTGTTGCTCTGCCAAATCACCGTCATCTCCAGTTCCCAGTGCGTTGACGTCAAGGCTGGTGTTGAGTCCAATGAGTGAGCTTCCAAGTAACTTTATATTCAAAAGCTGTTTAGATGTTAGGCCTACATCGCAGCTTTCATTTGTAGAGAAAATCGTGTCGGGGTCGATATCGCCAACACATATTTTGGCGATCTGTGCATTAACCCCGATCGTTGCACAATCTTCTCCGGCAGGGCATTGTGGTGGATCATTTTTGTCTTTCAGCGGACGGGTACATAAATCTTCGATCGTTCCTGTAGCCGACGCTAGGTCAATAACCAAAGGAATATCAACGGTTACACTTGCTAAACTGCCGAGTAAACTCCCTATGCCTCCTAATAGATCGCTTGTGCTGAGCTTGATATGCGCAAATACCCTAGTTTGTGCGGAGTAAGCCGTTGTTCCTATTCCGCCGATGCCAATAGACGGCGGCTCGATAATCCCAACTTTTGCAGAAATATTGGCCCCTACCAATCCACCTAGCCCGCCTGAAAGCAGTGCAAGATCAACATCCACCGCACTATTCGATGTGGCGACTCCAATCGCGGTGCTGATAAGGCCCAATGCATCAATCCCGACATCCAAGGCAGATTCCACTGGTGAGGTAATTGTGGCGAATAGCCCGTTGCTACTGCCTGCGGAACCGATTTGAATATCTGGAAGGTTGGTGTCGAGTTTGGCCTCCAGAGCTTGCAACATAGTGGAGTTCAAGTTGAGAAGACTGTCTTGTCCTGCGAGCCTCACGGTTGCATCCAATATGCTTCCAAGGCTCACGTCTTGAGCGGCGAGTAAGGCGTTAAACTCGCCTATGCTCAAGTTGGCCGAGACTGGAATTCCCAGTGCGGCCAAAAGACCACGAGGCGTTACAGTAACGCCTGCTAACCCGTTGTAATCCATTAGATCTAGTCCCGGCCCCAGATCTAAGCCAACACCGGTTAACAGATTACCAACGACTGAATCACTTGCGCCTAGGCTGGCTAAGCGTGTGCCAACGCTAAATACCGCAATAGGCTCACAAGCCTTAGCGGTGGCGCTTGCTCTGAGTGTGATCTCATTGGTCTCACTGGGTAGAATTTGTTCAAAGAGTGATTTAGTGACTGGATAGTTGAGTACCACTTGAACGCGGTTATCTGTGACTGCTTGGTCGTTACCTTCTTCGTCCGGGTTGATAGAAAGCGTATTGCTACCTCCCGCGTAATTATTTCGAATAAGGGTATCCATCGCTGCGGTTCTAAGGTTAGTACTGCTATCCCGACAATACCGCAAGGCCGTTTCCAACGCCGCCAAATCAGCATTCTTCTGCAATGACCGTTTTTGAAGGTAAAGCCGCCCCGTATCTGTCACCACAGCGAGAAAGGCCAATAAGCTCAGCATCATCATTACGGCAAAAATTGTTGCCACGCCGCGCTGTGAGTGAAGAGAATAATTATAGCTAGCTCGCTGTGTTTGCATGTCGCTTACTCTTCTTTGAAGGTGTCTGCACTAAAGCGTTCAGGAATGGCGTGAGTGAAGCTTTGTACGTAGCGTTTATACACTTCGGTACTCACTTTGCCGCTAAGGTATTGCTCCTCAGTGCTGGCGTTTTGGCCAGAGCGTTGTAGTTCAAGTAAGCGATGCGTTGCGGTTTGTGGCGCAGGGTTTTGTGTATACACAATGTCGGGTTCGGCAAATGCGGTGGCAGACATCATCGATACTGCAAGAAAACAGCTTGTTGTTAGTTTGTTCATAGTGGTGCTCCTTGTTTTGCGATGTTGCTACCGGCGATAGTAGGTTGTTTAAAGGCGTTTGCCTGGCTAAGTAATTCTCTAAACTCTTCTGACGGAATGCCGTTATTTTTGGCCATGCGAAGTGCGGTTCTGCTGTCGCCATCTAAAATCAGGCTCATGACCATATTGCGAATGGCGACGGGATGACCCGGTTGCAATTGCAAGGCAGTCATAAACTCGCGTTGCGCAGCTTTAAAGTCTTTGTGGGCCAGTAAAATAAAACCGTAGTCATTGCGAATGTCGGCATCACTGGGGGCCAAACGGCGTGCTTTAAGCATTTGTTGGTGAGCTTGGGGGATGTCGCCACGGGTGGCCAAAATTTTTGCCATGCCTGCATGGCCGTAAGCCGCCATACAGCTTAGGCTTAAATTGCGGTAGCTTGCGTAGGCTTCATTTAACATACCAGTGTTACGCTGCGCTTCAGCGCGCAGTCTTAACACTCTTGGCGAACTGTCGGGGGCTTTTTCAAGATAGGCTAGGGCAGAGTAGTACTGCTTTTCCGCTACCTGCTGTTCTATCAAATCAAGTGTGACGCTTTCTTCTTTACTCACGGGTACGTTGCAATTGCCTGCGGTCACTTGTTTTGCCGCAGGCATATTGGCGCAGCCACTTAAAACCACCAGCGCTACGCTGCATAAAGAGATTGATAATTTATTCATGTGAATTGCTCCTTCCTTAGTCCTTAATTTCCTAAATTGCCAAGTGCGGTTGAGATCGACATAAGGGCCGGGCCAGCAACCACAATTAGCAGTGCAGGGAATAAAAACACCATCATGACCAACGACATCTTTCCTGACATTTTGTTGACTTGTTCTTGTAGGTCTAGCTTTCTACGGTTTTGCAGCAGTCTGTAAAGTTCATCTAGTGCTTTGTCTATGCTGCCGCCGGTAATGGCTTGCTGGCGTACCACAATTAAGTATTCTTTAAAGCCTTCTGCATTGGTGCAGCCAATCAGTTCGTATAGGGCTTCTTCTTGGCTTTGGCCAGATTCAATTTTATTGACCGCGAGCTGTAATTCTTGCGAGCAAGTTGGCGCAAGGTTGCGCAATTGATCGCAAATAATCGCCAGTGTCTTTGGTAGAGATAAGCCCACGCGCCATAGCATCCTTGTTGTTTGCACCAGTATTAGGGTTTCTTGGTTAAGTTTTTCTTGGCGGCTTTCTGCTATTTTCTTTAAGAAAAAATAAGCCAAATAAACCAGTAACACAAAGCCAGCAGTAATGGTAAGTAGTATGGTGGTAGTAGGGCTGCCATTGAAATATGTATATATACCAAGGCATATAGCGATTGTGGCTATAGTAACCAATGTTATGGAGATGGCGTTTACTTGCTGTTCAGAATTAAGTAAACCGGCGCGGCGCAATAGCTGGGACAAAGACGCCATATGGGTGTTTTCTTCCCGCAATTGGCGCCACATATCCTTTGAACTAAATTCAAACTCTGCAGGCTTTCCTGACGATGCTGTTTCTACATGGGCTATGGCCAGCAATAAAACTGGGGCGGTGCAGAGAATAACTGCGCCAATAATATAATAAAGGTGATGCGCTTCCATGTTACTTCTCCTTAGTTCCCAATTGACTTAATCATGCGCCACAGCACGATAATGCCGAGTAGCTGCATAGTAATGGCGACCATTAGGGTTTGTTGGCCGCCAGTGCTATTCCACATATCGGTAAGAAATTTTGGATTGTTATAGAACGTGTAAGCGGCAATGCCGGGTGGCAGCGCAGCAAGTATGGCAGCGGTAACTCGGGTTTCACCGGTCATGGCACTGAGCTCGCGTTTACCTGAGTCTTGCATTCTTAAAATATCGACGATGTCGTCGAGAATAGAGCGAATACTGCCGCCATATTGTTCGTTTATACGTAAGGCGGTTGCCAGTACATCAAATTCATTCAGCTTGTTAACCCGCGCTTCACGCTCAAAGGCTTGATGCAGGTCATAGCCATAATGTACGCGACGGACCACGCGGCGCATCACCGTACCCAGTGGGCGCTCTAGGGTCTCGACAGAATCGGCGAAGGCGTTTTCTACTGAAACACCGGCAGATAGACGACGTGTAACCTGGTTTATAAACGAGGGAAGCTGATCTAACATTTTTGCACGCCGCTGCGCACCAATAATTTTAATCAGTGAGAAGGCGGCAAATACAAGTCCCATTGAAATTAGTGCGCCCATGTTTAAAGGTAATATCAGCAAGCTTAAAGCGACACCGATGACGGTAACCGCTATACCCGCATAAACCACCGCAGGTGGCAGCTCAACGCCGTTACTCCCTAGGTAGTTCTCTAATGCCGGGGGCAGCTTGGGGCCGGCCTCTGGGATAATCTCATTTTCTGGTGTCGGGGTTTCCGCTTCGCCGCTGATAATCATCAATACCACGAAGGCGAGTCCGACTAGAAGTAAAGCGAGTGCAATCCATAACATAGCGTAATTTCCTTAAGCTCAAACATGCGCCAAATCAGCGGCGCGGGCGGAACTTTTAGCGCCATCTACACGCAGGACTTTTCGGCTTGCGTCGTCGTAGGTAAATATGTCTTTTAGGGTTAATTCGTTGTTGATGACGTGCAGCTCTGAAATTTGTAGCACGCAACGACGCCCGTCTGATTTACGGCCGATATGCACAATTAAGTCGAGTGCACTGCCGATCATTTTTAAAATTAACTCGCCAGTACCTTTGAATCCTGAGATGCCCACCATCATTTCTAGTCGGGTAATCGCATCGCGGGCCGAGTTGGCGTGCACGGTACTCATAGAGCCGTTGTGTCCGGTGTTCATGGCTTGCAAAACATCGAGTATTTCACCGCCACGACTTTCACCCACAATAATACGGTCTGGGCGCATACGCAGGGCGTTCTTAACCAATTCTCTGGCGGTAATTTCGCCCACGCCTTCGTTATTCTCAGGCCGGGTTTCTAAGCGCACAACGTGGCCGTTACGAAGCTGAAGTTCGGCGGCATCTTCTATCGTTACAATCCGTTCGGTATTAGGAATGAATTGGCTAAGTATATTGAGCAGGGTGGTTTTACCTGAACCGGTTGCGCCACTTATTAAGATGTTAGTGCGGTTCGCGACGGCATGGGTTAAGTACTCAAGCACGTCTTCGCTAATAGAACCTGTTGCCAGTAGTTCCTGGGCGGTGAGCGGGTCTTTGCGAAATTTACGAATAGATAAACATGGGCCGTCTAGTGCAAGCGGCGGCACAATCGCATTGATCCGACTACCGTCCTCTAAGCGGCCATCAACAATCGGGCTTGATTCGTCTATACGACGACCCAATGGCGAAATCATTCGACGAATTACCCGCAACACATGGCGATTATCGAGAAAGCGCATGTCGGCTTTTTCGAGTACACCGGCGCGTTCAATGTAAATATTGCGCGGCCCATTAATCAAAATATCGTTAATGGTCGGGTCGTCAAGTAGGCTTTGCAGCGGGCCAAAGCCCACAATCTCATTAAGCAGATGTTTTTCCAGGGAGGTAAACGTCTCTCGATCTATTGTCGCTTCATAAATACGACAGTACTGGCGGATATAGGCAGAAATCGCCTCTTCCAATTTTTTCTGGTTGTCGTCGTAAATAACTTTGTCGTCTTCAATTCTGTCGATAACAAACTTATGCATATCTGACTTTAGTTTTTCGTAATCATCAGTTGGCGCGACTTTCTTATTTGCTTCTCTGCGTTCTATGAGTCTCATGGTTGAATACCTAATAATCAGTTAGAGAAGCCGACGCCGGCTGACGATTTTGTAGACTTAGTTGTGCTGTTACCTTTTTGTGAGTCACCAAAGAGCATGGTAGTGAAAGAGGGGGTGTAGTCTTGATAAATTTCCCCAGGCAATTCGCGCAGCACAGTATTTTTAGCTATCGGTTTTACTAGGTGCGGCGTCACAATCATCACTAGTTCTTTGTCGTCTTGCTCAAAGCGGGTAGAGCGGAATAGCGCGCCAAGAATGGGGATGTCGCCTAAGCCTGGAACTCGATTGGCATTGTTAAAGGTGTTGCGAGTTACCAGTCCGCTGATAATAAAGCTCTCGCCCGGTGCCAGTTGAATGGTGGTGTCAGTACGTCTTACACGTAATGCGGGCACCGAAACACCGCTGGCTTGCACGCCACTGTTAAAGTCGAGATCACTCACTTCAGGTGCTACTTTTAACATAATGCTATTTTCGCTTAGCACCGTTGGTGTTAGGCGCAGACGAACCCCGAACTCTTTAAACTCAATTTGTACTTGGCCTTCGCGGCTAGACACAGGGTAGGGGAACTCGCCACCAGCTAAGAAGCTCGCAGTTTGCCCAGATAGACTGACTAGCGAAGGCTCTGCCAAGGTATAGGCGTAACCATTTTGCTGTAGCGCGTTGACTGCTGCTTTAAAACTACCGGTAGCGTGACCAACTAATATTGATGATGCGTCACTACCCGTTGCAATACCGCCGAGTAGTTGACCAACTGGGTTGCCGCTTAAAATTGGGAGTAAACTAGCCGCGCCCGTGGCGATAGAGGTATCACCCCCAGTGTAAGCAAGAGCAGTACCGATTTGCTTTAGCTGCGAACGGCTGTATTCGATAATGCGGATATCAGTCTGAACCTGAATACCACCTTCTTGAACGGTATTGTCGACCGCATTTTCACCTGCGGCGGCAATCAGCTGATCGTGCTGGATAAGGGATTGGGTCTTACCCTGCAGCACAATATTGTTTCCGGCGGCATCGATAGCAATGCCAGCCGTAGTCGAGCCAGCAATATCGGGTACAACGTCAATTTTAAAGGTGGTTGGTTCACTATTTCCTTGCCACAGCAGCAGCTGGGTAGAACCAATTTGCTTAGCTGTAAGCAAGAACTGGGTAGAGTTGATCACCTTAAGGCTAGCAACCTCAGGATTACCCATCGCACTGCGTTTCACGCTGTGCTGGGTGGTAAGCGCCTGTTGTTCGCCAATGGTCATGCGTAGGGTTTTGTAGGGGCTTGCCTGGGCTACAGTTACGAGCGCAAGAAGCAAGCTGAACAGAAATCCTTTTTTCATTGTAGATACTCCTTTGTTACTTGTGGTTTCGCTCGTTTTCATTAGTTACGTACCGTAATGGTTTCAACAGAATCACCGCTGTAAACGTAAACAGACTTTGGTGCTGGTGGTGGCTTCAAGCCGGTAACATCACGGATAAATGCCGTTCTGTCCGCGTCGCTCATGTGTTTATTGGCGGCTAGTTCTGGGTTGTTGTCATTGGCTGTGGCACTGGCGCTAGCATTAGTAGACTCTATGTCTGACTCGCCTATGGCGATTAAGCGCAGTTCGCCACTTTCTTCTGCCAAGGTCAGTACCGGAATGTCTGCTAGGGAAATTTCAAGAACAGCAGAGCGGCTACTTTTACCAGATTCTTTTTCTGCTTTTGCCGTGGTTTTGTTCTTGCTGTCGGTAACAACAATGTTTTTATCTGTGCGTTCTACATCGGTACCAAAGGCAATCAATCGAACATTTTTAAGTAGGCGACGAGACATGCTTTTGTTGTAAGTGTCTTTAGACGCCCTAGTGGTAAAAACCACATCAACAAGATCGCCAGGTTGCAGAAAGCCACCCGAGCTAGAGGTTTCGCTAACCTTAATGGCAAGTGCGCGATAACCGGCATTGATATGAGGGGCCAAGGTACTTTGTTTTTCAAAGTCGCTGCTGCGGATAATGGCGCCAACAGCCACTTTAGATTCCAGCTTTTTGTTGATAATGTCGGCTGCTTTTGTGTAGCTGCCATCAACAATAAGCGGGTAGGGAATAAGCTGAACATCTTCGGCAGTAATAATGTCGCCTTTGTCCATGCCGCGGTTAGCAATAAATAGCTTTTGGGCGTAGGCAAAATCGCTTTGCTCAGCCGTAGTCGCCTGTGCTTGTGATACCACACGGTTTTTAGATGCGTCCTCCTGACTTATTTTATAGCCAATTATTCCCATGAACACCGCGCTAATAATCAGCAGTGCCGCGATGATCTTTAATGTCCTTGCTTGCATAGTCGTATCCCTAAAAAGGCCGATAAATTGGTTTTCTATTCATTACCGCTATCTTGAAACCAATATTAAGTACTGTGTCGTAGTGATTCTATTGTGGGTGTTACGTATAAGGCTTATGAGTTGTACTGGAACGGATAGCGGGAATAAGAAATAAGATGGATTAGTAAGTTGGTAATGCCTATATCGTGCCGTGCGTCACAGATTTTTGTGATTGAATATGAATATAGATTTGTGCGAACGAAAGGCGTTGCTCCTTTAGCTTACGACGAATGAAATTACAAACGTAAATAAAGGAGCCTTGGCGCCGTGTTACCAGTGATGGCGGGTTGCACGTAGCCAAAGTGCAACATATCGAGTGCAATCGTGTAGAGTCTTCCACGTTGCTTTGGCCAGCTGAATACTGGCACTGCTTGGCCCGTTCAGTGTTAATGTGCACATTTAGTACTTTAGAAGAGTAGGCTCGCTCTGCTGACAAGTTTGTTGTCTGGGTTGTTGCTAAGATCGAATAGGGTAAATCCAAAAATCGAAGCGGAGGTTAGTGGTTTCCCACGTATCTCTAGGGTGCAGATTAAATTTGAATCACATGATGCAATTTTTGTGTATTGATCAGAGTCTGAGGTGTCTACGAAAACAAGCATGTTTGCGGAATATCTTCCGTATGTTTCAACTATTTTACATTCGGCTATTTTCTGCGTTGTTTGCTCTGTCTCATCTTCGTTTTCGCAAATATCATATTCTGAGCCAAGAGCTTTGCGAAGAACTTCCTCGCTTGTATAAGTCATATTTTGAACGACTAAGAATGCCAGTGCGTAAGCAATGGTGGCGTAACAAATTACAAAAAGTACGGGAAATATAAATACAAACTCAATGGCAACGACGCCTTTTTGCCGCCGTTGACCTGAGCGATAAAAATTGCGATTTACCATTGTCGTGCTCCATGCCGTGTGTGTAATTTAAAATTCAGAGTGTAAAGTTAAAGGCAGTAACAAATACCGCGCCTAAAGCGATAGCGCTTCCTAGCGGTATGCCGCGTTTAAATGACGCGCCAGTTAAATTTGCGGTGTTTGCATAGTGCGCTTTTGTTAATGACATCTTAGAAATAAGGTTCGTGAATGACATTAATAACAGCAGACTAAAAATGCCTACCGAAAAAACCGAAAGCAATTGCAGTGGTGGCCATAAAGACGCTATTGCCAGCATCAGCTTTACGTCGCCACTGCCGACTATCCCTTTTATATAACCAGGTAAGGTTAGGGCTAGTCCTATGCCGATATTGATCGCAATAGTTTGAACGGTAATCTCGGAGGAAAAGGCGGCATAACATGCCGCCCATCCTGCGAGTATCATAACCAAGTAATTGGGTATACGGCGGTGCTGCCAGTCGATAGTCCCAATCATCAATAGTAGGGGTAATGAAAATATCATTATCTGACGGAAGCTATTACGGTGTTGTCAGTGTGGTTGCTTCTAGCTTGTCACCAATCTTACCTAGTGCATTACCGATACCCTTAGATTCGCTAGTACCACTACCAAGTAGATTAACGCCAAATACAATAATAACTACTAGCAGTGCAGCCATCACCGCGTACTCAATTGCGCTTGCGCCGCTTTCGTCTTTTTTGAAGTTGTTTAGTTTGCACATAATTTTGTTTAACATAATGTATTCTCCGTGATTAATTAGTAGGTCGAACATCGCAGGTTTCCCTCTCGGCCTTGGTGCTAACTTTGCTCTTTACACACTTTGAAAGAAATAAGTAGTTGCCGAAGCTGGATTAAGGGAAATGGTAGGTTTGATGGGGTATTGCGGGTTTTTTGTGACGTGGAGCACGTTTTTTGAGTGGTGAGAGAAAAAATATAAAACTGAAAGCGATGGATTTTCTTGCTAGGAGAGAATATTCGCGGCAGGAATTGCAGCAAAAGCTGTCGCAACGTTTTCCTGAAAGCTCTGAAATTGATCAGGTTTTAGATGATTTGATTGTGGATGGTTTGCAGGCGGACAGTCGTTTTGCAGAATCATTCTTTCGTTTGCGCGTAAATGCGGGGTACGGTCCTCAGTATATTAGAGCCGAGTTGCGGCAGCGTGGTGTCGCTGAAGTACTAATAACAGATGTGTTTTTTGAGCAGGATGTTGACTGGCAGGATGTGGCTCGGCAATTGTTTGAGAAAAAATACGGCGGGGAGGATGTGTCCGATGCGAAACTGCGCGCTAAATGTATGCGGTATATGCAGTACAAAGGGTTTGCGTTTGAGCATATTCAAGGGTTGTTTTAATTTTTTTGGTAAGTGCTTCGTTGTAAATCATCGTTAGGCCGTCTTGATAAGGCATCCAGTGTAGTGGCACCGTTATAGCCTGAGGGATGTGGATCCTCAATCGAGTTGAGGATGACGTGGTGGTGCTTGGCCTTGGCTGGCTTGCGGAGTGCCATACTTTATTGGATAGATAAAGCAGCCTCCGACCAACGTCATACCCGACCCCGATCGAGTATCCAGATGGGCGGAGTGAATGCCTTTGTTTAGATACCTGATCCTGGACTAGTTATTTTCAGCTTACTGCTAGCCTTGTTTTCGCCCTCGCTGGGCGACTTACTTTCCTTTTTGCCTGCCCAAAAAGAAAGTAAGCAAAGAAAAAGGGCACCCTACATCACCGTCGATGGCAAAAAGCGCCATCGATGCTTTGCGCGCTTCACAAGTAACGGCGCGGGAAAAACTCGCCTTCGGCTCAAACAGTTTCCCGCTTTACCCGTTACTTGCTGTAGTGCTCAGCGGTGCTGAAGGGATGCTAGCGTAAGCTGCGATACTTTTGGTAAAAACTATCGTGTTAGCAAGGCTGAGGATTCTTTGGTACCTCGTCATACCCGACCCCGATCGGGTATCCAGGTGAGCGTTAGCGAATGTCTTTCGGTTTTTGCAGTGTGCGGAGTAATGCATAGCCTGTGGTATATGGATCCTCGACTAGTTTTTTCAGTTGCCTGCTAACTTTGTTTTCGCCCTCGCTGGGCGACTTACTTTCCTTTTTGCATGCCCAAAAGGAAAGTAAGCAAAGAAAAAGGGCACCCTACATCACCGTCGATGGCAAAAAACGCCATCGATGCCCTCCGCGCTTCGCAAGTAACAGCGCGGGAAAAACTCGCCTCCGGCTCAAACAGTTTCCCGCTTGAATCCGTTACTTGCTGTAGTGCTCAGCGGTGCTGAAGGGATTGGTGGCCGCCGGTAGTATTTTGGTAAAAACTATCGCATCCGTAAGATGAAAATTCTTTAGTTACTCGTCATACCCGACCCCGGTCGGGTATCCAGATGAGCGTTAGCGAATGCCTTTGGGTTTTGCCGCGTGCGGAGTAATACATAGTCTGCGGTATATGGATCCTCAATCGAGTTGAGGATGACGAGGTGGTCGTTGAGGCTGACGAGGTGGTCGTTGAGTGTGGCGAGGTGGCGGTTGAGGATGACGTGGTGGTGCTTGGCCTTGGCTGACTTGCGGAGTGCCATACTTTATTGGATAGATAAAGCAGCCTCCGACCAACGTCATACCCGACCCCGATCGGGTATCCAGGTGAGCGCAGCGAATGCCCGAAGGTTTTATAAGTATATCTGCGCTGTGCATTGAGCACTTTTTGCGATTACTATGTCTCAATAATACTTGTGTCGAAATGTAGTGAGGAATGAATGAAGAAATTTAGTGTTGTAATGGTGTTAAGCGTTTTACTGAGTGGCTTTGGTATGTCATCTGCTTTTGCGGATGACGCGGCTTTTGGTGGCGCGCGTTTGGATGTGCTCGTTGAAAAATTGGATTTGTCCGCTACTCAGCAAACCCAGATAAAAGCATTACTCGAAAATTATGCAAAAGATGCGGTGGTAATCCGCGATGGTCTTGTTGCCGCGCAGGAGAGCATTCGTCGCGTGAATTTGGCAAAGCTGAATGATTCAGATGTTAGCCGATTAAGCGGTGAAGCGGGTCGCTTGTCCGCAGCACATACAGCGGCATTGCTAAACACTCAGCGCGGTTTTTATGCCTTACTAGATAAAAAGCAAAAGCGTGCTTACAACAAAATGCGCTCTGAGGCCTTAGAGGCCTCGGCTATAATGAACGGCAAATAGCACACGAGAAATGATTTGTTTAAAAAGGCAGCCGTAGTACGGACTGCCTTTTTTTTGTGGGTAAAACCAAGTCTTACAAGCGTTGAATTGTCATTCCTTCTTGCGCGATCCAATCGGCCAGTGCATCAGCTTTTGTCTCATTACTAACAACGGCAACACTTGCTTCTACATTGGTGAAGTACCGTTCGCATACCCGTAATAAATCTTCAGCCGACACGGCAAGTACGCGTTGCCGAAATTGGCGACGTTCCGCTATTGTGCGGCCAAAAATATTGCTGTGGTAATCCTGCTTTGCTTCGCCTGCGGGTGAGCCGGGTTTATCGATGCTGCCAACTACGCCTAAAATCGCTTCTTCTAATCCCTGAGCAGACACTGCGGTGCTGAGCATCCAGGTGATGGATTTGTCGAAGTCGTTTAGGGTTTCTTGTAAGCGCGGATCTCGATATGAGTAGAAACGGAAGGCGGCAATGTTTGAGTCTTGCGACGCGCCGCCACCGTAGGCACCACCTTGTTCGCGTATGGCGCGGTGTAAAAAGCCATTGCGCAGATAGACGGCTAATACTGTGAGTACGGGGGCGTCGGGATGGCCAGACGGCACTGTGGGGTAGGCTTTGGCGCAGAAGTTAACTTGCGAATTTGCCAGCCAGAATTCTTTATTTACGGCGCGTAGCGTTGGTAGTTCAAATGCTTTAGACGGATCGGCATTAAAATCCTGCCATATCGGTGCGATGTCAGCACATAGATTTTGGAGCTGATCGTCTTCGGCAATAATGAGCAGCTCTTTACTGCTGGCTAACATTTTTTGGTGTATTCCTGCCAATTCGTCAGCAAGGCTCGCTAGTGATTCGGGCTCTTCTATGCGCTTGGCAAGTTGTTTTAGCAGCCGAATACCGCTTAAACCACCCAGTTCTTCGTTAACTTTTGCGATGGGGCTCATGCCGGCACTGGCAGCGCTCATTGCTAGGCCGTGACCGTTGCCGGTGATGGCCGACTCGCGTCGTCCTTTAAGTTGGGCGATGAGCTCTTTTAGGCGCTCGTGTTCGTCAAAGCGAAGTTGCTCAAAGGTGTCTCGCATTAGTTTGGCTTGGTCGCTGGCATTTCGTAGCAAGGCTTTTGACGACAAGACCAAATAAGCCTGGATGTTTTGTTCATCGTTGATACCGCCGCGCATGGTGGTATAGGCGCTAATGCCGCCACATACCTGAGATTGGCGCGCTTGTACTTGCAGATAACTCTGCTCGCCAAGTCCTAGTTCGGTGGCAACTAGGGTATAGATTGAAAGTAGTGAAAGCTCGTGCTCGGTAAGCTCCGGCAAGCTAACGAGTAGTTGCTGGTATACCAAGCCGTTGGTGCCGCGACCGTATTGGGTATACGGCAGATTGCCGAACTGGGCGGTGTCGAAATGCAGCGCTGGGGTGTCTAGCGGCACGTCGTGGAGCGTAACTTTCGGCAGTATGGATTCATCTTCTTCCATCGTTTGGCGTTCAGCCAAGGCCGCAGCTTGATCAATAATATGCTGTTTTTGCTTGTCGCTAAGTGCGTTTTTAATTGCGTTTAGGCGATCTTTTTCGGCCTGCTCGGCACGGCCTTGAATCTGTTGATCTGGGCTCATGACCAAGGTGACGCGATGTGGATTATCAAGTAGGTTTTGCGCAAGTTGCTTTATGTAATCGGGGCTTGCGGTTTTAGCTCTAATGGCTTGCAGTGCAGGGTCTAAATTGAGTAGCTCTATCGGCTTGCCGCGATGAGTTGCGCTGCCCAAGGCGGTTAAAATTAATTGCAGGCCATAAGGGTAGCCGTCGCCGCCAATTTCTCGCTGGCGTAATTCCAGTTGATGTAACACCGCATCGACATCTTCTTTGGGTATACCGTTTTCAGCGACATTTTTTAAGGTGTCGAGTATTAAGTTTTGAACGTCGTCAGTGCTCTCAATGTTGCTGCCTTCTACGCCGCAGGCCAAAACCATTTCCCGCATCGAATCTTCGAGACCGCACATGGGCGAGGGCGCGCTGCCCAGCGCGGTGGTTTCTAGTGCGTGCATGAGTGGGCTGGCGCTATTGTCGAGCAATACGCCAGCGAGAAGCTGTGCTTCTAGCTGGGTTTCAAGTTCTGTGCTTTTGCCCATCAGCCACGCCACAACCACGTGGGTTTTGTCGGCGGTGTCTTCTGACGCGGGTAGCGGATAGCTTTCTTGTACGCGCAGTGGTGCGTGGTAACGTTTTTCATCGCCGACGGCGATATGGGTGTTTAGTGCGTCAAAGCGATCTAAGGCTAACTCTTCAAAACGCGCTTGATGCTCGGCGGCAGGTATGTCGCCGAAGGTCATGAAAATCGCGTTGCTAGGGTGGTAATGACTTTTATAGAAGGATTGAAGTTGCTCGTAACTTAAGTCGGGGATCGCCTCTGGATCGCCACCGCTATTGTAGTGATAGGTGGTGCTAGGAAATAAATATTTGCACAGGGTTTGCCAGAGCTGGCTAGGTACCGAGCTCATCGCGCCTTTCATTTCATTGAAAACCACGCCTTTAAATTCAAGCTCTGAATTAGGGTCTTTGGGGTCTTTGAACTCTAGGCGATGGCCTTCTTGGGCAAAGTCTAGCGGGTGCAGGCGCGAAAAAAACACCGCGTCTAAATAGACCTGCAGTAGGTTTTCAAAATCTTTGCGATTGCTGCTGGCAAAGGGGTAGGCCGTCCAGTCGGAGCTGGTAAAGGCGTTCATAAAGCTGTTTAAGGAGCGCCGAATCATCATAAAAAACGGGTCGCGAACGGGGTATTTTTCGCTGCCGCACAGGGCTGTGTGTTCTAAAATATGTGCCACCCCCGTTGAGTCTTTGGGCACAGTACGCAGGGCCACCAAAAACACGTTTTCTGGATTGTCACTCGCAATATGGTAGTGGCTGGCGCCGGTTTTGCTGTGACGGTATTCGGCGATGCTTACCCCAAGTGCGGGTACGTCTTCGTTGCTGAGCAATTCAAAGCTAGGAAATGCAGCGGGGTTGACGGGTGTTTGTACGGCGGTGTCGACTTGAGTCATGCGTAATCCATATTTTGGCGAAGAGGTAACGTTATGCTGAGATCTCACGGTTGGTATTCTAGGGCCTGCGAGCCGCAATTGCATTATTACTATGGTTGGCTTAGGGCCCGGTTTGTTTGGTTAATGCAGGTAAAATGTATTTAATGCGGAAGATGCTCGGCCATAACTTGCCGGTTACTAGCCAGCTATCGTCGCTGGCATCGTAGGCGACGCCGTTTAAGACCGCTTCTGGCGCGAGCGGACTGGTTTTGTTTGCAGCAGTGGCCAATGCGCTTAGATCGAGTTTTTGGAGTACATTGCCATTGCGGCCATCGATAATAAGAAGATTGTTAGTGTGCCACTGATTCGCAATGACGTAGTCGCCAAGGCATTCCAGCTCATTTAATTGATCTACCGCTTTGCCATGTTCTGTTACGGAAACGGTATTGATGAGCTTCATGGTGTCTGCAGCTAGCCATTGTAATTTATCGCTGCCATTGCTCATGACGAAATGGTCGGCCCGCCCTTTAACAACACTTGCACACAAACCCCAGCCTTCGCCTTGATAGGGAAAGACGCCCAGTAATTTAAAGTGCTGGGGGTCGATAATAAGCCCGCGACCGGCTCGCCACGTCAGCATATAGAGTTTGCCGCGGTACTGGCTGATGCCTTCGGCAAAAATATCGGCTGGCAGCGCCGAACCGCTAATGCTGTCGGTGGGTGAGGGCGGAAACTTACGAGCGATGATTTTAGAGTAGCCATACAAGCCGCTGCTTTCATACAGCTTGCCTTGGTATAGCTCTAGGCCCTGAGTAAATAGGGCGGGCTGATGTGGGTAGGTGTCGATTAACTGGTAGGGCAGATCGGCAAGGCTATTGCCTGACATGATTAGCAGCGCGATAGCCATCGCTAAGTTGCTTCGTGCAGCGTGATGTGCGCGACGGAAAATGGATTTAAAGTAAGTGGTAAGCGTCTTCACATCATGTCCAGATTGTTGATTCTTAAGCGGCAAAATGATTCGTTTGAGTTTGCCACAAATAGACGGTGGGGCGTAGCGATCTATAGGCGCTAGCTAATTCGCTGATTACGGATGAGTCGCCGGATTAAAAACCGCGCGGGGGACAGGCTTTCGCATAAGTGACGCGGAAGCGGCCGAATTTCTCCGCAAATGTAACTTGCGATTAACTCGGCGCATAGCGGCGTGGAGGTGAGCCCACGCGAGCCGTGCCCCACATTGATATAGACGTTGGGATAATTACTGGCGGGGGTGTCGATAACACGGCGTGCGTCTTTTCCCAGCGGCGCGTAGTGTTTGGCAAAATCTGCCGCGATGGGCACCGCGCCAACAATAGGTAAATAGTCTGAACTGCTACAGCGCAGAGACGCGCGGCCGCCGCTTGGCACCACTCCATCTTTAAGTAAGCCGGGTGACAGCGCGTTTAGCTGGCTAAGATTCCAGTCGTGATCACGCTGTTGAACTGTGGTGTCGGAATCGCGCAGTGTAAAGCTGGCGCCTATGCATAAGGTGCCGTCTATTGCCGGCGCCAAATATCCCTCATGGCAAATCACGCAGCGCGGCGTTTGGGTTAAGTCAGACTCGTTTATATAGCTAAGCTGGCCGCGTATGGGTTTTAGGGGGAGGTACTGGGTTTGTGGAAATTGCAGTGCATCGTTGCTATTGGCAATAACGATGGCGTCGGCGGCGGCAATAATTTGGCCGTGCTGATCTTGTACTTGCCATTGCTGGTTTTGCTCAGGCGTATTAAGTAGTGATATGGCTTCGCAGTGATTTATGACGCGAATATTGGGGTAGTCTATATCCGCCGCACATATGCTGGGCGGTGACAGCCAGCCTGCATTTGGATAAAAGTATCCGCAGCCCGCGAGGGGAATTCCGCTAAGCGTGCTTAACTCGTCGTCAGTGGCAAACTGTAACCAGTCTTGGTCGCTCAAGAAGTGCTTGAGTTGTTCAAATTGCGCGGCGTCTTTGCTTGAATTTGCTAGCTGTAACACACCGCAAAGATCGCCTTCTATGGCTCCGTTTTTTAATTGTTCGCGGTAGTAGGGTAGCGCAAATAAAAAACTAGTTAAGGCGAATTGGTTTAAATCGCCCGGTGCCGGCGAAAGCTTGGTGTAAAGCACGCCTTGTGGATTGCCGGATGCGCCGCTGGCGGGGGCGTCGCGCTCGATAATTGTGACCTGCACTCCGCGTTCTGCCAAGGCTCTTGCGGTGCTGCAGCCAGCCAAGCCCGCGCCAATGACGATAGCGCTCGCGACCGGCGATTGCGCCGCAGGGCGATGCCATGGCACAGCAACATTCAACGGGAATGGCGCGTCGACAGCGGCTTGGTTTGAAAAGGTGCCCCGCAGCATTTCACGTTTGCGGCCGTAGCCGGTTACTTTTTCGATTTGAAAGCCCTGCGCTCGCAGGCCGCGCTTTACAAAGCCGGCAGATGTAAACGTCGCAAAGGTGGTTTCGGGTTTGCTGAGTGCGCCCATGCAAGCAAATAAGGTGTCGTGCCACATGTCGGGATTACTCGCGGGAGAGAAGCCGTCAAGAAACCACGCGTCGGCATACGGAGTGCGATCTTGCGGTGAGTTTTGCGAGCGTGGGCTGCGTCTGCTCGGTGAGTCTAGTAGTGCTGGCAGGCATGCAAGTGCGTCGTCGAACAGTAAATCCAGGCAAACTTGTGCACTATTCAACATTCTCCGGTGCTGACCTGGTAACAGCGGTGGATAGTTGTGCTGTAGTATAGAGGCCAAATGTTGCAGTTCTGGCCACGAGGCGTGGGCGCGTTTTAAATCTTGCGGGTGTAGTGGGTGTTTTTCGACCGAGATATAGTGGAGCTGCCAGTTAGGCGGTGCTACCGATTGCCAAAGTTGCCAAGCGAGTAAAAAGTTTAAACCAGTGCCAAAGCCGGTTTCGATGATGGTAAACCGGCCACTTTTTTCTGGGTCTAACGCTTGCCAGCGTTCGGCCAGTTGATTGTGAAATAAAAATACATGGCGGCTTTCGTTGATGCCACTCTCTTGGCTGAAATAAATGTCGCCATAAATACCGGCTCTGGGAGCGCCATCGGCATCCCAATCGATATTGGCGGCTTCAAGAAAATAGGGATTTGGGTGCGAGCTCGTAACCATTATAAATGTAATATCAGCGTTGCTGGGGGGCGTATTGTAGCAGTGAAAATGGTGAAAACCTTGGCGAAGCGATTCGTGTTGGTGCTTTCTGCGCTGGCGCATCGGTTGGCGATCTTATTACTAGCACTGTGTTTTACGATTCCTGCGGTGGCTCAGGCGGTAGATGCCGCCAAAAGTAAAGTGACACTTGCCTTGGCGACCGAGCCGCCCACCTTAAATAGTGCGGTGGCGACGGATACTATCGCCAGTTTTGTACTTGCGCATTTAATGGAAGGGCTACTGGTATACGGCGCTGACGGCGAGTTGGCGCCGGGTGTTGCCGAGCGCTGGCAACTCGATGCCGGTGGCGCCAGTTTTTGGTTGCGCGATTCTGCGCGCTGGAGTGATGGCAAGCCGGTTACCGCCCATGATTTTGTTTTTGCTTGGCGTCACGCGCTAAAGCCGAGTACGGCTTCGCAATACGCGTTTATTTTTTATCCTATTAAAAATGCTGAGGCAGTAAATAGCGGCAAACTGCCGCTGACTGATCTGGGCGTGACGGCGGTTTCAGATTACGAATTGCGCGTTGAGTTTGGGCAACCCTGTCCTTACTTTCTCAGCCTTGCCGCATTTATGACGTTTTTACCGATGCGCGAAGATGTGGTTGATCACTGGGGCGGTCGGTATGCGGCAGACAGCGATAAGTTAGTGGTAAACGGCGCCTATGTTTTAGACAAGTGGGTGCATGGCGCGCACTTGCGCTTACGTAAAAATCAGCATTACTGGCAGGTAGAGTCCGTTAAAATTAATGAAATTGACATGCCCTATATCACTGCCGACCCCAGCGCCCAGTTTAATTTATTCCGCGATCAACAAATTGCTATCGCGCCTCTTGATACTGGCTTATTAAATGAAGCAGTGGACCGGGGTTTTGATATTGAATACTTTCATACTGGTTCACTGTTTTTTCTGGAATTTAATTTTCGCGAAGGCCGTATTACCGCGAATCGCTCATTTAGAAAAGCAGTCCAGCGTTTGATTGATCCTGATTTGCTGGTAAACAAAATTATTGGTTTGCCGGGAATTAAGCCAGCGTATTCACTTTTCCCTGTTACGGTAAAGGGGCTTAAAGGTTCGTTTAGGGAAGAGTATCCAGTCATGCGGGTTGACCCTAGTATTGCCTCAGCGCGTAAATACCTAAAACAAGCCAAAGAAGAGTTGGGCTTGGCTGTTTGGCCGCCGCTGGTTTTGTTGGCTGGCGATAGTCCGCGCGCCTTGCAAGAGGCCGAGTACTATCAGTATTTATTTAAGAAAGGTCTGGGACTAGAGCTGCGTATCGATCAGCAAGTGTTCAAGCAGCGGCTTGAGAAAATGCGCCGTGGTGATTTCGATATGGTGTCTGCTGCGTGGGGGCCGGATTACGACGATATTATGACCTTTGCCGATTTGTTTGCTTCGTGGAATGACAATAATCGCGGCCGCTACGATAACCCTTTGTATGACCGCTGGGTTCGCTTGGCCCAAGGTAGCAATGATGCGCGTACCCGATTTAACGCCATGGCGCAGATTCAGCGCATCGTTGTTGAAGACGTGCCGATACTGCCTACCTATGAGAATGGGGCACTGTATGTGCAAAACCCACGCTTAAAAGGTGTTCGGCGCTCTATTTTTGGCGGTGATCCAATATTTCGTTATGCATGGATTGAGCAATAATTATGCTGAATTTTATTGCTAGAAGACTGTTGTCTGGATTAATCACTATTTGGTTTATCGCGACTGCGACCTTCTTTGCCATGCATGCCGTACCCGGCGACCCGCTTACGCAGGAAAAGGCCATGTCGCCGGCGGTGCGTATGCAGTTAGAAGCGCGCTATGGTTTAGACAAGCCTCTATTTGAGCAATACCGTTTATTCATGAGTAATATGATACACGGCGATTTTGGGATTTCGTTTACCCAAGAAAATCGCCATGTGAATGATATTATTCGCGAGCACTTTCCTATCTCAGCCACTCTTGGTATCGCAGCGGTCTTGATCGCCTTGGTTGGTGGTGTTGCTGCAGGGTCCGTGGCGGCCTATTGCCGTAATCGTTGGCCAGACCGGCTGGTGATGATCGCCGTTATCGCTTCGATTTCAGTGCCGGGTTTTGTTATTGCGGGCTTGGCGCAGCTAGTCATTGTGGCAATGAATAATGCCGCAGATAAAACGTTGCTGCCGGTGGCGGGTTGGGGCAGTGTGAATCAAATTTGGGTGCCGGCGCTGGTATTGGGTTTGGGCACCATGGCGTATCTGAGCCGAATTATGCGTGCCTCTATGCTGGAAGTACTCAGCGCTGATTATAATATTGCCGCCAAAGCTAAGGGCGTGCACGGTTGGCGTTTGTTCTGGCATCATCAATTGCGAAACGCGGTGTTGCCCGTGGTGACAGAATTAGGGCCAACGATTGCGGCCATTACCACCGGCGGTTTTGTGGTTGAATTAATTTTCGCGATTCCCGGTTTGGGGCGCTATTTCGTACAGGCAGTACAGCAACTTGATTACACGGTCATTATGGGAACCACGGTATTTTACGGCGCGTTTTTAGTCTTGGTGGTGGTGCTGGTTGATATTAGCTATGGCTTAATCGATCCGCGCATTCGCTTGCATCGAGGCAGATCATGAGGCGGCGCAGCTAATGGCAATTTCAGTATTCCGCTTTGCGCCTAAAACCTGGGGCGTGGCCGACGACGTCGAGGCGGTTGCACCTATTCCGCTGCCGAGTATGGCGAGCCCGACCGTAATTTTGTCTGCGCTGATGGTGGTGTTTTTACTGCTATTTGTGAGTATTGGCCCACTTGTCTGGCGGCAGAGCCCGTCACAGCAATGGTTGTCGCAAATTTCAGATGGCGCAAGTAGCGCCTATTCGGTTCGTATTGTTTCCGACAATGGCAGCTGGCGGCCGTCGGCAAAAAGCGATGCGCCTCTCGGTTTAAAAGTACACGCTGCAAATACTGAATACGTGCGCTTGCACTGGCCAACATTGGCAGGAATTGAGCGTTATCGCATTTATCGTGCAGACGCGAATAAACCGGGCTTAGGCTTGGCAATCGGCGAGACCGCCGATAATTACTACCAAGATCGCTTGCAGTTGAGTCGCGAACTGTATCGCTACTCCATAGCCGATGCCGAGACAGGCTTATTATTACTGTCGAAAGAAGTCCGGCCAGAAGCGGCAATGTCAGAGTTTGAGGCACAGCTGCAGGGGCTAATTCCGGTAACGAATAATAAAACCCGCTGGGTAGACATACCCGCGCATCCGCTTGGCACTGATGCCTTGGGGCGCGATATATTGGCGCGGCTAATGGCGGGTGGGAGAACGTCCTTGTTTGTGGGTGTTGTTGCGCCCTTACTTTATATTAGCTTTGGCTGTATTTTTGGTGCCATCGCCGGTTTGATGGGCGGCTGGGTAGACCAACTCGCCATGCGTTTTGTCGACTTTGTGGTCGCTTTACCGTTCTTGTTGTTTATGATTTTGTTCCGCGTGGCCTTTGGTATTGGCCCTGGTGAAAACGGCATTATGCCGCTCATTGTGGCGATGTTGATGCTGAGCTGGCCAGGCAGCGCTCGGCTTATTCGCGGCCAAGTATTGGCATTGCGCAGTCAGCCTTTTGTAGAAGCCTCGCGTATTGCGGGGGTGGGAACCCATCGAATTATCCTTCGCCATATGCTGCCTAATGTGTTGCCGATGATTTTGGTGGCCTTTAGTTTCGCGATTCCCCAAGCGATTTTTACCGAGGCCTTTTTGTCGTTTATCGGTATGGGTGTGTCACCACCGACTACGTCGTGGGGCGCCCTGTGTAATGACGGTATTAAAACCTTACTGTCGCATCCTCGGCAGTTATTGTTGCCCTCCTTATTTATTAGTTTGTCGGTGCTGGCGTTTAATATATTGGGTGATGCACTGCGTGACGCCACCGATCGACGGTCGGGGGTGGTGCGCGCATGAGTCTGTTAAATCTTGAAACTTTGCAGGTAAGCATTGGCCCGGTTCAGGCGGTCAGAGATGTATCGCTGAGTTTGCAGGCGGGGGAATGTCGGGCGTTGGTGGGTGAGTCGGGTTGCGGCAAATCGGTGACGGCAATGAGTCTGTTAGGGCTGATGCCTGCCGCGGCAAAGATTAATGCCAAGCATTGGCAATTTGCCGGTCGCGATATAACTCAGCTAACTGAGCGCGATTGGCGGCAAGTGCGGGGCAATCAAATTGCGATGATTTTCCAAAACCCCATGACCGCATTAGATCCAACCCAAACTATCGGCGCGCAAATAGCCGAGCCTTTGCGAGTGCATAAAGGTCTGTCGCGACGCGAAGCCAAGATGCGCGCGATTGCCTTACTAGAGCGTTTGGCCATTGCTAATCCGGCCCAGCGCGCTGAGCAATATCCCTTTGAATTTTCGGGCGGTATGCTGCAGCGGGCTATGATTGCCATGGCGGTGGTGTGTGAGCCAGAGTTGCTTATTGCTGACGAACCCACCACCGCCTTAGACGTGACGGTGCAGGCTGAGGTGCTGTGTTTACTACAGGAAATGCGTGAATCCAGCGGCACCGCGATGCTATTTATTACCCACGATCTTGGTGTGGTTGCGGAGATCGCCGATTCGGTGTCGGTAATGTACGCCGGCCAAACGGTGGAGTCGGGTTCACTGCATAATGTATTTAAAACCGAAGCCCATCCTTATACCCAAGCTTTAAAGCGGGCTGTGCCCAGCTTAGAAAACCCTCGACCACTTGAGGCGATCGCCGGCACGCCGCCAGATTTACGCAAGCCGCCTAGTGGTTGTGGCTTTGCAGCACGATGCTCGCAGCGCATGGCCATTTGCGAAGAAATGCCGCCCCAAATGTCGTGTGGTGAAGCTCATTTGGCTCGTTGCTGGTTGTGGCATAAGGATCATCCTGCACGCTGGCGAGAGCAGGAAAATATAGCAAAGACCTCAATTAAAGTGGGGGGTAAATCATGACGGCGCCCTTCGTTGACCTACACGAGCTGCGCTGCCACTTCAAAAGTGGTGATAATTTATTGGCGGCGGTAGATGGCGTTAATTTGCAGATTGCGGCGGGTGAAGTGCTGGGTTTGGTAGGTGAAAGTGGCTCAGGTAAATCGACTTTGGGGCGAATTATCGCCGGTTTGCAGTCACGTAGCGCGGGTAACATCGTTATTGATGGCAAGACCATGCCGCACAAGTACAGCCGCCGGCAGTTTCGGGCCATGTCTACCCAGATTCAAATGGTATTCCAAGACAGCTATGCTAGTTTAAATCCACGCATGACCATTCTGGCTAGTTTGCAGGAGCCGTTATGGAGTCTTGGTGTAAAAGGGCAAGCTGCGCGTGATAAGGCAGCGTACTGGTTGGATCGGGTGGGTTTGCCGCAGTCTGCGGGGGAGCGTTATCCTCACGAACTATCGGGTGGGCAGCGTCAGCGAATTGGCATAGCGAGAGCCTTTATTGCCGAGCCAAAACTGGTTATTTGTGATGAGCCGGTGTCGGCGTTAGACGTTTCTGTTCAGGCGCAAATTATTAATTTACTGCAGGAATTGCAGCGGGAACATAATACCGCGATGCTGTTCATCGCCCACGATCTTGCTGTGGTGCGCTTTTTGGCAAGTCGAACCGCAGTAATGTATCTTGGTGAGATTGTTGAAATTGGGCCGACTGCGGCGGTGTTTGAATCGCCGCGTCATCCCTATACCGTGCGCTTGTTAGCCGCGCATTTAGATGGCAATCCCGGTGAACGAGTATTGCGCACTGCAACGCCGGTAAAAGCCATCGCGAATAGGGCGCCCCTCGCGACAGATGGCGGGTGTCGATTTGCACCGCGCTGTCAAATGGCGGAAGCAGCGTGTAGCAATAGTCCACCGTGGTTGCACGCGAGTAGGGTGAAGACTGAAGCGGCATGTCATCGTTTGGTCGACATAGAAATTATTAATTCTAAGCTCAAGGCCTAAAGTTGTAGGGTTGGGGTTTTCGAGATTAGATGCTTAAAATTAAAATAATATGCTGTGAGACCTATGCACGAGCCGGAATTTTGTTCTCTGACAAGGAAAAATCGCACGGAATGAGGGAGTTTATAAATATAAATGACCGATTGAGTACGATTTTGACGCCGACAGAGGGCAAAATAACTATCGTGCAAAGGTCTCGCTGTGTTTTGCGCGGCGTGTCATAGATAAATATTAGGTAGTTAAATTATGAATGTAAATTTGGATGCACCGAGCGTGCTAGCTATTGCCGTTAATTTGTTCAAAACCTGTTTGCTCGATGCAGGGCGCACCGAGGCTAAGCGCTACTTTAAAGACTTAGAAGCGGGGCGTGAGCTGTATTTAACCGAGATGGCGATGCCAGATAAATCGACTTTGCGCGTTCGTTTGCAGTTGATGCAGCAGGAATTTCGGGGCAATCTAAATTTCAGCGCTTTTAAGCTACAGTTGCAGATGCTGTGTGCTGAAATTGTAAAAGTCATCAAAGCCGAGTCTGAGCCGATTGTGATGAGCGACGATAGTGGCAGGCAACTGATGTTTAATATCCCTGCAATCAGTAACCTCGATGGTGATTTTAATGCCTTGGTGCTCGGCGCAGATCTAAGGCGTAGCGGGGAGTTGGTACTCCAGTTAATGTTTATAGACCCTGAGCAATATCGCGTTACTGAGCCGCTTAGCGCTGAAGGATAGCCAGTAAACCCCTAGGGCTAATATCGGCTAGTGTTGACAGTGAGTACAAATACCGATAGCTTGCCACCTTTAGTACAGGTGGTCAGACTGTCTACAGTGGCTTCCGTATCAATAACAAAAAGGGTTTACGAGGGGACGACTTTGTCAGCAGCAATGGAAGAAATCGCAGCAGCAATCAGCGCTGCACGGGAAAAGGCTAATGTGCCTAGCAGTGTTGACTTGAGTCAATACGCTAACTTGATTGAAATGTTTGCCTATTGCGCTACGGAATTTGCCGATCGTCCGGTAATCTCCTGTATGAGCAAAACGCTGACCTATCGTGAGTTAGACGTTTTATCTGCGCAATTCGCATGCTACCTCCAAAATCACACTAATTTGCGCGCCGGTGATCGTATTGCCCTGCAAATGCCAAATATCCTCCAGTATCCCGTTGCGCTGTTTGGTGCAATTCGCGCCGGTATGATTGTGGTTAACACCAACCCCTTGTACAGCGAGCGTGAACTTAAGCATCAATTGAATGACTCTGGTGCGAAGGTGTTGGTGGTATTGGCAAACGTTGCCGAGGCGGCCGCAGCGGTGATTCCAGACACGCCGGTAGAAACCGTAATTGTGACTGAGATTGCCGATTTACACACTGGGTTTAAGCGCCCATTGATTAACACCGTGGTAAAGCGTGTTAAGAAAATGGTGCCTAATGTTAGCTTTAAAAATTCGATTAGCTACCGCAAAGCGCTGTCACTAGGAAAGAGCGGGCGTTATACCCCAGCTACACCAACGGCGGAAGATGTTGCTTTACTGCAATATACCGGCGGTACTACCGGCGTTTCTAAAGGCGCCATGATTAGTCATCGCAATTTGATGGCGAACGTACTGCAAAGCAAGCAGCTGTTCGAAAGCTATGGCTTAAAAGAAGGCACTGAAACCTTTTTGTCGCCTTTGCCGCTATACCATATTTACTCCTTCATGCTGTCGTTCTGCGTGATGATGCAGGGCAATCATGCGGTGCTTATTCCTAATCCCCGTGATTTGGATAGCGTGATTAAAGAAATGAAGCGCTGGCGCTGGAGCGGAATGAGCGGGATTAATACCTTGTTCGTTCAACTTTGTAATCACCCTGAGTTTAAAACGCTAGATTTCTCGTCTGTTAAAGCGACGTTGTCTGGTGGTATGGCATTAACTGCAGGCGCGGCCAAAGAGTGGATGGCAATGACCGGCGCGCAAGTCTACGAAGGTTACGGCTTAACCGAAACCTCACCGGTGGTATCTATCAACCCCGGCGGCGCTAACCAAATAGGCACCATTGGTATTGCATTGCCGGGCACAGAGATCCGCATTGTCACCGAGGGTGGCGAAGATGTGGGTATTGGCGAACGCGGTGAGTTATGCGTGCGCGGCCCGCAGGTGATGATGGGTTATTGGCAGCGGCCCGATGAAACAGAAAAGACCATCAAGAATGGCTGGTTACACACGGGTGACGTGGCTGTTGTTCAGGAAGATGGTTATATGCGGATTGTAGATCGCATGAAAGATATGATTATTGTTTCTGGCTTTAATGTTTACCCCAATGAAATTGAAGACGTGCTCAGCGAGCACCCGAATATTGCAGAGTGTGCGGCGATTGGTGTGCCTGATGAAAAGTCTGGCGAAGCTGTTAAAATCTTTGTCGCCGCAAAAAAAGGCGATATTGATAAAGACGAATTGAAAGCATTTTTGCGTGAACGCTTAACCGGCTATAAAATGCCGCGTTATATAGAAGTGCGTGATGAATTACCTAAGACCAATGTCGGTAAGGTTTTACGTCGTTCACTTCGAGATGAGGAGCTAGCCAAGCTCGCGAAAGCTGAGTAAATCAGCAGCACATAGTTAAAAGGCGCCTTAAGGCGCCTTTTTTATTTATACGGATTTTATGTCAGAAATTACGACCGCCACCTTACTGGCCAATATTGATGAATGTATGTTGGGCGATCGCTTTGCGCTTGCTAGGCAGTGTCGTCAGTTGCAAAAGCAAATAGCTGCAAATGCGGACGTCGATGACAAGCTGCTTGCCTTAGCGCAGCGAATCAATGCTTCGGCGCTGCGTCGTAAGGAGCGCCAAGAGAACGTCCCCAAAATTATCTACCCTGAAGATCTTCCCCTCACGCAAAGGCTGGACGATATTCGCAAAGCGATTACTGATCACCAAGTGGTGGTGTTGGCAGGTGAAACGGGTTCAGGTAAAACCACCCAAATTCCTAAAATTTGCTTGGAAATGGGTCGCGGTGTTGCCGGCCTTATCGCCCACACGCAGCCTCGACGTTTGGCCGCAAGGGCAGTGGCACAGCGCTTGGCTGATGAGCTAAATACTAGTGTGGGTGAAGGTGTTGCCTATCAAATTAGATTTCAAGAAGTCGCATCGCCAAATAGTTATATTAAATTAATGACCGACGGTATTTTGCTGGCGGCCATTCAGCGTGACCGTTTTTTAAGTCAGTACGACACCATCATTATCGATGAAGCCCATGAGCGCAGCTTGAATATCGATTTTTTGCTGGGCTATTTAAAAACACTGCTGCCCAAGCGCCCCGATTTAAAACTAATTATTACCTCTGCCACCATCGATGTTGAACGGTTTTCGGCGCATTTTAATAATGCACCGGTGATTGAAGTTTCTGGTCGTAGTTTTCCCGTTGAATACCGCTATCGGCCTCAAGAGGAATTAAGCGCCGATAATGATTTGGGCGAGGCCGTCGAGGCAGTGTTGCGAGAATTAATGGGCGAAGGCGCCCATCGCCACGGTGATACCCTCGTGTTCTTGAGTGGTGAGCGTGACATTCGCGAATTAACTCGTCACCTCAAAAATGCAGATTTACCGGGGGCCGAAGTCTTGCCCTTGTATTCAAGACTCAGTGGCGCAGAGCAGCAGCGCATCTTTGATTTGCGTGGTCGGCGAGGGTGGCGGGTAATACTGGCCACTAACGTAGCGGAAACCTCTTTGACTGTGCCTGGTATTCGTTATGTTATCGATGCGGGTACGGCTCGTGTTAGCCGTTACAGTGTGCGTAGCAAAGTCCAGCGCCTGCCCATAGAGGCAATCTCGCAGGCCAGTGCAAATCAGCGAGCGGGGCGCTGCGGCCGTGTAGCACCGGGTATTGCCTATCGGCTTTACAGTGAAGCTGATTATTTAGGCAGGCCAGAGTACACCGAGCCAGAAATTCAGCGCACGAACCTTGCGGCGGTTATTTTGCAAATGTTGCAGCTGAAGTTGGGGGATATCTCTGATTTTCCGTTTGTTGATGCCCCCGACAATAAATTCGTTAACGACGGTTTTGCGCTGTTGTCGGAATTAGGCGCAGTAAGCGAGGGGCGTTTAACAAAGCTTGGTGATCAGCTAGGTCGCTTTCCAGTAGATCCCCGTATCGGCCGTTTGTTGTTGGCGGCGGCAGAAGGTTCTTGTCTGCGAGAAATGCTAATTATCGCCAGCGCTTTAAGTATTCAAGATCCTCGTGAGCGGCCGGCTGATAAACGCCAAGCCTCAGATGAAAAACATCGTCGTTTCTGGCAGGAGGATTCAGACTTTGCTGCCTTCGTTGGGCTCTGGGATTACGCCGAAGAGCAGCGACAAGAGTTGTCAGCGAGTCAGTGGCGCAAGTTGTGTCAGCGCGAATTTGTATCGTGGACGCGGATGCGAGAGTGGCGGGAAGTACATCGACAACTTACCTTGATGTGCCGACAGCTGAGCCTGAAACAGAATAAAGAGCCGGCGGACTTTAATAGTATTCACCGCGCTTTGTTGCCGGGCTTTCTCGGCCAAATTGCAACTAAAGATGAGAACCGCGAATTCATCGGTGCCCGCAATCGCAAGCTGCATATTTTTCCGGGGTCGGCTTTATTTAAAAAGCCGCCCGCGTGGATTGTTGCTGCAGAGTTGGCGGAAACTAGTCAGCTTTACGCTCGCTGCGTTGCCAAAATCGACCCCGAGTGGGTATTTGGCGTAAACGATAGTTTACTCAAACGCAGCTATTACGAACCCCACTGGCAGGCCCGTAGCGGTCGGGTGATGGCGTTTGAGCAAACAGCACTTTATGGTTTGATCATTCGTGATAAAAAGCGGGTTCACTACGGCCCGATTGCCCCAGAAGAAAGTCGTGAAATACTCATTCGCCAGGCGTTGGTAGAGGGGCGTTACCAAGGGCGAGCGGATTTTTATCAGCACAATAAGCGCCTGATAGCAGAAATCTCAGAGCTTGAGGATAAAGCCCGCCGCCGGGATATCTTAGTTTCTGACGACGAATTGTTCCGCTATTACGATGAGCGTCTTCCAGCCGATATTATTACCGCCAAACACCTGGAACATTGGCTAAAGGCCACGGCGCCGCCAAAGACATTATTTTTAAGTCGCGGCGAATTGATGCGTCACAACGGTGGCGATATTACGGAGCAACAATTTCCCGATACGTTGACATCGGCTGGAATGAGCTTGGCGCTCAGCTACCACTTTGAGCCGGGGCACCCCGCAGACGGTGTCAGTGTTTCTGTCCCGTTGGGTAACTTGGCGCACTTAGCGGAGGGTCGGCTTGAATGGTTGGTGCCGGGCTTGTTGCGGGAAAAGTGTATCACTTTAGTGAAAACGCTCCCTAAGGCTCAGCGCAAGCAATTAGTGCCGGTGCCAGATTATATTGACCGGGCATTGCCGATGATAAAAGCCAGTGATCAGGCGCTACTTTCTCAGCTCGCAGCGGCATTACACAAGCTCAGCGGCGTGCAAATAGATGTTAAGGAATGGGCTGCTAATCGCATTGATGATTATTATCTAATGAATATTCGAGTATTAGATAATACGGGGAAATTATTAGCCCAAGGGCGTGATTTACATAAGTTAAAGGCGCAACTTGCGGGCCAAGTGCAACAAGGTATCGCCGAGGAAAGCAGTGGTGGATTTACCAGCAAAGTGCTTCAGGATTGGAATTTTGGCAATTTAGATAAGCGCCATGAGTTTAAGCGCGGTGGTGCAACCTTAACTGCTTATCCCTGCCTGAGGGATGACGGTGAAAGCGTTGTATTGGAATTGGCGGAGTCAGAGCAAGACGCGCAGCAGAAGAGTCTTTACGGCGTGCTACGCCTTTTGCTGTTACGCATGTCCCAGCAGGCCAAAATGTTGCGCGCAAATTTGTTTCGTAATAACGCCGTCCAGCTTCAATTTGCCGCTGTGGGCGAGCAGAAAAAGCGTTGGATTGAAGATTGCTTACTCGCCGCAGCACGCCAAAGCTTTGCTATTGATCCCGATAAACTCCCAGAAACCGATAGTGA
The DNA here is from genome assembly GCA_018066965.1 of Zhongshania sp. GTDB lineage: Bacteria > Pseudomonadota > Gammaproteobacteria > Pseudomonadales > Spongiibacteraceae > Spongiibacter. The sequence continues at coordinate 9,872 of JAGPVP010000123.1, read as the reverse complement.
CTTTGAGCGCTTGTGGCAGGTAGGGCGGGAGAGTTTTACTAGCGACGCAGAGAGCTATGCGACCCTGCTGGTAGAGATTTTGGGGCACTACTCAGATATTCGCCGCACTCTAAAAAAGCTTAATTCACTGAGCTGGATTCACAGTGTTAATGACGTGAACACACAGTTGGAGGCGCTGTTCTTCGACGGATTTATTACTGAGCTGAACAGAGACGAGTTAGACCAGTATCCTCGTTATTTACGGGCTATTTTGCAGCGACTCTCAAAGCTCGATGGTCACTATCAGCGCGATCGTCAATGCACCTTGGTGTTAGAGCCAATGCAAAAGCAGCTGATGGACTTTCTTGCCAACGCACCAGACGGTGCAAGGTCACATGCCAGCCTGCGAGAATACCGATGGCAATTAGAAGAATTCCGCATTTCATTGTTTGCACAAAATATAGGTACCCGTGCACCCGTATCTGAGAAGCGTTTGAAGCAACTGTGGAAAACTGTCTCCCAAGATGTAACATTCCGAGCTTAGTCTAGTCTACTGATCTATGCCGCAGAGATTCGCAGGGCGGAGATCGGGAACCTGCTTATTACCGTAAACCTGTCGTCGTGTTGTTAATTTTTGGTATGCGGCTATGCTAGAAGTGGTTGCGGATTCAGGGCAGTGCCGAACTATCATGTTGGTATCTGCTAATACGATTTAACTTGGATGAATTAATAACTCGGCACTGAGCCGATATGGAGAATGAATAATGGCGTCTTTTACTAAAAATCCGTTAGCAGTGGCATTTGGTGCGGCAATGTTGGCTTCTGTAGTGAGTCCTGCAATGGCCGATAGCAATCCGTTTGCGGCTAAACAACTGAGCTCCGGTTACCAGCTTGCTATGGGTAGTTCTGATAAGGCTGCAAAATCAGAAGCCAAGTGCGGTGCTGATAAAGCCGGTGAGGCAAGTTGTGGTGCCGATAAAGCGAAAGCTGAGCACGAAGGCAAATGTGGTGAAGCTAAATGTGGCGCCGACAAAGCGAAAGCTGATCACGAAGGCAAGTGCGGTGAAGCTAAGTGCGGTGCTGACAAAGCGGCCATGGAAGGGCAGTGTGGTGGCGACAAAGCAGCCAAAGAAGCATCATGTGGTGCAGCTAAATAAGCGCCAATTTTCTTGGCGATAAAGATCCTCTGGGCAACGATGGCAATATCAATGAGCGACGGCAATACAACAAACGGACTCGCGTTGGCAGGTTTAGGCTTGCGGCGTGGTCTAATGCCCGCGTTTAAAGCACTGCAAGCCGGTGATATTGATTTTGTAGAAGTTGCTCCAGAAAACTGGATAGGTATTGGCGGCCGCTATGGCCGCTCGTTCCGCGACATTGCGGAGCGCCATCCAGTTTATTTGCATGGTTTGTCGTTAAACATTGGTGGATTTTCGCCATTGGATACCACGCTGTTGAAAGACATCAAGCAGTTTATGAATGACTTCCACTGCCCTCTGTATTCTGAACATTTGACCTACTGCGGTGACGAAGGACAGCTATATGATTTGCTGCCTATTCCGTTTACCGACGAGGCCGTACATCACGTTGCGAATCGCGTTAAGCAGGTGCAAGAGGTATTAGGACGACGCATTTTATTAGAAAATGCCTCGTATTATGCCGCGCCAGCGCAGCATATGAGCGAAAGCGAATTTATAAATGCGGTATTGGCTGAGGCTGATTGTGATCTGCTATTAGATGTAAATAATATTTATGTAAACAGCGTAAATCACCGCTACGATCCCTATGAGTTTTTACAATCTTTGCCTTTAGATCGTGCAAAGTATGTGCACATTGCCGGTCATTTTGACGAGGCCGAAGACCTGCGAGTTGATACCCACGGCGCAGATGTTATCGATCCAGTATGGGCCTTATTAGATGCCGCTTATGAACGCTGTGGTCCATTGCCGACTTTATTAGAGCGCGACTTTAATTTTCCGCCTATGGCTGAATTGCTCCTTGAAGTAGATCGTATTAAGCAAGCCCAGCAAATGACCTTGTTAAATACGCCCGTGGCTGAGTTACGAGTGGCTAAGCGATGAGTCAGTTGCAGGCTGTTCAGCGCGAATTGACGCAGTTTATCCGCGATCCTGAGCGCTGTGCTGGGCCTCAGGGTATTGAGGCGCGCAGATTAACAATTTACCGCGATTTATTTTTTAACAACATCCATGGTTTTCTAAGTAATGGCTTTCCCGTGTGTCGCAGCCTGTATAGCGATGATGACTGGGATGCGATGGTGCGGGATTTTATGATTCAGCATCAATGCTCAAGCCCCTATTTTTTAAAAATTGCCGAAGAATTCCTCGAGTACCTTGGATCGCAGCGCAGTGCGACAGATATCGATCCACCTTTCTTATTAGAGTTGGCGCATTATGAGTGGGTTGAGTTGGCCCTCGATGTAGCTGATGATGATTTGCCTCCGGCAAGCGAGCTTTCCGACGATATGTTGAGTAGCTGTTTTCATGTGTCGCCGTTGGCGTGGCCATTGGCCTATCATTTTCCTGTGCATCTTATTAGCTGCCAACATCGACCCAGCGAGGCAGGGGCTGAGCCGACGTATATTGTGGTCTACCGCAATCGTGCCGACAGCGTTCAGTTTTTAGAGATTAATGCGGTGACTGCGCGCTTGCTAGCGTTATTGGCGGGCGATGCAGCACAGGATGGTCGAGAGGTGCTATTAGCCATTGCGGCTGAGCTGGGGCTTGATTCCGAATCGGTATTAAGCTTTGGCCGAGATATTTTGGCGCAATTAGTAAGCCTCGACATACTAATTATTGCAGAGCCGTAATTATCCAAATAGTGCCAAGCCTCCATCCATTGCGTATAGTAATAGCCGTTTTTAGATTTGATGAGTAATGATTCCAATGGAACGAATAGCTTGTGCCTTGGTATTGATGCTGATGTCTGCGTTTCATGGCGTTGCAGCATTTGCAGATGATGGCGGGGGAGATCCCCGTGATCCTTGGGAAGGTTTGAATCGCGCTGTTTTTGCGTTTAATGACACTGCCGATCAATATGTGCTGCAGCCGGTTGCACGCGGCTATCGAAAAGTTACTCCCACCTTTATTGATCAAAGTTTAGCCAATGTTTTTAATAATATTGGTGAAATTAAAAATATTGGTAATGACGCATTGCAAGGCAAAGGCGGCGATGTACTCGTCAGCAGCGGCCGCTTTGTGATTAATACCACCGTGGGTGTGTTGGGTATTTTTGATGTGGCTAGCTATATTGGCTTAAAGCGTGATTCGGAGGATTTCGGCCAAACCTTGGCGGTCTGGGGCGTTGGTAATGGCCCCTACATTATGTTGCCACTGCTTGGCCCAAGCACTCTTCGAGACGGAGTAGGGCGCGGAGTCGACTCGTACACAGCCGTTACCCGCGGTATTGACCCTGAAAGTGCGCAGTATGGTATGACCCTGCTAGACTTATTACAGGTGCGAGCATCTCTGCTGGGGACCGAAGAGTTAATATCGGGTGATAAATATACTTTCTTCAAGGATGTCTATTTGCAACGTCGAGACTTTCTCATCAATGATGGCGAGCTTAAAGACAATTTTGGCGATGAAGATTTCGAATCCTTTGATTTCTGAATCGGCGTCTTACGTTCCGAGCGTAAATTCTCCGCATAAATACGGCTTGTGTGTGTTGGCTGAAGCGAGTAAAAAGGCCGCATGAACGCTACCTTTCCCCAGAGCATCTTATTGGTACAGCAGGCTGACGCTGTGCACGCTGAGCTTGTTTCCTCCTTGGAAAAGCTAGGTATGTCGGTGGTTGCTATTTCCGACTGCGCATCCGCGATGGTGGGTTTTAGAGAAGAAGATATCGATATTGTGATGGTTGATATCGACTTCCCCGATGATCGCGGTATTGATTTATTGGGTAAAATGGCCGCAGACCCCCGTGAACTGCCACTCATTGGTGTGTCTCGCCGTAAAAGCCTTGCCGACGTGGTGGAAGCCGTTCGTCACGGTGCGACAGATTATTTAATGTTGCCACCCGAAAATTTAGATGTTATTCGCCACGTTATAGATCGCGCGGTGGAGCGAGGCACTTTAAAGCGCGAGAATTTGGCATACCGAACCAAGCTCGAAAACGCCAATCGAGACTTACTCGAAAGCTTGACCCTGTTACAGCAAGACCAGCAAGCCGGTAAACACGTTCAACAGTTACTCCTTCCAGATACCCCAAAACAGATCGGTAGCTATAGCTTCTGCCATTTTATATTGCCGTCATTATATTTAAGCGGCGATTTCATTGACTATTTTTTAGTCGGTGAAGACCACGCGGTTTTCTTTGTTGCTGATGTGTCGGGGCACGGGGCTAGTTCGGCCTTCGTTACGGTCTTTCTTAAAAATTTATTTGCCCGCAAGCGCAGTGATTTTCTGCATCGGGGCTCAACGGCAATTTTGTCACCCGCCAAAATGCTCGCTATTGCCAACCGTGAGCTTTTGGAGATGGGCATTGGCAAGCATGTGACCATGTGCGTGGGCGCATTTGATCTAAAGTGCCATCAGCTTTGCTATTCGGTGGCGGGTCACCTTCCTGCGCCGGCAATGGCGGTGGAGGGTAAGGCAGAGTTTTTGCCAGAGCACGACATGCCAGTTGGTTTGTTTGCAGATGCCGAGTACAGTGATCATATGATCACCTTTCCGCCGGGGGCTGTGCTGACACTATTCTCGGATGGTATATTAGAGGTGTTGGACAGTGACACCCTTGAAGAAAAAGAGCAGAAGCTGCTCGATATTCTAAAAGACGGTGCTAGCTCGTCCACGGGACTGGCGGAAACCTTTGGTCTACTAGAAATAGACGAAGCGCCAGACGATATCGCAATTTTAGTCGTGTGCAGGTTATAGGCAAATGCAGCCTGGTAGGATATTGGTAGCAGGACAGGACGGCGCGTTTGTTATCAAGTTAGTTGGTGACGTGCGGTTGACGCTGTGTACAACCCTAGATGAGTTTTTCGACGAGATGTTGTCAGTCGAAGGCTTTGCCAGCGTTGTCGTTGATCTTTCTGATGCCTTAAATGTCGACAGCACCACCCTCGGATTATTAGCTAAATTGGCTATCAAAGCCAAAGAGCGTTTTAAGTTTGTTCCTCTTATTTTGTCGACCAACCCTGATATTACCCGCGTGTTAGAAAGCATGGGTTTTGATCGGGTGTTTAGAATTCGACAAGAGCCTTTGTTAGACGATGAAGATCTCGGCGAGTTGCCGGTGTTGCCTTGTAGCGAAGATGCCGTTAAAAAACGTGTGCTTGAGGCCCATCGCACCTTGATGGGGTTGAGCGACAGCAACCACGCTAAATTCCGTGAGTTAGTGTCGCTTCTTGAGGGGCAGTGTTTTTAGTCATGGCTCAGCTTAATCACTGTATTGGCTATTTATTGCCAGCTCGTTTTGTCGTTGTCAGTTTTGCTCGAATAAATTCTGTGTGGGGTAGATAAATTAGATCAGAAATCTTACGGATTAAATGGTCTTCATATTTATCTATTCGCCCATCTTCGATGGCCACTTCCCATAACGCGACAATCAACTCATATTTCTCAATATTATTGCAATTGTCATTGATGTAGCGCGTAAAGGGGTACAGCGAGGTGCTGTCCTTATTGAGCACCTTGGCTGTTGCCATAAAATCTTCGATGTCTGCCAGCGATACTGAAAAGCAGCGAACGAGCAACTCACGGATTTTTTCAATTTCCGCAGGATCCTGCTGATAGTCTGATTTACTGACCTCTATGAGCAGGGCCGCTGCTGCGAGTTCTAACGACATGCTTGTGTCTTTGCTGTCTTCGTCCACGCCAGCAAATAGTTGTTTTAATTTTTCAAACATAGCTTAATTCCACTCGCTAAGCAGGGTTTCCAGTTTAACTTGGTCGGCGGCAAAAGCTCGGATGCCCTCTGCAAGCTTTTCGGTTGCCATTGCATCTTCGTTTAGTGCCCAGCGGAAACCTGATTCAGTAATTTCTAGCTTGTCGTGGGCGGCAAATTTCATGTCTGGCCCGAGCTGGCGGGGTAGAGCTTGGCTGTCCTCACTTAGTTCGGTAAGTAATGCCGGGCTTATGGTTAAGCGGTCGCAGCCGGATAATGCCTCGATTTCACCGATGTTGCGGAAGCTTGCGCCCATAACAATGGTTTTATAGCCGTGTTGTTTGTAATAGCTATAAATTGCGATCACAGATTGCACGCCGGGATCATCGTTGGCTGTTTCTGGTTTTACACCCCGTGCAACATGCCAATCCAAAATACGACCAACAAAGGGCGATATGAGGGTGGCGTCAGCTTCGGCGCAGGCCGCGGCTTGAATCAGGCTAAAGAGCAGGGTGAGATTGCACTCAATGCCCTCTTTTTCTAATGCCGCAGCGGCTTGGATGCCTTCCCAAGTAGACGCGATTTTAATGAGTAAACGATCTTTAGCTATACCTTTTTGCTGGTAAAGCTCAGTGATGTAGCGGCCTTCCGCAATCATCGCCTCGGTATTAAACGAGAGGCGGGCATCAACTTCGGTTGATACTTTGCCTGGGACCAATTTGCAAATTTCAGCGCCAATCTCTACCGCTAATTGGGTGGCGGTTTTCTGCAGCCACTGAGCGTCCCTGTTACTGCCGTTTTGGGCTTCAATAACACGCTGGATAAGCGGCTGGTATTGAGGAAGCTGCGCGGCTTTGAGGATAAGCGACGGATTGGTAGTGGCGTCTTGCGGCGCAAAGCGACGAATGGCTTCAATGTCGCCGGTGTCGGCAACGACGTCGGTAAATTGCTTTAGTTGATCTAGCTTGCTACTCATTAATTACAGTCCTTTTACTCTGCATGGTCAGCAGAGCTTGTTCGCTAAGGTTTAAGGCGTGTTCCAATACCTCAATACCGGCATTTGGGCGATGCGCGTGTTCGCTTATATAGCGTCGAAATAAGCGGCCGCCGGGTTGGCCGTTAAATATCCCAAGGATATGTCGAGTCATATGATTGAGTCGGGTGCCTTGGGCAAGTTCCGTTTCTATGTAAGGAAATAAACCACGAATCACATCGCCTCGTGTTCTTAATTGCGACTCTTTTCCGTAAAATTGCGAATCGACATCCGCAAGAATAAACGGGGTTTGGTAAGCGCTGCGGCCCATCATAATGCCATCCACGTATGACAATTGCGAGGCGGCGTCTTCGATGTTTTGTATGCCGCCGTTGATGATGATCTCGAGATCAGGAAAATCTTGCTTTAGCTGATGTACCAAGCCGTAATTCAATGGTGGAACTTCACGGTTTTCTTTAGGGCTTAGGCCTTGCAGCCACGCTTTGCGGGCGTGAACGATGATCGCGTCAGTGCCTGCTTCGGCAATCGCAGCCACAAATTCTTGCAGTGGCCCGTAGCCTTCCTGCTCATCTATACCGATACGGTGCTTTACTGTAATGGGTAACGATGTCGCGTCTTTCATAGCCTTGACGCAGTCGGCGACGAGTGCGGGACGAGACATTAAACAGGCGCCAAAAAAGCCGTTTTGAACGCGATCCGATGGGCAGCCGCAGTTTAAATTAACTTCGTCGTAGCCCCATTTCTCCGCAAGACGCACTGAGTGCACCAAGGCGTCTGGGTCGCTGCCACCTAATTGCAGAGCCACGGGATGTTCAATGTCACTAAAGTTAAGGTGGCGCTCGGCGTCGCCATGGATGAGGGCGCCGGTAGTAATCATTTCAGTGTAAAGCACTGCTTCGGTGGTCAGCTGGCGCCAGAATACTCGGCATTGCCTATCTGACCAGTCGAGCATCGGCGCAACGCAAAAGCGGCGATTAAGTATTTTTTTGTGCATCTGCCGCTAAATACCTCTGCGGTGGGTGAATCTTGCCGCATCCGGCACGTATAATGGCGACCTGAATGGCCCGCTCGCGTAATTCTGTGCGAGGCTAAATGTCTATTGTATTCAAATGGTAATAAACACTCCATGACTGTTCGCACTCGTATCGCTCCGTCGCCGACTGGCGACCCGCACGTTGGCACGGCTTATATTGCATTGTTCAATTATTGTTTTGCTAAAAGTCACGGTGGTGAGTTTTTACTGCGTATTGAAGATACCGATCAGCAGCGCTCTACGCCGGAGTCTGAGCAGGCGATATTGGACTCCTTGCGGTGGTTGGGTTTGGAGTGGGCTGAGGGGCCAGATGTTGGCGGGCCGCATGGGCCGTATCGCCAAAGTGAGCGCAGTGAAATTTATAAAGTGCATTGCGAGCAACTTATTGCGGCGGGTCATGCCTTCCGTTGCTATCGAACGGCTGAAGAATTGGACGTGTTGCGCGAGGCTCGTCGCGAAGCGGGCGGCCATACTGCGTTGAAATATTCAGATCTAAAACTTGATGCGACTGAACACGCGCGCCGGGAAGCTGCGGGCGATGCCTATGTGATTCGTATGCATGTGCCAGAAGACGATGGTCGCTGTGAAATCGACGATATGTTGCGGGGCAAAATTGAGCTGGAATGGGGGCAGGTTGACGCCCAAATACTCCTGAAATCCGACGGTTTACCCACGTATCATTTAGCGAATGTGGTTGATGATCATCTTATGGAAATAACCCATGTGCTGCGCGGCGAAGAGTGGATTAACTCGGCGCCTAAGCACAAGTTGCTATACCAGTATTTTGGTTGGGAAATGCCGGTATTGTGTCATTTGCCGCTGTTGCGTAATCCCGATAAAAGCAAGCTAAGTAAACGCAAAAACCCGACCAGTATTTGGTATTACCAGCGCATGGGTTTCTTGCCAGAGGCTTTGCTAAATTACCTTGGCCGTATGGGTTGGTCGATGCCGGATGAAAGTGAAAAATTCAGCCTGCAAACCATGATCGATAATTTTGATATCACCCGCGTTAGCTTGGGTGGGCCGATATTCGATGTGGAAAAATTGCGCTGGTTGAATGGTCTGTGGCTTCGTGAGGATTGCAGCCTAGAGCAGCTGGCAGATCGTATGCAGGAGTGGGCTTTTAACCGCGATATGCTAATGAAAATGCTGCCGCATGTGCAGTCGCGTATCGAGGTGTTTAGCGATATGGCACCGCTGGCGTCGTTCTTTTTGTCGGGTATGCTGCCGCTTACTCCTGCTAGTTTTGGGGCCTCAAATCTGAGTGAAGAGGAGCTAGTAACCCTTCTTCAATGTGCAGCATGGCGTTTAGAGGCTTTAGGCGACTGGCAGCGCGATCGTATTTTTGCTGAAGTGAAATCCTTGGCAGATGGTCTTGGTATTAAGTTGAAGGACTTTATGCCGCCCTTGTTTATTGCGATCGCGGGCACCACGTCATCAATCTCAGTCGTTGATTCCATGGAAGTGCTGGGGCCAGATATGAGCAGAGCGCGGCTTCGTCATGCCATAGAGGTTTTGGGCGGTGTAGGCAAAAAGCGCCTTAAAAAGCTTGAAAAACAGTATCAAGACTTAGCTCAGTAAAAGACTCGGGTTATCATAGTTAGGTCTGCTTGCCGGCCCGTAGTTGTAATCGTCTATATCTGCGCACTGCATTAGAAAAATGCAGTGATTTCAAGTCGATGTGTTGACAAGTTTAGGGGCTAACCGTAATATGCGCAGCCTCTGCTTTGGGGCTATAGCTCAGCTGGGAGAGCGCTTGCATGGCATGCAAGAGGTCGGCGGTTCGATCCCGCCTAGCTCCACCAAAGTTTTGAAAAACCGCATAATTGCGGTTTTTTTTTGCCCGTACATTATGGCAAGTTTACAAATTCAAGGGCTTCGGGCTCTACAACATAATCGGGGGACGGCACTCATCTCACCCTGTTAATCACACCGTCCCATCCACAATGGGCCAGTACTCTCATCCTGTAATTTTCAAAGTTTCTAAAACCATACGCTCGTCGTGTCATCATTTCCATTTTG
>JAGPVP010000118.1 GCA_018066965.1 Zhongshania sp. | reverse complement strand
AATCTCAACCAACAAGCACCCACACGAATTATCTAATCTCTTGTTTTTAAATAACTCAAAACCGCCAGGGTTTTGATTTTGCTTAAGTTGTTGCCCTTAAGCGAGGAGGCGTATTATATATACTTCATCCTCAGTAGCAAGCAGTTTTTTAAACTTTCTTACCACCTCAACCGCTTATCAAATCCGCTTCCTTCACCTCGGTGAAGTCCGCCTCAGCAGTTGAGGAGGCGCATTATAGAGATACCATGATGGGAGTCAACACACTTTTTAAAAGAATTTTAAAAACATTTAAGTCCGTACAAAAACCGAACACTTCGGTTAACTATCAACCACTTAACGATGAATAAGTAAGCAACTTGGCTACTTAATCACCACCAGCTGATATTTCTTTTTACCGAGCTTCACAAGGTAATAGCCATCAAATAATGAACGCCCCTCGGAAAACACACCCCCGACATTCATATTATCCGCCAAACCTATCGCCACACCGTTTACCAAAACGGCATTTCGACCCAAGGCGTCTTTTATTTGCTTGCCGGCCCCCATACCGATATCAGCAAGTAATTGTGTTAAAGGTCTATCTTTTAAGTCTGCACGACTTAAATCTGCGGTCGGCAGCCCATCCAACTGCAGCTGCCTGAAGTCTGCAGCCGACAGCTCCGCCAACTCTCCGGAAAACAGCGCCTCAGTAATTCGCTGCGCACCAGCCAACTCATCGTCACCGTGAATAAGCCTGGTCATCTCCTCTGCCAATACGCGCTGGCCCGAAGGGCGCCCCATTTCTCGGTCATCAGCCTCAATTGCATCAATATCCGCCAAAGACAAAAAAGTGAAGTAACGGAGAAACTTATAGACATCCGCGTCAGCAGTAGCCAACCAAAATTGATAGAAGGCATAAGGAGAAGTTTTTGCAGGGTCAAGCCAAATCGTACCGGACTCGGTCTTGCCAAACTTTGTGCCATCAGCTTTGGTAACCAGCGGCATCGTCAACCCGTGAACCGCTGCGCCATGCTGGCGGCGAGTTAGATCAACCCCCGCAATGATATTCCCCCACTGGTCGGATCCACCTAGCTGCAAAGTACAGCCATGCCTTTTATACAACTCAGAGAAATCCATGCCCTGCAATAATGAATAGCTAAACTCGGTGAACGAGATCCCCGAACCCTCTCTGTTGATACGCTGTTTCACCGACTCCTTCGCAATCATTGTATTTACAGAGAAATGCTTACCTATATCACGCAAGAACTCCAACGCCGTCATTGGACCAAACCAATCGAGGTTATTTGCCACCTCAGCAGAGTTTTCGCCGCAATCAAAATCAACGAAACACGAAACTTGCGCCTTCAGACGGTCAACCCATAACGCAACCACATCCGGCGTATTAAGTTGGCGCTCTTGAGCCTTAAAACTTGGATCGCCTATAAGGCCCGTTGCACCACCAACAAGCGCAATCGGCTTGTGCCCCGCCTGCTGAAAACGACGCAACGCCAATAACGGCACAAGATGACCAATATGAAGGCTATCCGCAGTGGGATCAAAGCCGCAATACAGCGTTCGAGGACCCTCAGCAAGATACTCAGACAAACCATTTTCACCCGTCATCTGGGCAACAAGACCTCTCGCCTCTAATTCAGGGAGTAAATCTGCATTTACTGCTGTCATACGCCGACCTTCAATTAAATAGATGGCGCAAATCACCTGATGCAGATGATTTGCAAAAATAGGAAAATACCGAAGTGCCGGCAAGATACAACAACCGACAAAAAATGCAAACTCGGAAAAGCTGACATGCCGCCGCACTCAAGCTAGAATCTACTTTAACTCTCGGTAATTACGGGCTTCAAGCACGCAGTACATTTGTTATACTGCGCAAAAAATCATCAACGGGCATGTAGTATTAGACCTATGCAAAAATGGATTCCCAAAAGGCACGCCGTTCGCAAATTAAGCAATGGCAAATTTCCGCGACGCCACTTGGCCCTTGCTGCATCAACGCTTATTGCTCTTGGCCTATCACTCCTATTATTGCCCGGTGAAAATGCTGAGGCCAAGCGCACTGCCATACCGTTAAATTTAGAGCTAAGCCCTGCTCGAGCGGCGAGCAGCCCAGCCGATACGACCCCACCGCCAATAGAGGATGCCGAAAAGCCCTGGACAGAAGTACAAGTGAAAGCTGGCGATTCACTGTCGGCAATCTTTAGCCGCGCCAATCTCACGCCGCAAGCCCTTCACGAACTGTTAACGACCGCACCGAAAGCCAAGGCACTCAACAAAATTCGTCCTGGCCAAAAATTATCGTTCCAAATAGATGATAGCGGCGAACTCTCTGCAATGAGTTACCAGCTAGACAAGTTAAATAGCCTCGTGTTCGAACGCGGAGTAACTGGCTTCGGCACAACCGAGCTAGCAGAAACACCAGAAATCCGACAACGCGTTGCCAGCGCAACAATTACCTCCTCACTATATAAAGCTGCACAGGATGCAGGGGTAAACCAAAGTATAATTATGGAACTCGCCAACATATTCGGCGGGGTGCTGGACTTCGTTTATGACGTCCGCAAAGACGATTACTTCATTGTTATATATGAAGAACTATACTTAAACGGCGAACGGCTAGGCAGCGGGCAAATTCTTGCGGCGCAGTACTTTAATCAAGGTCGCTCCTTTGAAGCATACCGCTACATCAATACCAAAGGCGAAGTCGATTACTTCTCTGAAAGCGGCGAAAGCATGCGCAAAGCCTTTTTGCGGGCACCGCTAGATTTCACCAGGATCAGCTCGGGCTTCAATCCCAAGCGCCTACACCCTGTATTCAAAACCGTGCGCCCGCACCGCGGCATAGACTACGCAGCACCGCGCGGCACACCAGTTTACGCCGCCGGCGACGGCCGCGTTTCAGACGCCGGGTACTCAAAAGCCAATGGCAATTACGTTTTCATCAAACATGGCGAAGCGTATATCACCAAGTACCTGCATCTCCATAAGCGAGCGGTATCCAAGGGTGAGCGTGTTCGGCAACGCGAAACCATCGGCTGGGTTGGCTCCACAGGCTACGCCACCGGACCACACCTGCATTATGAGTTTTTAGTTAACGGCGTACACCGCAATCCAGCCACCATTGTCACCAAGCTGCCACCACCAACAAAGGTGAACAGTGGAGAAATGTCGACATTTAAAAATCAAATATCTGGCATGCAGCTGCAGCTTAAAACCTACGCCGCGCAACGTAACTACAACAGTATTGACGCGGGCTAATGGGCTCGAAATACATTGGCCTGATGTCGGGCACCAGCCTAGATGGCATAGACGCCGCTCTAATTGACGTGGACGGCGACAACACCGTCCAGTTTGTATCCAGCGTGTCAGCCGCCATCCCCGCAGAGCTAAAAGCAGACATATTACAACTGTGCTCAACGAGTGATGGCGAAATAGAGCTACTGGGCAGAACAGATCGTGAAATCGCTCGTGTTTTCGCCAATGCCGCCCTGCAATTATGCAAGACGGCTAAACTCAACCCCAAAGATATCACTGCAATCGGCAGCCACGGACAAACCGTGCGGCACCGGCCACCCGATAGCACCCGCCATCACACGCAAGCCTTTACCCTACAGATCGGCGACCCCAACACCATCGCGGAAATAAGCGGCATTACCACCATTGGCGACTTTCGCCGCCGCGATATAGCGGCGGCTGGCCAAGGCGCACCGCTGGTACCGGCATTTCACTCCGCAGTATTTGCCAGCCAAACCGAAGACCGAGTTATTCTCAATATTGGCGGCATGGCAAACATCAGCCTCCTCCAAAAGAATGGCGACGTAATCGGTTTCGACACTGGGCCGGGCAATGTTCTTATGGATAGCTGGATAAAAACCAGCCTGAATCAAGACTTTGATCGCGACGGCAACTGGGCAGCCAGCGGCACATCAAATGACGCACTTTTACAGCACCTGTTGAACACCGATTTCTACCGCCAAACCGGCCCCAAAAGCACAGGACGCGAGCAATTCAATTTGCGGACCATTCTGAACACGCTTATGCAATTTCCGCCGATAGCGCCGAATGACGTCCAAGCCACGCTACTTGAACTCACCGCACGCAGCATTTGCGATGCGATAGAAAAAACCAGCGCGAATCGAGCGCCAGTATTTTTATGCGGTGGCGGCAGTGCAAATTTAGCGCTTCGCAGACGCATTAAAGAGTTACTTACCCAGCGATCAGTATCAGATACCCAGCAACTTGGTATTCCACCAGACTGGGTTGAGGCGGTCGCATTTGCGTGGCTGGCCAAGCAAACACTCAGCCATCTGCCAGGTAATATACCGGCTGTAACTGGTGCGAAAGGACCACGCATTCTTGGCGCAATTTATCCAGCGTGATTACAAATACGCTAGCTCAGATAGCAAAGCGGGGAAAAAAGAAGAAAACGGCAGGATGCTAGCGAGGGCCTAGCAGATACTAGGCCAACGAAAATCAAACAGAGAAGGAAGATCCGCAGCCACAGGTAGTGCTGGCATTTGGGTTACTAACTACAAATCGAGAACCTTCGAGACCCTCGGTGTAATCAACTTGAGCGCCATCAATATACTGATAACTTAGAGGGTCGACGAGAACCGTTACTCCATCGCGCTCAACCAAGGTGTCATCTTCCTCGGCGATTTCATCAAAAGTAAATCCGTACTGAAACCCCGAGCATCCACCACCGGTAACAAATACACGCAATTTCAAATCATCATTGGCTTCGGACTCAACTAAGTTTTTAACCTTAGCAACCGCCTTATCCGTCAATGTTAGTACTGACGGTGTGAATTGTTCAACCGCAGACATATATCACCTCACTACTACCCGTGCGCCAATATGCGCCACCACTAACCTAATTATCTTCTTTTCCGACTAATTTAGTCAAGTATTTGCCGCCCGACACCTTTTACGGCAGCAATGCCACGCCTTGCAGCCCCATCGTTTCTGGCAAACCAAACATTAAGTTCATGTTTTGAATAGCCTGCCCAGACGCCCCCTTCACCAAGTTATCAATAACCGACAACACAACAACGGTATCTCTATTTTGCGGACGATATAAAGCAATGCGGCACGTGTTTACGCCCCGCACTGTGCGCGTTTGCGGCAAACTGCCTAGGGGCATCACATCCACAAACGGTGCATCGGCATACCGCTTTTCAAACATAAACTGCAACTCATCCAAGGGCACAGCGGGATCTAACAGCTCGGAATACAAGGTGGCGTGAATACCGCGCACCTGCGGCAATAGATGGGGCGTAAAGGTCAAACCTACCGCACCACCAGCAGCCAAGGCCAACTCCTGCTCGATCTCTGGCAAATGCCGATGACCGGCCACGCCATAAGCTTTAAAGCTCTCGGACAATTCTGCGTACAAATTGTCGATCTTCGCCTGCCGACCCGCACCGCTCACACCCGAGGCAGCACTTGCAATCAACCGCTTGGGATCAACCAGCTTTTGCTCAAGCAAAGGAATAAAGCCGAGCTCGATCGCCGTTGGATAGCAGCCGGGACAAGCAATTAACTTCGCGTTACGAATTTTATCCGCATTTCGCTCTGGCAAACCGTAAACCGCCATCGCGAGCACGTCCGGACAAATATGCTTCTCGTGGTACCACTTTGACCACAACTCAGCATCCGCAATCCTGAAATCTGCAGACAAATCAATTATACGAGTACCTGCCGCCAACAGCTCGGGCACCATATTCATCGCGACATTGTGAGGTGTCGCGAAAAAAACCACATCGCAGCTTGCCAATGCATCCACATCTGGCGCGGTAAAGCGCAGATCAACCACGCCACGCAAACTCGGGAACAATTCATCTACTGCCACACCGTCTTCTGCGCGCGATGTAATCATCGCCACTTCGGCCTCAGCATGGGTAGACAATAAACGCAGTAATTCTGCACCTGTATAACCAGTACCACCTACTATCCCAACTTTTAACACTAGACTTTCTCTCCCTTAACGCTGTTCATTTTGCGGTTCGATAACGTTCTTACCCGTCGTCAACACCGACTCGTCTTTCTCGCGCAGCAGGTGATCCCAGCCGCGAACCAAATCCCTCGCTAACACATGATACACGGGCTCGCTCATTACCAATTTCGACACCGCAGTTGCGACTAGCGCGCTTACCATTAAAGCCGGCAGTATATCGTGATTATTACCTGTCAGCTCCAGCACAATGACAAAGGCCGTTATTGGCCGCTGAACCACACCGGCAAAATAGCTGGCCATACCAACCAAGATCAATGACACCACCGGAACCTGCGGAAAAAGCGGCCCCATAGCAGACCCCAGCTCGGCCCCAGCAGCTAAACTCGGCGAAAAGATACCGCCGGGTATACCGCTGAAATACGTGAGTAGCGTTGCCAGTATTTTGCCCGCAGCAGTTAACCAACTCCCCTCTGACTGCCCTGCTAAAAGTGACCTGGCCTCAACATAACCGCTACCCATGGTTAGCCCATCGGACAGTATTGCCATAGCAGCTAAAAATATACCAATAACAAACGCAACTCGCAGCGGCCGCCGCGCTACTAACGGTGCAATCGCACGATTACCCTGAACCAAAAACAAGCTAAATAGCCCGCCCAACAAACCGCACGCCGCGCTTACACCAATAATATAGGGGTAATTAGAGAATGGCACCGCCGTAACATCTGGGACACCGAAATAGCTATAGTGTCCCGCAAAGGCCAACACCACCACCCCCGACAGGATGATCGCCATAATAAACGTACCGGTAGTTCGCGCCTCCATCGATTGCTGCAACTCTTCAATCGCGAACACGATACCCGCAAGTGGCGCATTAAAGGCCGCGGAAACACCGGCCGCGCCACCCGCCACAATTAAACTGCTTTCCACCTGCCGCTGTTTTAACTTTGCCCAGATACCAAATTTGTACATCAAGGCTGCGCCGACGTGCACACTGGGACCTTCGCGCCCCACCGTTGCACCTACCAGTAAACCTGCACAAGTCAGCAAGACCTTCAGCGTTGCCACCCGCAGCGACAAAAAAGGTCCACGCAGCCAATGGTAACTCTGTTTATGTGCTAGTAAGACCTGCGGGATACCACTGCCTCGGGCTGCTTTGCCCCCCCAATTCATCACCCACACAATGGCCATCAACCCAAGCGGGGTGATCAATAAAAAGGCATAGGGGTAACGGTCGAACACAGCTTCTGTGATCGAAAAACTTTCTTCAGACAGCCATGCAAAGCTCTGAATAACCAAACCGACTGTTAGCGCGCCAAACCAAAACACACCGCGCGTCTTCCAATCTTCAACCGTACCTAGCTGACGACGGGTATGTCGATTACCCAGCGTCCACCACAGACGAAGTCTGCGAGCAGTCTGAGTACGTTTATTTTTGGCGGTCATGTAATTAAGAGGCCTGTGCAGGCGGCAGAGCTTAATGAGAATGCGCGAGATAAAAATTAATACGGCAAGCCACAATTGGCTAGCAGATATTGTATGCTAATTCACTGGCAACACCCAGCGCCCAAAAAGTGATTTTATCAGACACCGATGATAGCAATGACAATGTGTCTAAATCACGCCACCCAGAAACAATTTATTTAGGTACTGCATTATGCTTTGGCTGAAAGCTTTCCACATCATCGCCATTGTTTGCTGGTTCGCCGGAATTTTTTATCTCCCTAGGCTATTTGTTTACCACGCCATGGCAGAAGATCAAGCGACACGCGATTATTTAAAAGTCATGGAGCGTAAGCTCTATCGTTTTGTTAGCCCCTTTGCCGTGTTGACTATCGCTTTCGGCGCACTGCTAATTGCGCAAAATATTGAATACTACCTAAGCGCTGGCTGGCTGCACCTTAAACTACTTTTTGTCGCTGCTCTAATTGCTTACCACCTGTATTGCGGTCATTTAGTGAAAACCTTTGCCGACGATAACAACACGAGAAACCACGTCTTTTATCGCTGGTTTAATGAAGCCCCGGTCGTCGCTTTGTTTGCAATAGTGCTACTTGCCGTCCTGAAACCCTTTTAATGATTAGACGCTGCCTGCTCTGGCGATAATTAGCTCAGCACGTGATAATGCCCACTGACATTTTTTATAATTAAGATTTTTATATGACTAGCTCCGAGCAACTTTTTGAGACCGCCCGCCACCGCATCCCTGGCGGAGTCAACAGTCCAGTTCGCGCCTTTAAAGCGGTTGGCGGCACCCCGAGGTTCATCGACCACGCCTCAGGCCCCTACCTATTTGACGTAGAAGGTAAGCGATATATCGACTACGTTTTGTCGTGGGGCCCCATGTTACTCGGCCACGCTCACCCCGACGTCATTGCCACCGTCACCGCCCAGTTACAAAAAGGCCTCAGCTTCGGCGCGCCAACGGAAATCGAAACTCAACTTGCGGAAAAACTTTGCAACATCATGCCCGGCATGGACATGGTACGTATGGTTAATTCCGGCACCGAAGCTACCATGAGCGCCATCCGCCTCGCCCGCGGCTATACCGGACGCGACAAAATTATTAAATTTGAAGGCTGCTACCACGGCCACTCCGACTCACTGCTCATCAAAGCCGGATCGGGCGCACTCACCATGGGCGTCCCTAGCTCACCCGGCGTACCCGCCGCGCTGGCAGAGCACACAATAACGCTCAGCTATAACGATATAGAGGGCGTGCGCGCCGCCTTCGCGGAATATGGCGATCAAGTTGCCTGCATTATCGTTGAGCCGGT
Source organism: Zhongshania sp. (assembly GCA_018066965.1). Taxonomy (GTDB): domain Bacteria; phylum Pseudomonadota; class Gammaproteobacteria; order Pseudomonadales; family Spongiibacteraceae; genus Spongiibacter. The sequence continues at coordinate 75,843 of JAGPVP010000118.1, read as the reverse complement.
TGCCGGCAATATGAACTGCGTTCCACCAATACCCGGTTTTCTCGAATGCCTAAGAGAGAGCTGCGACCAAAGCGGCGCAGTTCTTATTATCGATGAAGTCATGACCGGCTTCCGCCTCGGCCTGCAAGGTGCCCAAGGCTATTACGGTGTGACCGCGGATATCACCTGCCTCGGCAAGGTTATCGGCGGCGGCATGCCGGTTGCGGCCTTTGGCGGCAAACGCAATATCATGGAACACATCGCCCCAAGCGGACCGGTGTACCAAGCAGGAACGCTCTCTGGCAACCCTATTGCCATGGCTGCCGGACTCTGCATGCTAAAACACATTGAACAAGACGGCTTTTATGAACCGGTTTTTCAAAAAACCGATAACCTCATCACAGGCTTAAAGGCGCGCGCCGATGCCGCAGGTATTGCCATGACGAGCAATCATGTCGGCACCATGTTCGGGGTGTTTTTTACCGAGACAGAGCACATCACCAACTACCAGCAGGTCATGGCCTGTGATACCGAACGCTTCAATCGATTCTTCCACGGTATGCTTGAGGGCGGCGTGTATCTCGCCCCCGCATCCTATGAAGCCGGCTTTTTATCCGCGGCACACAGCGATGCCGATATTGAAGAAACCCTGAACATTGCCGAGCATGTTTTTAAAACCCTGCGCTGAGAACAGATTATGGCTATATCACTAACGCGGGGCGCTTTCCCCAACACCCGATTGCGCCGCATGCGCGCGAAAGAGGTAACTCGTCGCCTAATGCGTGAACACCAACTTGGTGTGAATGACCTCATTTATCCTATGTTTGTTTGCGAAGGTAGCGGCGAACGCCAGGCGGTTGGCTCAATGCCAGGTATCGAGCGTCTAAGCGTTGACCTAATAGTGAAGGAAGCCAAGTTGCTCGCCGCGCTGAGTATCCCCGCCATCGCCTTGTTTCCCGTGGTCGGGGCTGAGAAAAAATCCCTGCTCGCTGAGGAGGCCTACAATCCGAATGGCCTCGCCCAAACCGCAATCAAAGCAATTAAAGACGCCGCCCCAGAGCTGGGCATTATCACCGACGTCGCCCTAGATCCTTACACCACCCACGGCCAAGACGGTATCATTGATGCAGAGGGCTATGTGCTGAATGACCGCACCGTTGAGGCTTTGTGTCTACAAGCCAAAGCGCAGGCTGACGCCGGGGCAGACATTGTTGCCCCCTCGGACATGATGGACGGTCGCATCGGCTCTATTCGACAAATATTAGAAAGCACAGGGCATATCAATACCTGTATTCTGAGCTACGCGGCAAAATACGCCTCCGCCTATTACGGGCCGTTTCGCGACGCGGTCGGTTCAGCGGGCAATTTGGGTGGCGGCAATAAATATACTTATCAAATGGATCCCGCTAACAGCAATGAAGCCCTGCACGAGTGTGCACTGGATCTTGCTGAGGGTGCCGATATGATTATGGTCAAACCGGGCATGCCCTATTTAGATATCGTGCGCCGCGTTAAAGATGAGTTTGCTGTACCAACCTATGCCTACCAAGTAAGTGGCGAATACGCGATGCATTGCGCCGCATTTGAAAAAGGCTGGCTAGACAAAAATACCGTCATGATGGAGTCCTTACTGGCCTTTAAACGCGCAGGTGCTGATGGCGTATTGACGTACTTTGCCAAAGACGTGGCATTATTACTGAATAACTAGTATTTACGCTGTCACACAGAGCGCTTATCGTAAGCTATGATAAAAACAAACTATTACAGGGGATCTACCATGCAAAAAAGACTACTGGCCTTAGCCATATTGGCTGCAAGTGCATCTGTTTCTACTCAGGCCGATATTGTCGGCGCCAGTGCTGGTGCCTATATGTGGAAGCAAAGCTGGGACGGTCATGTGAAATCCGGGCCAGACAGTATCGATATGAACGATGACCTTGGCTATGACGACGAAACAGGTAAAAGTTTCTACGTTGCCCTAGAACATCCCGTCCCTGTTTTGCCGAACATTCGCCTACAGCGAACTGATCTCGACATTTCTGAATCTAATCAGCTATCTCGCAACTTTACGTTTGAAGGCGACGTCTACACAGTGGCTGACACAGTTAACTCAACCACTGACTTAACGCACACTGATGCCACCCTGTACTATGAGATTCTCGACAACTGGGTCAATCTTGACGTCGGTTTAACCGTGCGCATGTTTGACGGTGAAGTTCGCTTGGCAACGACCGGCCGCGAAGGCTCCATCGAGTTAGACGCGCCAGTGCCAATGGCTTACGTCAATGCGCGCTTTGACCTTCCGCTCACTGGGCTTTACGCATCTGCACTCGCAAACGTGATTTCCTACAGTGACAGCAGTGTGACTGATATGAGCGTGGGATTAGGCTATGAATTCGGCGTAGTCGGACTTGAGCTCGGCTACCGTAACTTCGACGTCGACCTTGAAGACGATGGTGAAGAAGCCAAAGTCACTGTTGACGGTTACTTTTTTGGTGTCGTTATCGACATCTAATTTCGCAACAAGAATCATAAAAAAGGCGCAATCTATTGCGCCTTTTTTTGTTTAATATTGTCTGATATCTCCAAAACACTATTTCGCCGCCTAACCACGCTGACAAATATGACCCTCACCACGCCCTTAAAAACACTTTCACTGATCGCCGCCCTGACTGCAAGCCCCTTGGCATCCGCTTGCGAATGCCTGTGGGAAGGCCCATTCAAATCAGTCTACGCCAATGCCGACTTGGTAGTTTACGGCGAAGTGAGCAACACCCAAGGCAATGGCTTTGATTTAGTCGTCGACACCGTTTTACAAGGCCGTGAATACCGAGAGCAGATTCGAATCTGGGGGAAAAAGGATGATTTATGCCGCCCCGAAGCCGAGCAGTTCACCCCGGGTAGCGAATGGGTTATGGCGCTAAAGCGCATCGACAATCCGCCGGCAGATGCATTCAACCCCTTCAAAGCAAATATCAGTTTTGGCCGCCAGGACGATTTCAGCCTTTCCAGCTGCGGCGTTTACTGGCTGCCAGTAAAGCAACAGCGGGTATCAGGAAACATTTTGGACGGCTCGCGCTGGCAATACCTGGATACCAAAAAGACACCGATAATTATGTCGATATTTGTCGCGTGGATTAAAGACATATTGCCAGATCAAGCAATAGCCGAAGCATCAAAACCACAAAACCAAGCTCGACAACTACTCAACGAAACGAAAATTCACCTGTGGGAAGAGCGGCGCAACCCCCTACCGGACGCAGATGACCTCGACTTCCGGCCGCCTAGCAGACTGCCGAACATTGAGACCAATGACAGCGAGGAGCCATCAAACAAGACTGAGTAACTCGTCCAACATCCTCAATGACATCCCCCAAATACGGCGCTTACCATAATTATAACAGGGCAATGTCATTGCAAATCTTCCACGTTTTAACTCCATAGTCTCGCGCTGCACCGGGTCCATCAGGTAGCTCATGGGAATCCATACCGCCTCAGCCACCTCATGATTGGCCTCGATGCTTACCGCCGTATGCAGTCGAAAAACGTAGGGCGTTACCACCATGGGCTGGCGACCAGAATGGGGGCGACTCACAATGTCAGATAGGCGACCAATACAGTGGCCGGCCTTGTCTAAATAAATACCCGTTTCTTCTTCTGTTTCACGCATTGCCGTACGCAAACCGGTAATATCGCCTCGATCCATGCGGCCACCGGGAAATGCCATGTGTCCCGACCACGGATCACCCTCGCGATCGGCCCGCTTAATCATCAAGATTTCAAGGTGATCATTCAGCTCACGTATAATAATCGCCACTGCTGAACGCTTTACCCATCGCCGCCACCAACGCTGGCGGGGCTTAAATTTATCTAGCCGCTCTACAATATGTTGAAGCGCCACCGCTTCAGGTGTGTTTACTATCAATACCAACCCCTTTAGCCGGCGCGAAGCCAAGTTGTCGCGCGAGCGCTAAGCTTACCGAGACCCACATGCAGTAGTTATTTTATCCGCGGCCAGCACCACCCAAAAGCGCCCACCGCTGGCAAAATCGTCTCGTTTAAAAAACGCTACCACTATAAAATGATGACTATAATACCACCACACGTTGATCCTCTACCGACACTACAAAATACGGCGCATCGCATATGCATTCTGATGACAAAGTGGATATTGCCAGTCGCGAAGAGCTTGAAACGCTGCTCAGGCTTTTTTATCAAGATGTTTTAAGCGACCGTATCATCGGATTTTTCTTTACAGACGTCATCGCCTTCTCACTGGAGCAACACCTACCTCGCGTTATCGATTTCTGGGCGCAAATTCTATTCGGAGAGTCGAGTTACCAAGGTCAACTTTTTGAACGCCATCAACACATTCACCAACAGGCAAAGCTTAGTCAGCATCATTTTTCTCGCTGGCTGCACCTATTAAATAATAATATTGATCGCCACTTTGAAGGGCCGAATTGCACAAAAATGAAAACCCGCGCCGCGCGTATCGCGGAGTCGATGGCCGCAGCCCTGGAACAAAAATCAACTAGCAATAACCCGCGCACCGGCGTGCAATTCTTTACACCTTAAATTCAATCAGTACTACGCCAAAACACGGCGCAGACGCGCCACACCTTCCTCCAGACGATCAAGTCCTGTTGTGTAGGCAAACCGAACGTGTTGGTCTGCCTTATAGCGCCCAAAGTCTTCACCAGGCGTGATGGCAATACCATGATTCTCTAATAAATCTAAACAAAACTGCTGACTATTCGTCTTAAACCGCTCAATACCCGCGTACAGATATAAAGCACCAGCTGGACAGTGAGGGATATCAAAACCCAAGCTCTGCAAAGCCGGTAACAAATAATCGCGCCGTGCAGCAAATTCGTCTCGACGCCGATTCAACTCTACGCGAGTTTCTGGTTCAAATGCCGCCAATGCCGCGTACTGGCCCATAGTAGACATGGATATAAAAAGATTTTGCGCTAGTTTTTCTAACTGCGGTACCGCTTCTTCAGGTGCGACCAGCCACCCCAAGCGCCAACCCGTCATGCCAAAATATTTTGAAAAACTATTAATTACAAAGGCCTTATCGGTGATCGACAAAATACTGGGGGCATCTACCCCGTAATTTAAGCCGTGATAAATCTCGTCGACTAATAAAAAACCCTGCTTACGCTCACACAGTGAATGGAGGTCGCGCAATTGTGTCGCCGTTAATATTTCCCCCGTTGGATTGGCGGGTGAGGCCACCATAATGCCCTTGGTGTTTGGCCGCCAATGCTGCTCCGCTTTTTCGGCACTAAGCTGGAAGCGATCTTCCGGCCCAACCGGCACCAGCTGGCCTTCACCCTCGACCAATCGCAAGAAATGACGATTGCAGGGGTAGCCCGGATCGGTCATTAACATGCCCTCACCCGGGTTAACCAATAAACCCGCCAATAGAAGCAAGGCACCGGACGCACCCGGTGTGATCATAATCCGCTCTGGCGCTATGTCTAAGCCGTAATCGCTGCGATAGTAACGCGAAATTGCCTGCCTCAGCTCAGGAATTCCAGCTGCGGGGGTGTAATAGGTTTCGCCGCGATCTAGCGACGCCTTCGCTGCATTAATAACCGCTGCTACCGTTGTAAAATCCGGCTCACCGGCTTCCATATGAACAATATCCCGACCTGCCGCAGCGAGCTGCTTGGCACGCGTTAAAACCTCAACCACTCGAAATGGCTCGATATCTGCCAGCCGACGCGCAAAATTATTAATCACCTATACTGTACCTATCAGCCAAAACGTGAAGTGTAGCTTTATCCGCAACGCCTTAACATCGCCACAACAGGGTAGCCATGTGATTTAAGGTGAATTTCGTGTAGCGCAAGGCGGCCATATCTGGTAGTTTTGCCGGTTTGGCGACACAGCGTCGTCGCGCATGTCCGCAGTTTGCGGTTAACGGCTTGTACAGAAGAGGGCCAGCCATGCCTGCACAGCAGAGTACACCTGAAAATTTGAAGACCTTCGTTCCCTATAAAGAAAAAAAGGGCGAAGAATACATGAACGACAATCAGAAGGATCACTTCCGCCAAATTCTGCTTAGCTGGAAGGCAGAGCTGATGGAAGAAGTTGACCGCACTGTTAGTCACATGAAGGACGAAGCCTCTAACTTCCCTGATCCCGCCGACCGCGCGACCCAGGAAGAAGAGTTTAGTCTTGAGCTGCGCACGCGTGATCGCGAGCGTAAATTGATCAAGAAGATTGACTCGACCCTCAATCTCATCGACGAAGACGACTACGGTTTCTGCGATACTTGTGGCGTAGACATTGGCATTAAACGCCTTGAAGCGAGACCAACCGCTACCTTGTGCATCGACTGCAAAACCCTAGACGAGATCAAAGAGCGTCAAGAACGCGGTTAATCTGCATGGGCGACAGCAATTGTCGCCCTAAGCAACAGGCTCGCTATGACTGCTCCTCACACTGGCTATATTGGCCGGTTTGCCCCCTCGCCCAGCGGACCACTTCACTTGGGTTCGCTACTTACCGCCGTCGCTAGCTATCTCGATGCCCGCGCCAATAACGGCCAATGGCTATTGCGCATTGAAGATATCGATCCACCCCGCGAACAAGCGGACGCAGCAAACCTAATCATCAACAGTTTAATCGCCCATGGCCTGCAATGGGATGGCGCCATCCTGTGGCAAAGTCAGCAAAGCACGCAGTATGATACCGCCCTAAATATATTACTGCGCAATGGGAGTGCCTACTACTGCAGCTGCTCACGCGCGCAATTGGCTGAGTACGGTGGAATACACCCGCCCGCTTGCATCAAACCCTATATAGCGGGTGACGCCGCGATTCGTCTTAAACTCCAAAATCCAAGTATCACCTTCCTAGACCGAGCACAGGGCCAGCAACACTACCTTACAACGCAAGTAGGTGACCCAGTACTTAAGCGACGCGACGGTCTTTATGCATATCAACTTGCGGTGGTCGTCGACGATGCCGCTGAACACATTACCGACATCGTGCGCGGCGTCGATCTGCTAGATGCGACGGCATGGCAGCTCCATCTCCAGCAGGCACTTTTACTGCCGGCTATTCGATACCTTCACTTACCCGTCATTGTTGGCGATGACGGCCATAAACTGAGTAAACAAAGCTTTGCCCCCGCCATTGACGACCGCCTCGCCAAGCAAAACATTCAAACCGTACTGCGCTATCTGCAGCAAACTCCCCCACCACCGGAACTTGATGTAGCGCAAATACTGCAATGGGGAGCTGCACATTGGTGTGTCGAGAGTATTCCTAAAACAACAGCGCTTAAGCTATAAACTTGCCCGCAATATTTTGCAGTTTCATAGACGCTCCAGTAACATCAGGCCGACGATGAAAACCTCGCGGTCACCATGCAAATTCACTCATCACTGCTACTGCTTGTAACATTTGCTTTTATTTATGCTCCAGCCATAGGCCGTTGGCTTAACGACGCCAGCAATCTTTGGTATCGGCATCATATATTGTGGCTACTAATTATTATTTTTGTTTTTATCAGCCTATCGCATCAGCGCCGCAATGACCCTTAGCCTCAATACCCTGTTTTTTATCGGCATTGGCTATTTACTGCTACTGTTTGCTATCGCCTACGCCACCGAGCGCCAATTACTGCCATCGCGACTGGTCAACCATCCCAGCGTCTATGTTTTATCCTTGGGGGTTTACGCCAGCGGCTTTGCTGTTTACGGCGCCGTCGGCTTTGCAGAGCGCTATGGCTATAGCTTCCTAAACTACTACATTGGGATTTCGGCGGCGTTAATTCTCCTTCCCATACTGCTCGCACCACTGCATCAGATTTGTAAAAGCTACCGACTTAACTCACTCGCTGACTTACTTAGTTTCCGTTTCCGCAGTTCTTGGGCCGGCTCGCTAGCAACATTATTCTTAGCGCTTGCCGTTTGGCCCCTTATCGCCATCCAAATAAAAATAGTCTCTGAATCCACATTGATTTTAAGTGCTGGCGACGCGTTAATGGGCGACCAACCCCACTTCAAAAACCTCACCGCGCTACTTTTTTGTGTCGTGATTACGATATTCACTATTTTATTCGGTTCTCGCAACCTCGCATCCAAAGACAGCCACCGCGGTTTAGTGGTCGCGCTCGCATTCGAATCCATTATCAAAATGCTAGCCATTGTGCTGGTCGGCATTGTCGCAGTAGTGTCAGTGTTTGGCAGCTTCAATGGATTGCAAGAGTGGCTAAACAGCAACCCGGACGTACTCAGGGAACTTAGCGCCCCGCAATCCGGCGACACCAACCGGCTAATGCTAATTATGTTCTTCGCCGCCTCAGTCTGTATGCCGCATGTGTTCCATATGCTGTTTGCTGAGAATCCCAGTCGCCAAAACCTCGTCACCGCAAGTTGGGGGCTACCACTATTTCTACTCGTGATCAGCCTACCTGTACTCCCCATACTCTGGGCGGGAAAAGCGTCGGGACTAACTATCGCCACAGATTATTTCGCACTTGGCCTGTCTTTAAATATAGAGAACATATGGCTAACAACGCTGATTTACCTCGGCGGCCTTTCGGCTGCAAGCGGCGCCATCATTGTGACCACCCTCGCACTCGCGTCCATGAGCCTTAACCATTTAGTATTGCCAATCCTGCGCCCCAAAGGCCGCAACGTTGACATCTATCGCTGGCTGCTGATGACTCGTCAGCTACTAATATGCGCTATCATTTTAATCGGCTTTATTTTCTATGAGTTAATCGGCGACACTCAAACTCTCACAAATCTTACGGTGGCTTCAGCCGGTGGATGCCTACAATTTCTGCCAGGCGTGCTTGCCGTGCTGTACTGGCCCCGGGCCAATCGAAACGGTTTTATCTGCGGCCTGACTGCCGGCTTTATCGTGTGGGCACTGGGATTACTGATCCCCATGTTCACCAATGAACACCCCGCCTATCTAGAAAAGCTGTATATCAATTCACTCGATCGCGACTTATTCTGGGTTGTCGTGGCCAGTGTATCCCTAGGCGTTAACAGTGCATTTTTCATTATTGTTTCCATATTTAGTGAAACCTCTGATGAAGAGCGCAGCGCTGCGGAAGCCTGCACTCTAGACGACCTTAACCGCCCCAGCCGCCACACATTAAATCTACAATCTGCCGGCGAAATACGGCAGCGCTTACAGGAGGCGCTCGGAGACCACGCCGCCGAACAGGAATTTAGGCGGGCATTAGACGAACTACAGCTTAATGAGCTAGAAACACGCCCTTATGCCCTGCGCCGTATCCGCGACAGAATAGAAATCAACTTATCATCATTAGTCGGGCCCTCCAGCGCTAGGCGGGTTATTGATCGCGTACTGCCCTATACGGATAGTGTTTTAGGCAGCAGTGAAGACATAACCTATATCGAAGAGCGCCTAGAACGTTACCAAACCAACCTCACGGGCCTTGCCGCCGACCTCGACAGCCTTCGCCGCTACCATCGGCAAACGCTGGAAGACCTTCCTATTGGTGTTTGCGCCCTAGGGCGAGACCAAGAAATTTTGCTGTGGAATATGTCCATGGCTGATATAACGGCTATCAAATCTAGCGACGTCACTGGCTCACGCCTCTCTGGCATATCCGCACCGTGGGCCAATTGTTTAATTAGCTTTTTAGCGAGTAGCGATCTGCACCGCAGCAAGTTTTGCCTGGAGACTGAAAAAGGTTTGCGCTGGCTTAATTTACATCGAACTGAATCACAGATGTGGGGCCGCGACGAATTGATCGTGGTAGTAGAAGATATTACTGACACCCAACTACTAGAGCACGAGCTCACTCACCAAGAGCGCCTCGCCTCGATCGGCCGACTCGCGGCAGGTGTCGCCCACGAAATAGGCAATCCGGTCACCGGCATTGCCTGTCTCGCTCAAAACCTACGCTATGAAACCGAAAACCCAGACACCCTGGAAACCGCCTCGCAAATCGTTAAGCAAACTCAGCGAATTAGCAGCATTGTGCACAGCCTAGTCAATTTTGCCCACACTGGTCGCGAAGCACCATCGCAAGCAACGGAAGCCGTCAACATCCGCAACTGCGTGTCCGAGGCGATACAGCTTCTAAGCCTGGACAATGAAGCTCGCCAAATCCACTACAACAACAACTGCCCCGTCGATATTGCTGTGCAAGGCGACACCCAGCGATTAATGCAGGTATTTATTAACCTACTATCCAATGCGCGAGATGCAAGTAGCGACAATGCGATGATCACCATAAACGCACAATCAGACACTCCCAATGCGCGCATTACGGTGACAGATCACGGCACAGGCATCGACCAAAAATTGCAAGACCGGATATTCGAACCATTCTTTACCACCAAAGACCCCGGCAAAGGCACCGGCTTAGGCCTTGCCTTGGTATACAACATTATCAATGACCTAGGCGGCGAGATCAGCATTGAAAGCCCGGTGCCAGAATTTGGCAGCTACGGAACCCGTATCCATATCCGGCTCACGCTAAACGACACCGAGTCAAACTAGAATTATTCCGCTGATCGCGTTATGTTGTTCGGCTACGCGCCTGTTCGGTAATCGCTGAACAAACCCACGGAGAGAATTATGCCCAAAATCCTCATAGTCGAAGACGAAGATGTCATCCGTCTGGCGCTGCGACGCCTACTCGAGAGGAATGACTATCAGGTGGACGAGGCCGACTCGGTGCAAAAAGCGCTGAGCAGCTACAATGTAAACGACTACGACTTAATAATCAGCGACTTACGCCTACCCGGCGCAGCGGGTACCGATCTAATCAATAAATCTGATGCTCCCGTTTTGATTATGACCAGTTACGCTAGCTTGAAGTCCGCCGTAGACTCCATGAAAAAAGGCGCTATAGATTATATTGCCAAGCCCTTTGATCACGACGAAATGCTAGAAACCGTGGCGCGTATCATTCATAGCAACGTCACAGAACAGCAAGCAAACAGCACACCCGAGCCGAGCAGTAATCAGCGCAAGCAAATCGCAGATGCCAATGGCATGATCGGCAGCTGCAAAGCAATGCAACAGCTATATGATCATATCCGCCGAGCAGCGCCAACCGATGCCACTATCCTTGTCCACGGCGAAACCGGCACGGGTAAAGAGTTAGTGGCGAGGGCCATTCACAATCAAAGTACCCGCAGTGGCAAACCTATTATTTGCGTAAACTGCGCCGCGATCCCAGAAACACTGATTGAATCCGAGCTATTTGGCTACGAAAAAGGCGCATTTACGGGTGCCAACACGAATCGTACAGGCCTTATAGAAGCGGCCGACGGCGGCACCTTGTTCCTTGACGAGATCGGCGAACTGCCACTGGAAGCGCAGGCTAGACTATTGCGCTTTATCCAAGAGGACGAAATTCGCCGTATCGGCTCGGTGGAGTCGATCAAAGTGAATGTCAGACTGATCTGCGCGACGCACCGGGACCTCAAAGACATGGCCCATTCCGGGCGCTTTCGGGAAGATTTGTACTACCGTATTAACGTCATGAAACTAGAGCTGCCGCCACTGCGCGAGCGCGGCAAAGATATTCTAGAACTTGCCGAAACCCTGCTTAAAAATCGCTGCGAAAAGATGAAAAAGCCGCTGATGCATTTCAGTCCAAAGGCAATTCAGGCAATCACCACCTATATTTGGCCCGGCAATATTAGGGAGCTGGAGAATGCCATTGAACGCGCAGTGATTCTTTGTGACCGCAAAGAAATCGACAACGAATTACTCGACATTGATTTAGAGCTCGTCGATATAAGCCAGATTCGCGGGCGTCGCAACGACCCGCCGCCACGGCAAATAAGCAGTAACAGCGCGCCAGAGCGCCGTAAGCCGTTACATGCAGACCCGAGCGAAGACCTCTCACTGGAGGACTATTTCCAACGCTTTGTACTCGAACACCAGGATTCTATGAGCGAAACCGAACTGGCACAGAAACTCGGCGTCAGCAGAAAATGTCTGTGGGAGCGCCGCCAACGATTGGGCATTCCACGCAAGAAGGTTAGTTCCCGTTCAGGCTCATAGAATTAAAACGGAGGCGTTACCCGCCACAAGCAATCGTAACAAAGGGCGTTTAGTAAGGTAACAATTTACAAATATGCAAAGCCCAAATACGAGCACAAAAAACAGTAAGATACTGATAGTAAAGGAAAAAACAAAACTGGCACGGCATATGCTCTATATTGGGAGCGAAGAATAATAAAAAAACAAAATAATAATAAGAAAACAGAGAAAGAATAATAATAATACAAAAGCAAAGAGACCTGGGTGGGGAAGACAATGTTTTCCCCTTCTTCGTTTTAGAAGCTCCAAAATTTAACTTGCCTCCAGTTACACAGCCAAAGCCAAAATTCCACCAATCCTTTAACAACACTAGAAATAAGCCTGTGCTAGAATACCGGCTTCATAATAGTTATCGGCTAAGCACAAACATCAATGACATCTAGCTCCGTGACCGGGCTCTGGAAAAAACTCTCTGGCAAGTTTTCCAAACCCACCCAATACGCGCCAAACTCCGCGACCATTATTCCGCGAGATGAGCACTGCGTTTCCCGCAAAAATATCAGCGACGCCGCAATTAAAGTTATTCGACGCCTAAACGAAGAGGGCTTCGATGCCTACTTGGTGGGCGGCGGCGTTCGCGACTTGCTTTTGGGCGGCCAACCCAAAGATTTTGACATCGCGACCAATGCAACTCCTGAGCAAGTTCGCGGTGCATTCCGCAACAGCCGAATCATCGGCCGCCGGTTTCGCATTGTGCACGTGCGCTTCGGCAACGAAATCATTGAGGTCACCACGTTTCGGGGCGGCCACGACGCCTCCAGCGCTCAGCGCAACAAGCACTCCGCCCGCACTGAATCAGGCATGCTTACCCGTGACAATGTTTACGGATCGGTGGAAGAAGATGCCGCGCGCCGCGACCTAAGCATCAACGCCCTCTATTATTCAAGTCGCGACTTCTGCGTTTACGATTATGTTGGCGGCATGCAAGACTTAGAGCGCAAGCTCATACGCATTATCGGCGATCCTGAGACACGCTATCGCGAAGATCCCGTCAGAATGCTCAGAGTTGTCCGCTTTGCCGCCAAGCTCAACTTTGATATCGAACAACGCACCGAAGAGCCGCTAAAACGCCTGGCACCACTGCTGACCGACATTTCCGCTGCGCGGATGTTTGATGAAGTGATCAAGCTCCTAATGTCTGGCCAGGGCATTCAAACTTACGCGCTTTTGCAGCGCTACGGTCTTTTCAGCCCTCTGTTCCCCGCAACCCAGAAAATGCTGAATCAGCACGAGCCGGCTGCAGAGGCGATTATTCAACAAGGCCTCATCAATACCGACGCGAGAATTGCCGAAGATAAACACGTCACCCCGGCATTTATCTACGCGGTACTACTGTGGCCCGTCGTAAAACGTATTCACAAAGAAATTCTGGATAGCGGTGTTCCAGAAATTCCAGCACTACACCAAGCCGCCGAGCGCGTATTGCATAAACAACAGCAAACTGTTGCCATTCCCAAGCGATTTTCTTTGCCAATGCGCGACATATGGGAATTACAGTGCCGACTCACCCGCCGCACAGGTAAGCGCGCCGAGTTACTTTTAGATCATCGCTATTTCCGAGCGGGCTTCGACTTCCTACTTTTGCGCGAACAAGCAGGAGAAGTAGAGGCAGGATTAGGACAGTGGTGGCTGGCATTCCAAGAGGCTCACGCAGACACCCGTGGCGCCATGCTCACTCAGGTTCCCGCTGGTGAAAAACCTCGCGCTCCGCGACGCCGCCGCCCCCGCAAGCCCAGATGATTCGAAGCTATATTGCGCTGGGCAGCAACTTAAACCTGCCCAAAGAGCAAGTTTTGACGGCAATAACGACCCTTGCCAACACCCCAGATTGCACTTTAATTTCGCAATCTCGGCTCTATGGATCGATCGCGATTGGCCCCGGCGAGCAGGACAACTATGTTAATGCCGTTATCGCTATCGACACGACACTTACGGCGCCAAAGCTTCTAGCCACCCTGCAGTCCATAGAATCCCAGCACCATAGACAGCGCGAGATTCGCTGGGCGGCCAGAACATTAGATCTCGACCTGCTGTTATACGGCACTGCAAATATTCAAACGCCAGAACTTATTGTCCCACACCCCAGAATGCTCAGTAGGGACTTTGTGCTACGCCCACTCGCAGATATTGCACCGGCCGAGCTACTTCGCCACTATTTGGGCGAGAACACCGATATACACTATTCCGACAACGACAATTTATGGGTCTTAGCACCAAATGATAAAGCGATCACACCCTAACGAGCCCATCATCAATGCCGAGAAGCCGCCGTGCTTTATCGCGATTGAAGGCCCCATCGGCGTTGGCAAAAGCACCCTGACGCGACGCCTAGCGGAATCACTCGGCTACCACACGCTGCTCGAAAAAGCAGAGGACAACCCGTTTCTAGAGCGCTTTTACGCCAATCAGCGCCATGCCGCGTTATCAGCTCAGTTATTTTTCTTGTTTCAGCGCGCCCAGCAGCTCAGTGACTTGCGCCAAAGCGATATGTTTAACCAAACTCATATCGCCGACTTTCTCTTTCAGAAAGACCCTCTGTTCGCGCAAATCACGCTCGACGCCAATGAGCTGGAGCTATACAAAAAAGTTTATCAACAGGTGCAGGTTGATATTCCAACCCCAGACTTGGTGATTTATTTACAAGCTCCGGTAAAGGTTCTAAAAGAGCGTATACAGCACCGCGGCGTGCAGTTTGAACAGAGTATGAGTGGCGACTATTTAGAACAGGTTAATGCCGCTTACAGTGAGTTTTTCCTGTCATACAACGACTCCCCACTGCTCATCATTAATGCCAGCGATATCGATTTCGCCAACAACGACCGTCAATATGAGCAATTATTAAAATATCTGCTGGAAATACCAAGCGGTCGCCATTACTTTAACCCCACATTTTTTTAAGTACCTGCGAGGCACTCCATGAGCAAGGTCAACATCCTCAAACTGCTAACCAAGAAGCAACAGCAGGAAAAATTTGCGGTAGTGACGTGCTACGACGCAAGCTTTGCCAGACTCGTCGAAAAAGCGGGAATAGACGCCATTCTCGTCGGCGACTCGCTGGGCATGGTGCTGCAGGGGCGCGATTCCACACTACCGGTCACCATTGATGACATGGCCTACCACACCCGCTGTGTCGCACGTGGCTGCCAGCAGCCCCTCATCATCAGCGACATGCCCTTCGGCAGCTATAATAGCCCGCAACAATGTGCCGACAACGCCGCCACATTAATGCGCGCAGGCGCGCACATGGTAAAAATCGAGGGTGGTAGCTGGCTAGCGGCAAGCGTAACACTGCTCAATCAAGCCGGAATTCCCGTGTGCGGCCACCTAGGACTCACCCCGCAATCCGTTAACGTACTCGGAGGCTACCGAGTCCAGGGCCGCGACGACAGTCAAGCGAAAGCCATTCTCGCCGACGCCATAGCGCTAGA
This sequence comes from Zhongshania sp., assembly GCA_018066965.1. Lineage (GTDB taxonomy): Bacteria > Pseudomonadota > Gammaproteobacteria > Pseudomonadales > Spongiibacteraceae > Spongiibacter. The sequence continues at coordinate 60,370 of JAGPVP010000118.1, read as the reverse complement.
AGCCGCTGGCGCAGCGATGTTGGTACTTGAGTGCGTACCCCGCAAACTCGCCGCTGAAATCACCGCCGAGCTAAAAATCCCCGTAATTGGCATAGGAGCCGGCAATGTGACCGACGCCCAAGTACTGGTGTTACACGACCTACTGGGTATCACCGAGAAAACCGCCAAGTTTGTACGTAACTTTGCGGAGGGCAGTCACGGTGTAGAAGATGCCCTGAAACGCTATAATGACGCGGTCATTGACAGTAGCTTCCCCGCAGAGGAGCATAGTTTTGACTAAGGGTTTATAATCCCAAACTGTTACCTCGGGGAACATTTTTTGAGGTAACAAAGTCATGATTTTTTTGTTACCAAAGCATTGAACGGCCATTCCGATTGGGGCATACTTGCCCGCCACTGGCCAAACTGATCAGATTATGAACAATCTTTTCAGCTTTTAAAGGCCTTATTGCCAGTGTATTGGTCGCCAGCCCGCGATGTGCGCGGACTGACTTCACAGCAAACTACCTTCGCCCTGCGAAGTATGAGATTGGGAAGTTAGGTGGTATGAAAACATATAGCACAGCCGCATCACTAAGGGCCGCTCTAAATACGGGAAGACGCGCGGGTAAAACCGTCGCCTTTGTACCGACTATGGGCAATCTGCACGAGGGACATCTGCGCCTTGTTCAGCGAGCGAGCCAGCACGCTGACATCGTAGTAGTCAGTATCTTTGTTAACCCGCTGCAGTTTGGCGCCAACGAAGATCTCAGCAGCTACCCACGCACCCTAGCCGCAGACAAAGAAAAGTTGTTTGCCGCCGGCGCACAATTTTTATTCCTTCCCCAGGTAAGCGAAATTTACCCGGAAGGCATGGACAGCCACAGCAAAATTTCTGTGCCAGAGCTGTCTGACGACCACTGCGGTGCAAGTCGCCCGGGGCACTTTACCGGCGTAGCAACAGTAGTGGCCAAGCTTTTTAATATCGTGCAACCAGACACCGCGGTGTTTGGCGAAAAGGATTTTCAGCAACTTAGCGTTATCCGTAAAATGGTGCGCGATCTGTGTATGCCCATCAACATCGTTGGTGTGGCAACTGCGCGAGCAGAAGACGGCTTAGCGCTAAGTTCGCGCAATGGCTATCTCAATGCCGATCAGCGCAGAATTGCACCGGTTTTACATCGTGTGTTACAGGAAACTCGAGAGGCAATTGCCTGCGGGTACGACAGCTACAGTAAATTAGAACAGCACGCCAAAATCAGCCTGAATAAGGCTGGCTTAGAGTCTGACTACTTTACTATTTGCGATGCGCGTACTCTGCGTCCAGTTGATCTGGACACCGAAGAAGTGGTCATACTCGCCGCGGCCAAACTTGGCAGTACGCGTTTGATCGACAACGTCACCCTGAATGTTAACCCCAGCGCCGATTGGGGAATGCTGGCCGCTAATTAAGCCAGTTACGACCGATAGAGAAAGGAACAGCGTTATGCAGTCAGTTATGCTGAAAGCGAAACTTCACAAAGCCCGCGTGACTCACGCCGTGCTTGACTATGAAGGATCTTGCGCCATCGACGGTAAGTTGCTCGATATGTCGAGCATCCGTGAATTTGAACAAATTCAAATTTACAACGTCACCAATGGCGAACGCTTCACCACTTATGCAATTCGTGGCGAAGATAATAGCGGCATCATTTCTATAAACGGTGCAGCGGCGCATAAAGCCAATGTCGACGACGTCATCATTATTTGCGCCTACGCTACATATTCAGAGGCGGAGCTAATCAACTTCAAGCCGCGCCTTATTTATATGAATGCGGACAACACCGTTAGCCACGCCAGCAACGCCATCCCTGTTCAGGTCGCCTGATCATCTGGCAGAGGCGCTCGCCTCTGCCACTCCCCCTCAATAGACCTTAAACTGCCAAGTCGCGGCAGCTTACTCCTGCGCCACACAATCACCATGAACCATAAAAATTAGTCTACTTGAGGGTTCAATCCTATCGGCCAAGCCGTTATCCTGACTCTTTATACACTTTTCAAAGTGGTTTGTTTCCTGCCTTACCGCAGCCCAACAATCATAATATTCGCATTATAGAGAGCAAGGTCATGAGTAAGTCTACCGTCCACCCCGTTCCAGCCGCCTTTGCCGCGCAAGCTCATATCAATAAAGCCAAATATGAAGAGATGTACCAAGAATCAATTGCAGATCCCGACAGCTTTTGGGCAAAACAGGCCGACGAATTCTTAAGCTGGGATAAGCGCTGGCACACCGTAAACAAGTACGATTTTAAAAAGGGCGAAGCCAGCTGGTTCGACGGTGGCAAACTAAACGTCAGCTACAACTGTATCGACCGTCACCTTGAGACCCGCGGCAATCAAACCGCCATTATCTGGGAAGGTGACGACCCAGCGGACTCCAGCCATATAACTTATCGCGAACTCCATACCGCAGTCTGCAAACTCGCCAATGTGTTACTCGCCCAAGGGGTCGCCAAGGGCGATCGCGTCTGCATTTACATGCCGATGACTCCAGAGGCCGCGTATGCGATGCTAGCGTGCGCTCGCATCGGCGCTATTCACTCGGTGGTATTCGGGGGCTTTTCGCCAGAGGCGTTAAAAGACCGCATCCAAAATGCCGATTGTAAAATGTTAATTACCGCCGACGAAGGACTGCGCAGCGGAAAAAAAATACCGCTCAAAAACAATGCCGACCTCGCACTACGCGACTGTCCGAGTATTGAGTCCTGCCTGGTGGTTAAGCGCACCGGCGGCGATATAGCTTGGCAAGATAATCGCGATATTTGCTACCACGACGCAGTGGCAAACGCATCTGCAGACTGCCCCGCCGTCGCGGTCGAAAGCGAAGCCCCCTTATTTATTCTTTACACCTCCGGCTCAACCGGCAAACCCAAGGGCGTACTGCACACCAGCGCGGGCTACTTACTGCAATCGGCAATGAGTCACAAATACGTTTTCGATTATAAAGACGGTGAAGTTTTTTGGTGTACCGCTGACGTCGGCTGGATTACTGGCCACAGCTACATCGTGTATGGCCCGCTGGCCAACGGCGCGACCACTCTGCTATTTGAAGGCGTGCCCACCTACCCCGACGCCTCGCGCTGCTGGCAGGTAATTGATAAGCACAATGTCAGCATCTTCTACACTGCGCCAACTGCACTCCGTGCACTGATGGGCGCGGGTGATGAATTCGTTAACAAAACAGATCGCAGCAGCCTGCGATTACTCGGCACCGTCGGTGAACCCATCAATCCGGAAGCGTGGGAGTGGTACCACCGTGTCGTCGGCGAAGAGCGCTGCCCCATCGTAGACACCTGGTGGCAAACCGAAACCGGCGCGCATATGCTCACACCACTGCCCGGTGCCATCGATATGAAACCGGGCTCAGCCACCCGTCCTTTCTTCGGCGTAGAACCCGCTATTCTAGACAACGACGGCAATGAAATTGAAGGCGCCGGTGAAGGCCTGCTCGTCATCAAACGGTCATGGCCCGGACAAATTCGCAGCGTCTATGGCGACCACCAAAGACTGATCGAAACCTACTTCAGCACCCATCCCGGCTATTATTTTACCGGCGACGGCGCCCGCAGGGACGCCGACGGCGACTACTGGATCACCGGCCGCGTCGATGACGTTTTAAATATCTCTGGCCATCGCATGGGGACAGCCGAAGTGGAGAGCGCATTGGTGCTACACGAGGCTGTCGCGGAAGCCGCTGTGGTTGGCTACCCGCACGACCTAAAAGGTCAGGGAATTTATGCCTACGTCACGCTAATGCATGACATCACAGGAAGCGAACAGCTAATCAAAGAACTTATCGCGCTCTGTGTTCAAGAGATTGGCCCCATAGCGAAGCCAGACTTAATACAATGGGCACCCGGTCTGCCAAAAACACGCTCGGGTAAAATTATGCGCCGCATTCTTCGCAAAATCGCAGCGAATGAATTAGACACCCTGGGAGACACGTCGACCTTGGCCGACCCAGCCGTCGTAGACGACCTAGTCAATCATCGCCTCAATAAATAAAACGGCAGGGAAAGCGCCGGCAATGAATGTGGTGCTTTCCCTATCCATACAAACGGGGACCCAATATTTAGAAACTTACCGAAATATTAATTAATATTTTTATATTTTAATGCGGACTTTTTCATAACTGCTAAATTACTCACTTCACATAGACACCGTTCGACCACCATCAACCGAAATAATCTGACCGGTAATGTAAGGCGCATCCGCCACCAAAAAAACCACCGTCTTAGCAATATCACTTGCCTCACCTTGACGCCGCATTGGCACGCGGTGGTTTACATCCTGCTTTTCCTGAATACTGTATTCGGTTTCTTCCACAGGCCATAAAATAGCACCGGGCGACACACCATTGACCCTAACATCCGGGCCCAATTCAAGCGCCAAAGACTGGGTCATCATCGCTACGCCAGCCTTCGCCATCGAGTAAATAGGGAATCCCTGCAGTGGCTTTTGCGCGTAGATATCGACGAGATTTACAATACAACCGGTAGTTTCTTTCAATGCTGGGGCCACGGCCTGCGAAAGAAAAAATGGCCCTTTGAGATTACTATTAAATAAGGCATCCCAATCTTTTTCAGCCGCACTTTCAAGTGCCGTCGGGTAAAACCCCGAGGCATTATTCACCAACACATCTAGACGCTGCCATTGCGCTAAGCTTTGCACAGCAAGTGATTGCACGTCGAGCACAGAGTTCATATCAGCACAGAGTATTACCGCCGAAGCGTCACGTTGCGCATTTAATTCATCGCGCAAGGCCTCAGCCGGTACCTGAGAAGATCGATAGTGGATAATAATATTATAGCCGCGCGCATGCAGCGCTCTGCAAATCTCCGCACCAAGACGCTGGGCGGCCCCAGTTACCAGTGCAACGGGCGTGTTCATATTCTTAAGAGTACCGCTCACAGCATACCGCCATCAACAGGACCAATTAAGCAATCGATGCCCTCTTCTCGTATGGTTGCTTCTATTTCAAATAAGGCATCTTGATCAGATTCAAACGCATCTTCCCACACGGTGGAGTTATTAAACTCATCAAAGACTTCAAGTAGCCAGCCGCCATCGCCGTCTTCACAAATTTCAACGCGAAGCGTTTTGCCGTCTTGCTCGATAACACGGCACAGCGGAGATAACTTAAGTTCGGTATTTTCTGTCATGGGAATGGCTCGTCACCGTGGCTCGTCAGATAAGCGATTAATTGTCGCCCCATTATACTTAAGCCATTATGTCTTGCGAGCGCTAATGTCGTGCCAAACCTATTCCCAGCACCATTAGCATAATGCCGCTTATTCGCTGCCAAGATAGCTGTACCTTAACAGCACCAAACACGGCAAAGTGATCGATTAATACTGCGGCAACAATCTGCCCCGTCACAACATAGAATATTGCGTTGCCCATTCCCATACGGGGCGCTAAATAGGTAATCAACAATATATTGCTAAGCAAAATCACGCCGGCGATATATCCGTACGGGGGCGCACCAATAACAGCGGAATAATCTGGGGGCCTAATGCCCTTTGCAACCACCACAATAGCAATACAAAGTAAGGCAACAGAAAACAGAATTAATGTTGGATAAAAAACGTTTCCCCACGACTTACTCAGCACCGCATTCATCGACGCCTGAACCGGAATACACGCGCCGACCAGCAGAGCGATCATTGGAAAAATTAAATACTCGCGCATACGAAGCCCTCGGGTCTGTTGACGTTTCATCATTACCACTGCTGGAGGCCATTTTTTCGTCTGGCGAGGCAGAAGGAGTGCGGTTTGGTTATTCCAAATAAATGACTGAATAACGATGCCAGGCGGAAAAATGGCCCCAGCGGAGCGCCGCCCGGCCCCTCGGGTTGTGCCTGAGAAAACGCCACTTGTTGTTGCTCCTCGCTCATTTGGAGCAACCAAACCACACTCGTCGCGTCCCGGCGGGGCCCGCTAAATTGGCGCTTTCTCAGGCGCAACAGAGGCAATGATGAAACGTCAACAGCCCCTAACCAAAGCTTACTTAATTTTATTATTTTCGAAGCAAATAGCCGCATATATTGCTAACGCGCCGTGTACCCGCCATCCATAATCAACTCAGAGCCCGTCATATAACTGGCATCGTCAGACGCTAAAAACACAATGCCTTTTGCTATCTCGGCTGGCTCCGCCATCCGCCCCATCGGAATGCTCGCCACTACGCGTTGGGCAAACGCCTCGGCGTCGCTCTGTGCTAACCGCGCCAAAGCGCCGCTCACCAGTGGTGTCGTCACATAACCGGGATGTACTGAGTTAACTCGAATGCCATAGTTCTTATCTGCGCAGTACAAGGCAACTGACTTAGTAAACGCACGCACTGCGCCCTTGCTTGCATTATAAGCCGGTAACATAGGATCACCGACAATGCCCTCGATGGAAGAAATATTAACGATGCTGCCACCCGTTTCTTTCATAACGCGAATCGCTTCGCGGGTACCAATAAACACCGCGTCACTATTAATGGTGTTGGTCTTTCTCCACCCCGCCAAGGTTTCATCTTCTATGCCGCAAATATTAGCTATACCGGCATTGTTAATTAAAATTTGCAAGCGACCATAACGTTCAATGACCTGAGCAATCACTGCCTGCCACTGCGGCTCATCGCAGACATCCAGCCTCATAAATATGGCTGAGTTGCCCTCGGCATTGATGGCTTCAGCGACACGACTACCAGACGCTTCATCAATATCCGTTACCACAACAATCGCACCCGCCGCCGCCAAACTTCGGCAGGTGGCTTCACCTATCCCCACGCCACCACCAGTAACCAGTGCCACCTTTCCCTGACAGGACATAATATTCTCCTTAAGCCGCGCAGAAACCGCCGTCCACGGTCAACTCAATTCCGGTCACATAAGTGCTAGCATCCGACGCCAGGAACAGTGCCGCATTGGCAATATCTTGCACATTGCCAAGCCGCCCCATGGGGATCATGGCCGATTTAAGCAGCGCTGCGGCTTCGTCCACATTGGCTACCACACCAATATCGACAAAATCTTGCAAGGCCTGGTCACCCATCGCGGTTTCGATAAGCCCGGGATGTAGAGAATTAACGCGCACACCGTAGCCAAATTTGGCGAACTCGACGGCGCTATGTTTGGTAAGCGAGCGCACCGCGCCCTTGGTTGCGCCGTAGATGCTATGCCCCGGCACACCAATCAAACCCGCGATCGACGATAGATTAATAATCGAACCGCCATTCGCAAAACATGCACCCGGCTTCATGCAATCGACCGCAGCGCGAGTGCCGAGAAATACCGACTCAATATTAATCTGATTTATTTTACTTACCTGCGCACTAGTATTGTTTTCCAACATACCGCCTATATAGATACCGGCATTATTCAGCAACACATCCCAGCGATTTTTCCATGCTACTAGAGTCTGCTTTAGCGCCGCCCAATCATCCTCACTGGTCACATCTAAGTGCACGGCCTTTGCCTGTAAGCCCTTTCCATTTAGTTCGGCAGCTATGCGCTCGCAGGCCTCGACGTTGATATCACCCAGCACAACAGCGGCACCAGCTTTTGCAAACAAGCGCGCGCAGGCTTCACCAATCCCGGCACCGGCGCCTGTGACCACCGCAACCTTACCTTCCAAACCAAAAACGGCGAGTTCTTTACTCATAACATTGCCCTTATTATTCTAATTTACAGCTAGTTAAAAAATATTATTTCGCGATCTCGACTACCGCGCGACCGCGAATTTGGCCTTGCAAAATTTTCCCTGCGGCACTCGGTATATCATCAAAGGGAATATTGATCGTTAAGGCTTCCAATTTCGCCATATCCAAATCCTTAGCCAACCTCCGCCACGCCTCTTCGCGCAAGCTCATAGGCGCGTGAACCGAATCCACACCCAGCAGCGTTACATTGCGCAATGCAAATGGCATCATATTACTTGGTAGGTCTAAGCCCTGCGCCAAACCACAGGCAGTCACAACGCCGCTGTAATGCAGCTGGGCGATGACGTTTGCCAGGGTATGGCTACCGCACGAGTCCACTGCAGCCGCCCAGCGTGGCGCTTGCATCATTTCACCAGGTTCGGACAGCTCTGCACGATTGATCACATCATTGGCACCCAGACTCTTTAGAAAATCGGCCTCTTCCATTCGGCCGGTAGACGCCGTCACTCTGTAGCCGAGCGCAGAGAGCAATGAAATAGCGACCGTCCCTACACCACCCGATGCACCCGTTACCAAGACGACGCCTGACTCAGGCACAACGCCTAATTTTTCTAAACGCATAACCGAGAGCATGGCGGTGTAGCCGGCGGTGCCAATCGCCATCGCCTGACGAGTTGTTATGCCGTCGGGTAGCTTTACTAAGTAATCCGCATTGGTACGCAGCCGCTCGGTATAGCCACCATTGTGGGTTTCGGACGCACCGTAGCCGTTCATCACCACCCTATCACCGACGGCAAAGCGGGAACTGTCAGAGCTTACAACGGTGCCCGCCATATCAATACCTAAGATCAGGCGCTCTTGTTGCACAATGGGGATGGCATCACTTATCGCCAGGCCATCTTTGTAATTCAATGTAGAATATTCAACTGCGATTTCCACATCGCCATCACCAATGTCTGCCGCATCGAGCTGGGCAAAGCCCACTGATAGCTTGCCATCCTGGCGAGTGCCAACTAATGCTTTGTATGTTTGTGTCATAGGATTTGCCTCACAATAAACTATTAATTACCTAATCGTCTCAGTGCGCCATTCGTTAAATAGCGATCGTAAATATCCTGGGAGTTCACCATCATTTTGTGGCCACCGCTCATGCTGGCCATCTGTTCGAGTCGAGTCATCTGCCCTGTTTGAACGTCGAAGGCATGCACATGGCCCCACGACCAATACGGATGCTTACCGTCCATCACCCGCTTGTCGCCATCTTCATAGAGCCCGTAAGCGCCATCAAAAGAGCGGAATATTTCCCCTCGCCGATCAAAGGACACCATGCCGAGCGGCAACTGTGTTCTCGCGTCAAACCACACCCGTTTCTTACCCACCGGGGCGCGTGGAAAACCGGTCGGCTCGGCGTCTACCGCTATGGCCTCTGGCACTAACTCGACATCGGTATCCCAAAAGGTCTCACCTTTTGGGCCACCGTGGGTTGTGTGCGCCCAGCTTTCGCTGGCCGAATTCCAGCCACCGCTCACACCAGCCAACATAGGACCACGGGAGACAATCTTGTAATTACCCCAGGTGTGGAGTGGGTCGCCGGCGTACCAGGCATCGGACAAGTACAAACTTGAGCCAGGTACCAGGGGCTCGAAGCGCTGGTCAGTAGGAAAGCGTCGAATACGCTTGAAGTCAGGAATATAGCCATATAACTCAGGGAATTTATTCTGATCGTAATGCCAGATATTCAGATACGATGTGCCCCGCACACTATCCGGTTCGGAAAAAAAGACACTCTGGTAACGCAACTTATCTTCATGGCCCTTCCAATAAACACCTGGCAAGACCAGTCGCCCAGTCGGCGCGTACTCAGCCCAACCATTTTCATACTGGTAGTTTATTTTTCCTTCACGACTTAAATCGTATTCGCGAATGGCATAAAAAGAAGCGTCGTGACGCCCCCAGCTCATGGTCAAGCCCGCAAACAATTCCAGGCCGTTTTTTGCATCGGGAAAGGGCATACCGCCGATCCACGGCTGGCCATCCAGCGTGACAACATTACCCTTGTCATCAAATTTGGCCTGCCCGCGATTTTTAAAGCTGGCTTCAAGATATTCCCAGGGGCTTAACTTCATGATGTCGCGGGTGGTTTCCCGCAGCCGTAAACGGCGCCCCATTTCTTTAATCTGATAATATTTAACGGGTTCAAGTAGATCTTTAACAATATCGACATTACTTGCGTCGATATAATCACCCGCTTTTAATTTACCTTTAGTGTATTCATCTATCGACAGTAATTCGTCGGGATAGGCGGGTGCGAAATCGCCATTATTCGCCATGGCCTTCCATACTGGCATCAGTAAACCACCGACAGCCAAGCCTGCCGTTTTCTTTAAAAATTGACGGCGGGCGTAATTGCGATCAAATCGTTTTATATGAAATACCATCACGTGCCCCATTGACGAAAAAGCCGGCGGAGTTACCCGCCGGAAAGGTCCCGTTATTACATGGACAAGACCCGAGGCACGCGGCCTCGGCAGGGTGGGTTGTTAAAACTGATACGCTACCCGCAAGCCAAACTCTTCAGCCCAATCAAAGGTCTGCATAATATTTTCATTGGCGTTTGAGCTAATATCGTCATCGATATAAGTGTAAAAGGCTTCAATATTCCAATTACCGCTAGGCTTCCACTTGAGTGCTGGCTGCACAAAAACACCGCCACGTGTGTCATATAGAACCGAAAGGTCAGCGCGCCACACCAAGCCCGGGAAAGGTTGTTGTAGAGCCAGCACCAAACCATCCCAAGCATCGACACCCGTGGGCGCATTATTGATTGTTCCACCCATGCCGCTTAAATGTCGACCGAACAAATCGCTTTCGGTGCGATGCATCCACTGGAAGACAAAGTAAGTTGCTGGAAAACTGCGACTAAAACGCTGGTATTTTTCTAAAACCAATGCCGAGATAAATTCATCTTCAACCAGATAATCCTGACCAAGATCTGGTGATGTAAAAGTACGATCAGGAGTAAATGATACTTCGAAATTAAGAATCAACTGGTCGAGCCAACTTCCCGGTTCGCCGCTGAAAATATAGCTAAAACCGGTGGCAAATATGTCTTCGCGCTTATACTCACGCTCAATGTGGCCACGCAAACCACCCATACCATTGCCGGTGATTACGCTACCCGCGCCACCAGTGAGAATAAAGAACAAGTCGAGCTCTTCTTTCGCGGCATCAATACCATTTACCGGTCTCGCCAGTAGCAACTGCGAAGCAGGGAAATCTGTAATCAGTTTATTCAGACCTTCAGCGCCATCTAACCGCGCCATACCAGCATAGGTAAACCATTCCTCTGCGCTCCACACGCCAGTCGGATCAATTTCAAGTGGCGTTTGAGATAAAATTAAACCACTGCCAGGGATCCCCGGCGCGTCACGATTTACGTTAGATGCGGTCCAGCGAATAACGCCGTCCGGGTTGTAGCGATTGGTGTACATAAACTGCAAGCCAAAATCACCAATATTGCCCTTTAAACGAAAGCCACTGTTAATCTTCTCATTCACATCACTATAACGATCATGGACCGTGAATTGGCTGGGAATAACGTTATAGGGCGTATTGGGATTTGCGTAAATGGTTGGCTGGAATGCCTGTGCAAACATATCCAATTCCCAGCTGGGGTTTAACTGATAAGAAACCCGAATCGCGGGGGACGATATGCGCTCATCAGCATATTCTTCCGATGCGAAATCTAAAATTAAATGTCGGCGTAAATCCAAGCCATTAGCAACGTCCATTACCCGAAAAAACAAGGCCTGACCCCACGCTATTTGCTGATTACCGGCGCGAACCAAGATTGGCCCATTCTGGTAATCAACATACAGTGATGGAAAATCGACCATATAGTTTTCGCCAGCTACCTCTAAACGATTTTGCTCGCCACCGGTTTCATAATCGTCGTACTCAAAATAATTTGGCTCACCATATAAATAGCCCGCCGCATTACTATTTACGCTATCGGGGTCAAACTCGTCGTATTGCGCTGCGTCAAAAATACCGCGTATTTTTGCTGTCGCAGACCAGTTATCACTAAACCGCAGTTGCAAGGTATTCTCCAACCTCACTTGGGTAAAGTTAAAGTCGTTATTTGCTTGTTCTCCGTTGCGCGTCGCGCTGTCAGTAATAGGCAAACCAACAGAAAATGGCAAATTTAAACCGAGCAGCGTACCGACATTCAAGCCCCCATTACGGTCTACTTCTACGCCATTAAATACATTGCCACGCTGATTAAATGGGTTCTCTTCGCTAACGGTTTTTGCCGCCGCCTCCACACGAATAAAACCACTAGAACTGTAATCAATTCCAAATAGTTCTCCATTTGCCGACCAGGCCGCACTACTTAAGCCAAGCGAGATCAGGGAGATAGCCGTCGCCAGCTGATTATTATTTTTCATACACGATAATCTCCAAAAAATATTTTTATATAGAGAGTTTTAAAACATTGGCCTGTTGGCCGACCACATAAAATTCGCCCCTGTACACTCCCACATCGCAATACCACGAGTTAAGCAACTGAACGTTATCCAGTCGCGTCGCACTGTCACTTCCAGCTGCAATCGACAGTGCTTCACGAATGCCGGTTACAACCGCGCGATCATCACCGCGTATGGACACATCTAATAAAATGGCATCACTGCCGGAATCAATCTTTAGCCAGCTATCACCTCCGTCTTGGCTACGCAAAATGGTACCGCTCTGCCCTACCGCATACGCGAGACCGCGTTCACCGAAGGCCAAACCAAACAAGGATTCATCCCCAGTGTTTAGTGCCTGCCACGTAGTGCCTTGATCTTCTGAACGGGCGATCATTCCGAATTCGCCCGCCATGTAGGCTCGCCCCTGCTCGTCGACTGTGACGTTATACACGTGGGGTTCATAGGATTGACCAATTAGCTCCTGCCAGTCGATGGTCAAAGCTTCCCAGCTTTTACCGCTATCTAACGACCGTAAAACAGTACCGAAACCACCCGCGGCGATGGCAAAACCATTGCCGTTCTGAGCAACCGAAAATAGCCGCTCTGTGGTGCCCGAGTCCTGCTCTAACCACTCCTGTCCCTGCCGCCGAACAATCACGCCCTGCTGCCCGACGGCAATGGCATTGCCATTCACATCTGACACCGCCAACAGCGATCGGCCGGCGAGATCAATATTTTGGCGCTGCCATGTGCTGCCGTCTTTACTGCTACTAATCTGACCAGCACCACCCACCGCGAGCAGACCGTCGCTACTAACATTGATTGCAAACAAGGCCTCATGTGCGTGACCTTGATTCACCATCTCGCTCTGCAATGGCGCTGCGTTAGCAGCGCTCATTACAGTGCCAAGTAGCAAGGGTGCAGCGTACTTCGCCATACTGGCTAGCGTTCTCACATCAACCCCCAAGACGCTGCATGGCTTGAATAGTGAGGAACTTGTTAAATACGTCGACATCGCCGGGATCGTAGCCACTTTGGTAGCCACCGGTGACAGACTTGGCTTGCACAAATCGGCTCATTCGATTTGATTGAATGTCATGACTATGTACACTCGACCAAGACCACGCGGGATGATCGCCGTCATTACGGGTCATCTTGTCGTTGTCTTGCATGGCGTAATGCGGTTCAAAGGATTTCCACATTTCACCACGGCGATCATAAACCACATAGGCGACGTACATTTGGTTCCGCGCATCGATCCAAACCCGCTTTTTACCTACCGGCGCTCGGGCATAACCTGTTGGCTCAGCCTCAACCACAATGCACTCGGGCACTAATTCCATGTAGGTATCAAAGAAGGTTTGATCTTTAGGGCCGCCGTGAACAGGTTTTTCCCAGTTATCGTGGTAGCCGCCGTGGAAGTTTCGAGAGCCAATTGCGCCGAGCATGGGCTGACGCCCAACAATTTTATAATTGCCCCAAGTTTGCAGCGGATCGCCCGCTGCCCACGCGTCCGACAGGAACAGAGTAATACCCGGAACTAGCGGCTCGAATCGCTGGTTAGTGGGGAACTGACGGACACGACGGAAGGCTGGGATATAGCCGTGCAACTCTGGGAACTTGCGCTGATCGTAATCCCAAATATTGAGGAAAGATGTTCCCGCGCTATCGTTCGGCGCGGTAAAGAACACTGATTGATAGCGTAGCAAATCTTTCTTATCTTTCCAGACCTTACCATCGGTACGAGCCGTGGTATTTAGCTCAGTCCACACAAAGTCATACTGGTACGACAGATCACCGGATGAATCGATATCCCAATCGCGCACGGCATATTGAGAGTAGTCGTGGCGACCCCAACTTAAGGTCAAATTATATTGGGCTTCAACCCCATTTTTTGGCTCAGGGAAAGGCGTGCCACCAATCCACGGCTCGCCGCTTTTTGTGTATACGTTGCCGTCTTTACCAATCACCGCCTTGCCCTGGTTACGCAAGGTCGCCTCCAAATATTCGGCAGGAAACATACGACTTACATCTTTAACCGGCTCAACAATATGAATCCGACGCCCCATTTCCTTTACGTGTTTATAGGCAACGGGGTCTAACAACTCTTTTACGTGTTCAACATTATCCGCAGTAATAACATCACCAGGCTTAACTTTTCCCTTGGTATACATTTCTATAGATAGCAATTCGTCGGGATAGGCTTTACTCACATCACCAGCATTAGCAATAAGTGGCCACAATGGGGCTAGCACGCCGGCCGCGCCAACACCCTTAATCGTATTTTCCATAAAACGACGACGACTATAATTGGTGTCATATTTCTTAATGTGCATAATATTCCTCCGGGATAAACCCTTTTATTGTTGTCTTCTTACGTCGTGTTGAAACAGCATTCAGAACAGAGTCTTTACACTGTTTCGGCTTTTAAATTATTGTGATTATCAGTTTGTTTTTTCTGCGCATCTTCAGCCATTAACTTAGCTATATCGACCCCTTCGCCCAGCACCATAATGTCTTTGCTGGAAATAAACTTCGGCTTTATCAGCCATACCAACAGCGGCAATACAACCAGCGCAATTACCATATTGATCAGCATTACCAGCACGAGCAGCAGCCCCATATCGGCAAGAAATTTAAGCCCGGATAGGAAGTACCAAGGAAGAATCCCTATCAACATAATGCTGGCAGTGAACATAATGGCCTTGCCGGTAGTTGTTAATGCCGCCGTGATCGACTGACCATAATCTTCGCGCTCTTGATACTCCTCACACATTCTGCTCAGCAGATAGATGCCGTAGTCGATACCCACGCCAACACCAATTGCCGCCACCATTAACGAATTAATATCTAAGCCGATACCCATAAACGACATACACGTCGTCAGAATCATATTGGAAAGATTGACTGGAATGAGCAAGACGATACCCGCCACAAGCGAGCGGTAGGCGTAGCTCGACACCAATAGAATCACCAGATTGAGCAAGCTCATAATTAACCAGTGATAACGCTCAACTACGTGATTTATCGCCTGTTGAATCGCAATCGTTCCGCTGCCCAAGCGCACAGTGAAGTCAGGGTGATCAATACCCACCTTCGCAATCGCAGCCTCAGCAGAAGCGAGCGCATGATCGACTGTCGCCTGCTTATTATCGGGATACCAAAATGACACCGTGGAGTTTTGTAACTCAAAGTCGACAACGTGGGAGTAGGCTTTAGGGCTGGTGCCCATCAACACCGCAGACGTTGCCGCATTCACCGCCGCATCGGTATTATCCAAAGGCAACCACTTAGGGTGTCCGCCGGAAATCAGACGGTTAGCGTCCATCAAGAAATCACCGAAGGACAAGGTCGCGCGCGGCGCGTCTTCGCCTGCTTCCATAATGGCTTGCAGCTCTAACATCGTCGAAACCGTTTCCGCCTGACGGGCAACGCGGTTTGAATTATCGGGGTCCTTTGCCTCTAATATGACTTCAAGGGTATTCACACCGGGAAAATGCTGATTAATCTCGGCGACCGACACATTGTATTCAGAGTCTTCCCATAGCAAATTACTGCCTTCGACCGGGTTACCTATTTGAATACGCATCGCGTGGTAGGTAGAAAAAGCGGCAATCAATACAACCACTACCGTGGTATATCGTGCGCGCTTACCTTGCGAGAAAGTCGCAATCCAAGCGAGCACTGACTTCACTCGGCCGTGCACACCGCCCGACTCATCAGAAATAATTTTATCGAGGTTCTTCGGAGCAGGTAATACCGACAGTAGCAACGGCGCAAGGAAGACTCCTGTTGGCGCAAGCATCATTGCCCAGAAGCCACAAAACAGCGAAAATCGTTCCATCGCGGGGATCGGCGCAATCGATATAAGGAAAATACCCGCCGCGTCAGTGATAATCCCTAAGATGGACGGCGCCAACATAAGCCCAGTGGTAATACCCGCTGCACGCACCTTGTCACCCACCTGCGCAAATACTTCATAAAAGCGCTCGGTAAACTGCACGCAATGGCTGAAGGACCGCGCAATAAGCAATAGCGGCACGATCATCAACAAAGGCTCAATTGGCAGCTTCATCCAACCGGCGAAACCAAACCCCCAAATTGCCGCGACGATACTGGCAAACACCGGCGTAACAACACCGGCGATATTTTGGGTGTACAGAATTAAGGCGATAACTAGAGCACCCAGGGTGATCGCAAAAATCCCGATCATTTGATGTTGGTATTCGTACACCCAGCCAGTCAACGCCGGCTGACCCGCCATATAGACCTCATGGTTCGCATCACGAGCATTATCGGCAAGATCTTTAACAAACTTAAAAGCAACGCCATAATCCAGGCGTTGTTCAATAAACGTCGCCGAGATGATCGTTGCCGTCTCATCGCCAGATATTAAGAACTGCTGAGCATTAGGTGACTTACGCACATTCTCTTTGAACGCTGCAATTTCCTCGCTCGTAACAGGAACAGAGTCACCCATTAAAGGTTGTGCATCAATACCGAACGGAGTTGCTTCCGCATAACGTGCTTTTGCTGATGCAATAGATAAAATTTGATCGTGGTCAACGCCAGGTGACAAATCAATATCACGGGTAAGCTGCCAAACTTTATCAAGTGTTTCTGCGTTATAGATATCGCCGCTTTTGGTCTTAACCATTAACGTAAAGGTCAAGGGATTACCAAAATTTGGGTGATCTTTAAAGACCTGAATAAAAGGGTCATCCTTGGGCAGCAAATCAGAAAATATCGTTTTAAGCTCAACGTTTTTTAAGCCCATAGCAAAAAATATTGTCACGGCGATAAAGAAAAACCACGCAGTTTTTCTATTTTCCAGCACCGCTAACGCTATTCTATTTCTTATTGTATTCATTAAGGTTTTCTACCTCTTTTATGGCAAAGAGACACTATGAAACGCTCTTTACACACAATTATCGTGTCGCTGTTCGGCTACATCTCACCTAGCCACGCATATCATCCAACAGACTTCTAATACACATACTTAGTACTTTGCGCTGTTATTGTCTGAAAACCAGTTGGATCAATCCTACTTCGCGATCATTTAGAAAAGACCTGCCCAAATGGGGAGGTTTTACTTTTTAACTGCAACGACAAGCGTCCCCAGCTCAATAACCGCAAATCTATATCTCGTTTTGATCTCTTTGTGCAGTAAAACCGAATCTCATCCATCTACAAACTTCCTGCTTTCGCGATGTAGAAGTTTGTAAATTTAGCGTTACGACCTCGTTACTTATTCAATGCACTTCTTATTTCAACTACGTACAAAATATTTTTATCAAATCATGACCATATGCTAATTTTAAACCTGCTTTTCGGTAATGCTCATTACCGACCCTTTCACTGTTAATTTACGACACAAAATATTTATTATTTTATTTTTGTAATTACGAAGCCACGTCATAGACATGGTTTTTTTGCTCCATAAAAAACTCGTAACAAAAACGTGACTGTGGTTTTTCAGAAGCGGTTTTGGGAATCTCCGACATGACCTGTATATAACTCGGCAAATCGTTACGCCCCAACACCTCTCGACAATGTTTTACCAGCACGTCCGGGTCGAACAACCTAGCCTCTACCGGCACCACTGCCGCAATCACATCCTTCTCACCAGGAGCACCATTTAATGAGGGAATGCCGTAGACAAAAACATCTTCAACATCATCAAATTCGGCAATGGTTTTTTCTATTTTTGCGATATCGACGAACTCGCCGTTGCGGCGAATTTCATCCCCTTTACGACTGTCGAAGTAGTACCAACCATCTTCATCTTGATGGCCAATATCACCCATATACAGCACGCCGTCGGACGTCTTCTTTCTTGATGCCTCCGGGTTTTTGTAATATTCAACAGCCAAGGGCTCGCCCGACACCGCTTCAAAAACAATTTCACCACGCTCGCCCGGTGCGCATGGATTGCCCTGCTCATCAATGATCCGGGCAGTTAAACTTGCCGGCGGCTTGCCAATGCTCCCGATAGGTCCCACCCCAGGCGGATTGAACATCATGCCGCCCTCCGCAGCCCCGTAAAACTCAAAGAGGTCCACATCAAAGCGCTTACTGAAGTCCTCCCAGATTGCACCAGGCATGCCCGCGCTTAATATAAATCGCACCGGATTATTGGCGTCATTTGGGCGCACTGGTTCGCTGTAAATTGCGGTTGTCATACCGCCAAGCAAGTTAAATGTGGTGCAACTATAAGCTCGGCAAATATCCCACAATCTAGACTTGGTGAATTTGCGGCTGATAACGCCACGCAAACCCATTTTTAAAATATTTCCCAAACTAATTAACTGGGCGTTGGCATGGGTAAAAGACAAACCTGTATAAGGCCTGTCATTTTCCCGGAGCCCTATCATTGGCCCTATTGACGCCACCGTGTCATACCGAGTGTAGGGTGCACGAATAGCCTTTGGGTCACCGGTGGTACCGGATGTATAGAGCATTTGCATCGTTTCATCTGCACTCTGCACACGCCCCTCAGATTCTTTTATCGGCGCGTGCGCTATATCACTCCATTTCTTCAACCGCGGGTCATTGCCAGGCATTTTCATTAACTCGCCGCTGTGCATAACCCAGATCCAGCGTATCTGCGGTAACTTTTTACAGGCAGCCAATACATTGTTCAGGCAGTAATCAGCGCAAACAACGCCCTGGCAATCAGCCCAACTCAACATGTATTCCAGACGCTCGCCGCTGGTACGCGGATCAATGGGAACAAATACGGTCGCGGCGAGCGAGCTCCCCACCATACAATCTACAAATTCCGGATGGTTCTGCATAACAATGGCAAAACTTTCACCCGGCGCCATGTTTTCATTCTTCAAACCGGCAAAAACGCGCTGCCCCTGCTCCCACAACTCCCGATACGTTCTCGTTTCATGCTCAAGATCGCCGCAGGGAAGCACATTGACGAAAGTCAGCACATCAAGGTTTGGATTAGAATTTTTTTTATCTTCAATTAAATTCGAAAATATTCTGAGATCTTTCATATCCCTTCCCTTATTATTCTTTTGACAAGATGCTAAGTACCAAGGCAGCCGCATCTGCACCGATATAACCGCCGCCATTCTCGGCAAGCGCAACCCTGGCACCACCAACCTGACGCGCACCGGCCTCGCCGCGAAGCTGCATAACCAGCTCTACAATTTGCGCCGCGCCAGTGGCACCGATAGGATGCCCCTTGCGCATCAATCCGCCGGAAGTATTAACCGGCACGCGCCCACCCAGGGATGACGCTCCGCTAGCGACAAATTCGCCGCCCGCCCCATTCGCGCACAAACCCAGGTATTCGTAATATTTTATTTCTGAAATCGCCGATGCATCGTGAAGCTCCACGCAGTTAAGATCTTCAGCGCCCAAACCTGCCTGTTCATAAAGCTGTGCAACTGCACCCGACACCATTGGCAGTTCATTTTCACCGGCATCCCAACCGCTGTGCAGACTAGACGCATTTACCCTAATGCAGCGTCCCTTGCCTATTTTCCTGGCATAACTTTCGCTCACAACAATCACCGCTGCCGCACCATCACCAATCGGTGCACACATCGGCAAGGTGAGTGGCGCAACTACTTCGCGAGCAGCGAGGACATCCGCTATCGAGATAACATTTTGAAACTGTGATTTTGGATTCAGGCTGCCGTGCACGGAGTTTTTAGCCGACACCGCCGCCAACTGCTCGCGGGTCGTGCCGTACTGATGCATATGCTCACGCGCCCAGGTCGCGTAGATATCAATAAAAATAGAACGGCTACTGCCCGCGCCACTCATATCCAGCGCTTGGCCTATGGCGTCATTACGAGCTCGCAATCGCTGCGTAATTGCCTCGGTTTGGGTGACATCAATCGCGCCGGTAAAAACCGAAAAAGTTTTGTTTTTATCTTCGTGATAAAGCTTTTCATAACCGCAAACCAACACCACGTCATAGACCCCGAGAGTCACCATAGTACAAGCCTGCTGAAAAGCGGTCGCAGACGTTGCACAGGCATTTTCAATGTTGATAACCGGTATTTTGCCAATCCCCATACTGCGCAGGGCGACCTGCCCGGGCACACAAACCTGGCCGGTAATAACGCCACCTGCAGCGTTACCCATATAGGCCGCGTTCAACTCCTCTTTGGGGATACCGGCGTCCTGCAGGGCATCCTTGATAGATGCACAGGCCAAATCATTAAGGGTTTTATCCATAGCGTTGCCAAACGGCGTCATTCCGACGCCGGCAACATAAGCATTCTGTTTCACTGTATTACTTCCTTATGAAAGTTTTTCACTATCGATAAGGTAGCTGCCGCCCTTGATGGCCAAGACTTCATTACAGCCATCTTCAATAAGAGACGCACGCGCGTCGCGCAGCATTTTCTCTAGCGGATACTCTTTGCTCAGGCCGTTGCCACCAAAGATTTGCAAGGCATCACTAGTGACCTCAAAGGCGTGTTGAGTGCCGGTTGTCTTAGAGAACATCGCGGCGCAAAGCGACGGCGTGCCCAATTTAGGGTCGTTATTAAAATTCAAACCACGGCGGGTAACCGAACGTGAAATTTCTACTTTTCTAAACATATGAAACAAACGACTGCGCACAGATTGATGCTGAATAATCGGAACGCCACCCGCCTTTCTTTCGTGGGCGTAGTCGAGCGCTAAATCAGCCGCCGCTTGCGCGAGACCAGTGAATGTTGCCCCCATCAAGGCGTTGGCTTCAGCGTGAATACAGTACACGGCACGCTGATAGTCCTCTGGCCCGGCCAGCAAATACTTGCGTGGAATACGCACATTATCAAAAAATATTTCGCCCTGATTTAATGCCCGCTGCCCCATTTTATCTAATGGCTTGCCACGGCTAATACCGGGTAAATCCATTGGAAAAACCAGCGCGCAGCCTTCAGTGGCTGACGGCCCATTTCCCGAATCTGCCGCGCAATACAAAATACACACATCGGCAATAATCCCGTTAGAAACCCACGCAGACTTTTGACCATTTAATACAATGTCGTCACCAGTTAAATCGGCCACTAAGTTGGGGCGACCGTAGGAGCTACCGGGATAAACAATTTGACGACTCGGGTCGAGCATATCCGTGCCATGATCTGGCTCGGTAATACCCCAGCAACCCAATACCGCATCAGGAAACTCATCAAGTAAATCTTGGCGGCCAAACTTCGCGCACAACCATTGAGGCAATATTCCCGCACCGACCGATATCGCCAGGCCTGCATCGCCATAGCCCAATTCTTCAAATAAAATAGAGAACAGCAAGGCCGCTTCCTGCGGCTCCATTTCACCTAGTGCTTCAACCGTAACACCAAGCTCCAAATATTTTTTGCGAAATTCCCAAAACAATGACTCTTTCGCAATAACTTGCTCCGGCGTCATACGATCTAGCTTTATGCCTATCGGACGCATCACATTCAGCGCAAAATTTCGCAGCGTTTTCTGAAATTCAGCAATGTGCTCAGGCAGCTCAGCCTCGGCACCTGACATAGTCAAGGCGCCTTTTGGCGTGCTTTCCCAAGTATAAATGGGAGCAGCTAAATTTCTGTGATCACTACTTTCTGGATGTGTTAGCTCTTGGGCAGACTGACTAGTCATTTTTTCACCTCTATTCTTATGGTTTTTCGAGAAATCGATAATTAGGTGACCATACTATCCGCGCAAAATGAGAAGTTAGATGTTTACAGAGGACATTATGGTTGTTAATTTACGACAGCCTTCATAATCAAAATAAGAGATTCCAGTCATGGAGCTAAGGTCGTCATTAAGCACCCCGCCCTCCCGACATCTGAGCTACGGGCTTAACCCCTTGATCTCCTTACTAAAGGAATACAAGTTAGATCCTGCCCCCATGCTTGACGCGTCGGGTATTCCACCTCAGGCACTTGAAGATCCAACATACGAATTGACACCCCATCAAGAGCTAAACTTTACGACCGCCGTCATCGAAAGCATCAACATCCCCGAACTCGGTTTAATGGTAGGTGGGCGCTACCATTTGTCTGCCTACGGCCTACTAGGCCTTGCGGTAATGACTAGCGAGAACCTGCTATCTGGCATGGCGGTGCTGTATAAAAATATACTAATGACGTGGACCTACATGCAGTGGAATACAACAGTTAGAGGAGATAAAGCCTACGTTAGTCTAGAGAAATTGCGAGATCTAGGTGGCAGTTACCAATATATGGTCGATCGCGGTCTGGTTGCATCCCACACTATTTTTAAAGAAGCACTGGGCCAAGACCTCCCAGTTTTTGAGGTACATTTAAAGCAAGCAAAGCCCACTTATGCCCACGTCTACAGTGACTATTTTAAATGCCCCATTCATTTTAATTCGTCTGAAAATTACTACGCATTCGACAGTAAACTACTGTATCACCCACTCGCGCAGTCTGAGCCCGAAACCGCGAGAATCTATAGCAATCAATGCGCCAAAATTTGCTTACAGCTGGCGCGAAACAGCACATTCTCAGATGTTGTACGCAACCACATCCTGTCTTCACCGCGGGAAATTTTTACCCTGGAGACGATTGCAGATCGCATAAATATGACTGCGCGTACGGTACAGAGGAAACTCAGCGCAGAAGGCACGAGCTATAAAGATATCCTTGAAGATGTGCGCAGAAATCTCGCGATCGAATACCTGCAAAGCACAACATTTACAATAGAGGAAATTGCAGTAAGACTTGGCTATTCAGACTCATCCAGCTTTTGTCACGCCTACAAGCGCTGGACGGGCGTAAACCCCAGCGATCTCCGTCATCGCGAGGCCGAGACAAATGACGAGCGGAACGCTGATGGCGCCACCCCAGCCCAGCGGCGAAAGGCGTGAGAAAAATGCGCGGGATCACTATAGCCCAACAGTAGCGACATCTGCTCAACACTAATGTTAGTAGTAGACAAATACTCCCGGGACAGTTGAAAACGTAAATCATCAATTATCTTTTGATAGCCAATTCCCTGCGCTGTGAGCTTGCGTCGCAAGGTCCGGCCAGACATATTTAGCTTGGCAGCTAACTCTTCAATAGTCGGAAAATAGCCCGGTCGCAGCAGTATTAACTCCCGCACCTCATCTTCAATATCATACTCTTCTGTCAACCTTGCCTTTAACCGTTCACAGCGCTCAATGCACAAGCTCGCTGTATCACTATCGCTTTGCAGAATTGGAATCTGCAGTAAATCAGCGGAAAAAACTAAGGCATTTTCATCGGCGTTAAACGTGACGGGGCAATTAAAATATTTATCGTACTCGGCAGCAGACGCCTGCGGCGCATTGCGTAGCGTTGCCGAATGCAAGCGAAATTCCTCTCCCATTAGACCGCGCAAAATCATCAGCGTGGCAATCATTTCGCGCTCATTCAGCATCGCGACATCATCGTCATTGTAATCGTCAGCGCTCATACTCATCACAATATGATCACCGCGAAATGACATTTTGTGTTCATAAAATGCAAAACTCAGCTCGACAAACTCGTAAGCTAGTTTGAGGGCATCCCGCACTGTTGCCGCGCTCATCAAGGCATAGCCATAGATACCAAACAGACTAAGTGGATAGCACGAGCCAACCTTCAGACCAATTGCCGGATTGCCTGTCGCCTTGCGCAAATTACGCAAAAACATAAGCTCTTGGCTGAGGTTAACGTGCTGCTCTGGCTTACTTAATATCGACAGTGAAAGGCCTGTTCCAGTCAAGGCCTGGCCAACGGAAATGCCCTCTTCTCGCAAACGTGTCAGAGGAGAAAGTATGGTTTTTGCTGAATGATACTTTGGCTTCATATCGACCTTTTTATTTTTAAATTAGCACCGCTGTCCGAATTTCGCAAGAACCTGTCCGTAATTCGCATTCTTAGATTTAGCCACTTTCTATACCTTAAATCACCACCAGTTTTCTTTGCACGCTGGTTGATAATAATTTTTGATAATGACAATAACGGAGTAATTTTATGTCTAACTCACCACGCATACTCATATACGGTGCCAGCGGCTATACCGGAAAACTAGTGGCCGAATGCCTGGCGCAACGCGACATGCCCTTCTATTTTGCTGGTAGAAACCAAGACAAATTAGAGGCCTCACTCGCCATCGTTGAAGAGCGCCTGGGCCGCAAAGCACCGGCGACAATTGTTCAAGCCGCCAACTCCCGCGAGGAGCTGCTACCGTGGTTCGACAAAGTCGAAGTCGTCATCAATGTCGCCGGCCCTTTTATGCAATTAGCGTGGCCGGTTGTTGAAACCTGCCTCGAAGCAAATTGCCACTACCTAGACACCACCGGCGAGCAAGACTTTGTTATCGCGGTACGCGATCAATACGGCAAAGCCTTCGCAGAAAAAAATCTATTACTTAGTCCAGCAAACAGCTACATGTGGTGCGCCGGCGCACTAGCCGCAGAAGTGACGCTTGAAACAGAGGGGGTAGACAGCCTGGATCTCACCTACCAAATTAACGATGCACTGCCCTCGCAAGCGTCGACAAAGTCTTTTCTACGCATGGTGAACAATCCCCAGTATCTACTCAAAAACAACGAAATGATTGAATGGCAGGGCGACCGCCACTTCACCATTACGGTTCCTCATATGTCGCAACCCGCGCTGGCCCTACCTTGGAGCGGCGGCTGTGAACCAGTCTGGTATGAGCACGATGAACGCGTAAGAAACTGTAAAGTTCTAACCGCCTTTGGCGACGAAATTATCGAAGGCGTAGTCGGCTTAATTCATCGCTTTAACAAAGAATCAGTGGGAATGAATCAAGCTCAAAAAGAAGAGCTGACTAACCAGTTCGGCGATGAAATGACGCCAGCAGAACCACCCAAAGACAGCCCAGACATTCACCGCACCGTCATCACCTGTATTGGTCAGGGCCGACAGGTCACTACCGTATTCCCGCTGTCACTCAATGCACCCTATACCTTCACCGGCGAAATATGTACAGAGGCTTCAGAGCGCCTCCTCAACGGTGAACTTAAAGCGGTTGGCTTCCAATCTGCGGCGGGCGCATTCGGTCATCGCGAGTTAATAGAGAAATTCCACAAGTTGGGATATATGAACAATCCTTGGCTGTAACACGGCGATAAACTGATCGGGCTTGTGAGATTCTATATCTGTTTGGATTAGAGGCCCAAACAGATATAGAATCTCACAAGTCGGATCATTATATAATAGACGGCTAAACTAATAGAAAAATTATTTCCTAGCTTCCCCTCTTTTTACAAAGAACGCTGCAAAGAACATCGCAAAAATTAAATCCGCTATCACCAAAATACCAAAACCCATTGGCGCAGCAAAAAGAGCAATATCGATCCACGCGATGGTAAAGACCACGATCTTTCCAACGCAGCCCATCCAGACAATATCTTTATGCAACATCGGGTTAGTAGATATAAGCCAATAGCCTATACCAAACACCATCACCAATCCGCCAAACTGATGAAGCCAAGGAATGGCCTCAGCAGTAAGCGCGTCGCTCATCATCAAAATATTAAAGAAAAACTCTGGTACAAATAGCATCATAAACGCGGCAGAAAAATTAAAAATTGCGGAGAACTGGAAAAATCCCCGCCAAACACGGCTACTTTTCATGAATATGGGTCCCTGCGATTTTCTTACTATTCTTATTAATTCTATCCAGCAAAGCCCGCCCGTTTAAAAGCGCCCAGGGAATGACCAAGCCCGATTGCGATTTATATTCCTGCCAGCCGGGGTGACGGGAAATCGCGTTGTCTTTGCCCTTCATTCTCGCCAAAAAGTAAATCGCCATATATGAATAAATGACCCACGCAATCCAGTGGCTCGCCAACAGAGCATACGCTGCGTAAAGCATTAACTCTCCCAAATAATTCGGGTTGCGGGTGTAGCGATACATTCCCTCTTTAATCAAACCGGGTTCAGTCCGGTATTTAAGAATCCAGTGCCGCTGGCCATCGCCCGCAACCATCGTCACGACACCCAAGGTATGAATGGCAATGGCAATAAATAGCATCAAGCCGCTAGGCTCTATCGCCCGCGCTATAAACAGCCACGGTATTAACCAGTACCACGCAATCAGCAACACATATAAATTGATAAAACCTAGAAAGCTTAATTTATTCTCAAGCTGATGATCCCTAAACCCCAAATCCTTAATCAAC
Source organism: Zhongshania sp. (assembly GCA_018066965.1). Classification (GTDB taxonomy): domain Bacteria; phylum Pseudomonadota; class Gammaproteobacteria; order Pseudomonadales; family Spongiibacteraceae; genus Spongiibacter. The sequence continues at coordinate 34,107 of JAGPVP010000118.1, read as the reverse complement.
CAGCAGTAGCCGTAGATACCGTGTAAAGCTAAGAACACCCACGCGCCAGCACTGAAATTACCGTAGTAACTCATCATCGCGTAAATAATAAAAAGGGTGACAATTTTATGAAGGTCTACCGCCCACGCCACTTTAATAAACGGACGCCCAGGAGCATTAAAGATGGTGATATCTGCAAAAGCTAGAAAGAACCGCGCCCAGAATGGAACGGGCTCTCGTGTTACCGTATTCATAGTTACCTCGCTTATTATGGTTTTATTAGATGTCCCTAAGCTACGCCGACCAGTCAAAATTAAAATAGCGGCACGCGACGACTTCACTGTTAATCAACGACATTGCTTGGCGAGATACCATGGGCAAGTCGGCAAAGGCTGACTTTCGGACAAAAGCCGAAGGTCTGTTGCCGCTAAATCACCGTACTTCCTCGGAATTGAACTCGTTTTCGTCGAATATCCCGCCAAAAACCTGCAACACCTCGACCCACGGTATATAAACCCGTATAATTCGCGCCCCGCACATTGTCCTCTTTTAACAATTTCCACTTCATCACTCATTGGGTATACAACATTGATTTCCGCCGCAAATATCACCATGCAGTTTGGTGCCAAGCCGCTTTTTGAAAACATCTCCGTTAAGTTTGGTGGTGGCAATCGCTACGGCCTTATCGGCGCAAACGGCTGCGGCAAATCCACCTTCATGAAGATTCTGGACGGCAGCTTAAAGCCCAGCTCCGGTAATGTGTCTCTCGACCCCAATGAGCGTATTGGCAAGCTGCACCAAGACCAGTTCGCCTTCGAGCAATACTCGGTTATCGACACCGTCATTATGGGTCACACCGAGCTGTGGGAAATTAAGCAAGAGCGCGATCGTATTTACTCGCTGCCCGAAATGTCTGAAGAAGACGGCATGAAGGTGGCCGATCTTGAAACCCAGTTTATGGAATTGGACGGCTATAGCGCCGAAAGCCGCGCCGGCGAAATCTTACTCGGCGCAGGCATAGAGCTAGACCTGCACTTTGGGCCGATGAGTGAAGTGGCGCCAGGCTGGAAACTACGCGTACTGCTCGCCCAAGCACTGTTTTCTGATCCAGATATTTTGCTGCTCGACGAGCCAACCAACAACTTGGATATCAACACCATCCGCTGGCTGGAAGGCGTGCTCAACGACCGCAAAAGCACCATGGTTATTATTTCGCATGACCGTCACTTCTTGAACGAAGTGTGTACTCACATGGCCGACATCGACTACGGCGAGCTGCGTGTGTACCCCGGCAACTACGATGACTTCATGACTGCCGCCACCGCCGCACGCGAGCGCATGCAGTCGCAAAACGCAAAGAAGTCTGCCCAAATTGCAGATTTGCAAGCCTTCGTGAGCCGCTTCTCCGCCAACGCCTCGAAAGCGAAGCAGGCAACGTCGCGGGCCAAGAAAATTGACAAAATTCAGCTCGATGAAATTAAAGCCTCCAGCCGCCAGTCACCCTATATCCGCTTTAAACAAGACAAAAAACTTCACCGCCAAGCCCTGACTTTAGAAAACATCGGCCACGGTTTTGACGAAGTCTTGTTTAAAAATGGCAGCCTCATTTTAGAAGCGGGCACCCGTTTAGCCGTACTTGGCGAAAACGGCGCGGGTAAAACCACCTTTTTGCGCTGTTTAATGAACGAGTTAAGTGCCAATGAAGGCGTAGTGAAGTGGGCGGAAAATGCCACCCTCGGCTACTGCCCACAGGACAGCAGCGACGACTTCGACAACGACCTAAATCTATTCGACTGGATGAGCCGCTGGCGCAAACCGGAGCACGACGACCAAATCGTTCGCGCCACCCTGGGCCGCCTGCTGTTCTCCTCAGACGACTTTAACAAGCGAGCCAAAGTGTGTTCCGGCGGCGAGAAAAACCGCCTATTGTTCGGCAAATTAATGATGCAAGACACCAACGTTTTGATCATGGATGAGCCGACCAACCACTTGGACATGGAAGCCATCGAAGCGCTCAACTTAGCCCTAGAGCACTACGAAGGCACGTTGATCTTCGCCAGCCACGACCGCGAATTTGTGTCGTCGTTAGCGACCCGAATTGTTGAGATTAAAGATCAGCAACTCAATGATTTCCAAGGAAATTACGACGAATTCCTATCTCATCAAGACGCGCTGAGCAAGTAAGCGTCTAACGTAGCCTCGACGGCCGGTACACCTGTATCGGCCATGCTTTGCTACGGCAATTCCCTATTGTGTAATAAGCGCTGAAACACGACAGTATTCAGTCGCCCATACTCAATAGCAGCAGCATGTCCCTAGTACTCCTTCAATATGATATTGCCACATTCAGCGCCGAGCAGGCTGCTCCCTGCAAGGCGCACTGGCGCAGGCATAGGGGCCTATGTCAAGTCAGTGCAACGCCGCAGGGGGCAGCCTGCTCGGCGCCCGAAGGGTCAGCCCTACGGCGACCCCTTGCTTCGTTATTACCTCTCGACATAGCCGGAATGCCGTACCACCCACTATGCCTTCGAGAAAACGCCTCGCAATGGACCGCCGTAGGACTGACTGAACACGGCAATATCATATTGAAGGAGTACTAGCATCACACACGCAGCCAGCACGCCGAAGGCACAGCTTTTAAAGCTCGTGACGGACTCCCTGCGCGCCGGCACACTGGAGCTGCCAAGCCTTCCGGACATCGCGATTGACGTGCGCGTGGCAATCACGCAACCCGAATTAGATATTAACGACCTCGCCAAGCTTATTCAGCAAGACCCTGGCCTTAGCGCCTACTTACTAAAAATCAGTCACAGCGTGCACTACAGCCGCGGCAACCCCGCACGCAACCTTACCGCGGCCATTCGCCGACTGGGCCTCAATGCGGCGCGCGACCTAACCGCAAGCTACGCCCTGAAAGCACTGTTTTTAATCCAAGACACCGCCGTTAAATCAAGCATGCGTGATATTTGGCGACGCAGTGTGTACACCGCCTCCCTCGCCCATGTTATGGCCAGGCACTGTGGCTTCGACCCCGACCGCGCACTGCTCGCGGGGCTAATTCAAGATATAGGTGCGCTACCTTTACTCGCCAATTTAAAGGGCTTTCCAAGCCTGACCTCTGAGCCAAGCGCAATAAAAGAATTACTTAGCGAGTTTACCGGCAAAATCAGCGGCCTGATTTTGCACAACTGGCACTTTGACGAAGAACTGATTCTTGTTGGTTTAAATCGAGAAAACTGGCTGCGAGATAAAAGCCCCACAGCGGATCTAGCAGATTTAATACTGATAGCCCGCTACCACACCTATCTTGACGAGCGCAGCCACCGCAAATTGCCACAACTGTCGCGACTACCCGCATTCAAAAAATTACATCTACACGAAATGGGGCCCGAACAAGGTTTGGCTTTTCTATCCGAAGCGAAACAAGAAATTAGCGAGTTGCGCAGTGCTCTGCTGTAATGACACACGAAATACATTCACACGCGGCTTCCAAACTAAACAACTCACCGCAAGCGGACGTAGCCCCTCACAAAAAATTTTGATGCAAAGCGTATAGCGCTTGCCACGTGACCGAGCCTTGAATCAATCCAGTGACATAAATACACCTCTTCAAAGTCAGGTAAATTTATGGATCATTGCAGCACAATACCTTAGTATTATCATTACGTTATAATTAAATGATAATGGTGAACATTTTGGAATCAAAAACTGCTCGATTGACGGTATTGATTGATCCGGCAAAGAAAACTGCTTTTGAGGAACTGTGCGCTACTCAAGATCTCACCCCATCACAGGTAGTGCGCCAACTCATTCGCGGTTATTTAGCCGATCATGGCATCAGTTATAGTACCAGCCCAGCAGCCCCAAGAGGCCCCAAACCTAAACGGTAGTGCCGGCATACAACTTAATAGTTCAGCCCGCTAGCTAGTGATATACAACTGTTATCAGCACCGGCATTAACGTTAAATACCAACCCCAGCAATGCCACAAAGCTAGCTAACCAACTTGAAACGGGCAAGATATCGCTGTTACTAAACACCCACTTCAAATTGGCTATCACCTCTCGCTAGTCTAGCTTAGGGCCAGCAGCCACCAAGGCAAGACCGTTCTCGGTATCGGTAAATTGGCTAAAATTAGCTACAAACTTTGCCGCCAGCGCAGAGGCTTTGTCGGTCCATTCGCTAACATCACCGTAGGTATTCCTCGGGTCGATAATACCGCAATCTACCCCTTCAAGAGCCTCCGGAATTTGCAGCCCAAAAATAGGTAAGGTATTAAATTCTGCGTCTTCAATTGAACCATTCAGAATGGCGTCAATGATGCGGCGAGTCGCCTTAATAGAGATTCGCTCACCGCTGCCGTTCCAACCCGTATTTACGAGATAAGCCTGAGCGTTAGACTGTTTCATGCGATTATTGAGCACCTCTGCATACTGGGTGGGATGCAAACTTAAAAACGCAGCACCAAAACACGCCGAAAAGGTTGGCGTGGGTTCAGTAATTCCCCGTTCGGTACCCGCCAACTTAGAGGTGTAACCCGACAAGAAATAGTAGCGAGCCTGCGCTTTAGTCAAGCGCGCTACCGGCGGCAACACACCAAACGCATCAGCGGTTAAGAAGATAACTTTATTTGCATGGCCGCCCACAGAAACCGGCTTGACGATATTTTCAATGTGATAGATCGGGTATGACACCCGGGTATTTTCAGTTTTAGACGAATCGGAATAATCGACATTACCGGCGTCATCAACAACCACATTTTCCAATAATGCATCGCGCTTGATCGCCGCATATATTTCGGGCTCTTGCTCTTGACTAAGGTTGATGGTTTTGGCGTAGCAGCCACCCTCAAAATTAAATACGCCGTTATCGTCCCAACCATGCTCATCATCACCAATTAATGCGCGCTTGGGGTCAGTTGATAAGGTGGTTTTGCCTGTCCCTGACAGTCCGAAAAATATCGCAGTATCGCCGTCCGGGCCAACATTGGCGGAGCAATGCATGGAGGCAATCCCTTTCTGGGGCAGCAGGTAATTCATAACTGAAAAAAGCCCCTTTTTCATTTCGCCGCCATACCAAGTACCGCCAATAAGCTGTACCCCCTCGGTCATATTAAAAGCAACGAAATTCTCCGAATTCAGACCCTGCTCCTGCCAATTCGGGTTAACCGTCTTAGCCCCGTTCAGTACGACGAAATCCGGTTCAAAATTTTCAAGCTCAGCCGCCGAGGGAAAAATAAACATATTTTTTACAAAGTGAGACTGCCAAGCGACTTCTGTTACAAAGCGGACTTTTAAACGGCTCGCGGGATTCGCGCCACAAAATAGATCATCAACAAACAAGCGCTTACCGCTAAGCTGCTCGCCAACTACGGCTTTTAGCGACTGCCAAGTCTCTTGCGTAATTGGCTTATTGTCGTTTTTACCCTGATCTGACCACCATAAGGTGTCGCGTGTCGTATCGTCTTTAACGAAATACTTATCCTTAGGTGAGCGGCCGGTGAATATACCTGTGTCCACCGCGACGGCACCATTACTCGTTAAACGCGCAGCCTCATAACCCTCAAGTTCTGTACGCATCTCTTCTTGGAATAAGGTTTCGTAGTTCGGATTGTATAGAATCGCCTCAGGATCATGAATGCCATAGCGCTGAAGTGCCTGCTGTAACCGGAGGTGAGACATGAAGAGATATCCTTTTACTGAAGTGAATATGAATGTGACTTTCAATAAGGTTAAATGATAATATCATTATAATACTATTATCATATTTAACAATGCTCCCGTTTAGCATAAGTAACCGCGCTACAACGCTATACTCACCCTGAAAAGGAAAATCTGGCTTGTCTCATAGAGCACATCTTTTGTCATTGCGAGCAGGGCATGCACTCCGTGAGGCATTTGCCGATGGATACGCTCGCGCAGACTTAATCAAAGATCTGATTGCCGGAATCACCGTCGGCGTCATTGCCATTCCATTAGCCATGGCACTGGCCATTGCCAGCGGTGTCGCGCCGCAATACGGCCTGTATACCGCACTGATTGCTGGTGCCATCATTGCGTTGACTGGGGGGAGTCGTTTCAGTATTTCTGGCCCAACGGCTGCATTCGTTGTTATCTTGCATCCAATCGCAACAAAATATGGCTTAGCAGGTTTGTTGTTGGCCTCAATTATGGCTGGCGGCATCTTGGTCGCTATGGCCTACGCGCGACTCGGCCGCTTTATTGAGTACATCCCCGAATCAGTTACATTGGGGTTTACAGGCGGTATTGCCATTGTGATCGCCGTGTTACAGATCTCCGATTTTACCGGCATGACAATCAACGACATGCCCGAGCATTTCGTCGATAAACTCATCACCATCAGCAGCCATTTCCAAGAAATCGATTTAGGTAGTTTCGCAGTAGCCCTGTTCACACTTGCGGTTATGATTGTGTGGCCGCGACTTGGCAGCCGCATTCCAGCGCACTTGCCCGCACTGGCATTAGCCTGCTTGATAGGTATCGTATTGAGCTGGCAAGGCATCGACGTGGACACCATTGGCTCCCGCTTTCATTACTTGCTACCCAACGGTGAACAAGCACCTGGCATTCCCCCTTACCTACCCACATTTGATTGGCCTTGGAACAGGCCCGGCGCCAATGGACAGCCACTAGGGCTGTCCCTGAACTTAATTTCAGCGCTACTTCCCGCCGCCTTTGCCATCGCCATGCTTGGCGCCATCGAATCATTGTTATGCGCAGTTGTACTCGACGGCATGTCGGGCAAACGCCACAGCGCCAACAGCGAATTACTAGCGCAAGGTTTAGGCAATCTAATTGCACCTTTCTTTGGTGGCATAACAGCAACCGCAGCTATCGCGCGCTCGGCGACTAATTTCAAAGCCGGCGCGATATCGCCTATTGCGGCTATTATTCACTCTGTTGTTATATTACTCAGCATATTACTCCTCGCTCGAGTCTTAACATATATCCCCATGCCCGCCATGGCGGCGCTGCTGATGGTTGTTGCTTGGAATATGAGCGAAGCGCCAAAATCCGTAAAACTAGTACGCACCTCCCCCACCAGCGATATACTGGTATTTTTGACCTGCCTATCGCTGACTGTTTTCTTCGATATGGTCATCGCCATTACCGCCGGTATCGTATTGGCGTCACTGTTATTTATGAAAGAAATTGCAGCCCTTACCGATGTAGTCGACATTACCAACAACTCTAACTTTGTGCACACAACGCCACCAAATAACATTAAGATTGTAAAAATTCGCGGCCCCTTATTTTTCGCTGCCGCAGATCGCATCGTCGGAGAACTTTCTGCGCAAACACCAGGGATCAATGGCCTTATCATTCACTTACAATACAGCGCTTACCTAGACGCTGGCGGACTCTCTGCCATAAATAAACTAATTGCGCACTGTGAAAAAAATAAAATATCTATCCGTTTCTCAAGCTGGCAATTCCAACCCTTGAAAACGTTAGCAAAAGCACGGGATGAGACATCAGCAGCATTAAGCCTATCTTTTGCCACGCTAAATGATGCAATTGAAGACGCCTTGAAGGAGGGAGCATTATATGAAGCTAGATAATGCAATTGCGCTAGGCAAAGCAAGCGCATGGATAGAGGCACAGGTAAGAATTAAACCCGGCAATCAAGCACAGTGGTTTGTGATGCTCTTCGACAAGCAGAGTAAATCCTTTGTGTTTGCCGACAACGACGACACACCAATCGTCACCGAAGATATAAATACACTAATCCCATTAATTAAATCGCTTGGCCTTAGTGATTTCACCGTTTTTTTATAAATTTCAGGAGATAAATAATGAGCGACTTACCGCCATGCCCAAAATGTGAATCGAACTATGTGTACGAAGTCCAATCTCTATTATCTTGCCCCGAATGCGGATTTGAGTGGAACCCGAATGAAGAAGTGGCGACGGGAAACGAACTTATTATCAAAGATGCTAACGGCAATATTTTAGCCGACGGCGACTATGTAACACTCATCAAAGACCTTAAAATTAAGGGTACGTCAAACACCGCCAAAATCGGTACCAAAGTGAAAATTGGCCGTCTAGTAGAGGGCGACCACAACATTGATTGCAACATCAAAGGTATCGGCCCAATGATGCTAAAGTCTGAGTTCGTAAAGAAAAGTCAGTAATTATTGGGTGGGGGGGTTATAACTTCGCCCTTACACCAGAATGCCAACTGGGCACTGTATCGCTCACAGACCCAAAAGCTTACCTTTACCCCCCTAATTAAGGGGTTACCCACGCAAACCCGGCCTCCTAAAATAACAACCCCTAAAAAATTACGAGTCCCCCATGAAAAAAATACTTTTCTCAGCCGTGATTCTCACGCTAATTAGCGCTTGCGCCGGTATCGGCGGCAGCCCAAAAGCCGTTGAGCCCATCGCTCTAACGAATGCAGCAGTTTTCGCAGGACAAAACAAAGTGCTAATAGGCGACTTCCGCGTCACCTTTATCACCTTCGACAAAACCTCTGCCACCGCCAAGAGCGGAATGTTTAGCAGTGACACTGGCTATGCTAGCAGCAGTATGAAAGCGACTTTAACCGGTGTTCCGGATGACGCTATGCAAGCCGTCACTGACGCTGCTTACCAAGATTTCATCGCTGGCCTAAAAAGTAATGGCTACACCATTGCCGACGAAAGCGCGCTAACCGGCAACACCACATGGCAAAAAATTAAACAAGAAGCCAGCCCTATAAAAAACACCTCGTCTTTTAAAATGATCACCGGCGGCAGCCGTGAAGACGCAACGTTTGCACCAAGCGGACGCACCCTAATGGGCAGAGCTATTGGTGGCGGCACGCCATACGAAGCCTATGACGTGGCCAACCAATTGAGCACACCTATTCTCAATGTTAATTACACGGTACATTTCGTCTACTTTGGCAGTGAAACTGACTACAAATCCAATTCCTACTCAAATATTAAAGGCGCGGAGTATTCTGCAGAAGTCAGCGTTGGCCAAGGTGTTCACGTTACTCCTGGCTCGGGCATAGACTTTATGCGGGGCGTTAACAGTACCTTCAGCCACCCCAACGGTGCCGTACACATTAAGGCGCCGGTCGTTATTCCTGGCGGCTACGGTACAAGCGAAGACTCGACCAGTGGCATGCAAAAGGCCGCCAACGTGTTTTCATCGGTGTTGGGCGCTGTCAGTGGCGGCACTTCAAGCACTAAAGAAATCAGTGTTGTCGCCAACCCAGGTGAGTATAAGGTCAAAGCAAGCGCAGCACTGACTGAAGCCAATAAACGCGTCCTCGGTGCCTTAGCCGCAGCGCGATAGTATTTTTCGCAGTGTCACTTTTAAAAGTGGTCAGCGAGCGCATTGCTCACTGGCCCTTTTTTTGAGATATCGCACATCAATAAATGTCGTCAGAAAATATCTCTTGCGGCGCTTTTTTTATTTTCACAATATTCCAAACGCTAACATTGCATTGGCGACTTTCTTAAAGCCCGCTATATTAGCGCCCTTGGCATAATCAACATAGCCATCTTCTTGCACCGCAAACTCCAAACAATTCTTATGAATATTCCCCATAATTTCACGCAGCATTCCCTGCAGCGCCTCTTCTTTTAGACTAATTCGCGTACTGTTTTGGCTCATTTCTAATCCAGATACAGCCACGCCACCCGCGTTAGCGGCCTTGGCCGGCCCAAATAAAATTCGCGCACTACGCAGCACCGCAATAGCATCGTTGCTACAGGGCATATTCGCGCCCTCAACCACGGCCTTCACGCCATTTTTCAGTAGAACTTTAGCTTCGTCCTGGTTCAGTTCATTTTGCGTAGCGCAGGGCATCGCAACATCGCACACTACAGACCACGGCCGTTCTCCCGTATAAAAACGAGCACCAGAATACACCTCAGTGTAAGCTGCCAAACTGCCACGGCCCTGACGTTTTTGATCGACTATCCATTGAATTTTTTCATGACTAAATCCATCTGGGTCGTGAACAAAGCCAGTTGAATCAGACATGGTGATAACCTTGGCGCCGAGTTGAATTGCCTTCTCTGCAGCATGTGTTGCCACATTACCCGCTCCCGAAATCGCAACAACTTTGCCATCAATTGTATCTTTGTCTTGCTTAAACATATGGTCTAAAAAGTACACCACACCGTAGCCTGTGGATTCTTTGCGAACCAAACTACCGCCCCACTCCAAGCCCTTACCCGTCAACACACCAACATAGCGATTGGTAATGCGCTTATATTGGCCGAACATATAGCCGATCTCGCGTGCGCCCACACCAATGTCACCTGCGGGAATATCCGTGTCCTCACCCACATGACGATATAGCTCGGTCATAAACGACTGACAAAACCGCATGATTTCGCGATCCGATTTTCCCTTGGGATCAAAATCAGAGCCGCCCTTTCCGCCGCCCATTGGCAAGCCAGTTAAACTATTCTTAAAGGTTTGCTCGAAAGCGAGAAACTTCAAAATATTTTGATTGACACTTTTGTGGAAGCGCAGACCGCCCTTGTAGGGGCCGATGGAATTATTATTTTGTACTCGATAGCCCCGCTGCACCCTGACATTGCCCGCGTCGTCTTCCCAGCACACACGAAAAGAAACTACACGATCTGGCTCAGTGATACGGCGCAAAATTTGTGCCTCGTGGTAAATAGGCTTATCACGTATAAAATCGAAGATATCAACCGCAACTTCGTAGACGGCCTGATGAAACTCGACTTCACCTGGATTCCGTCTAACAACCCCTTCCATAAATTGTTCTATATCAACGTGCTGAGTCACTGACATGCGGCCATCCTCACAAATAGGATTAGATCTTAGCAGATATCAAACATCGCGCACGACCGGCAACACTTGGGCCCAGTCTTTCAATGCGAAGTAAATTCACTCTCGGCTCACTGTACTAAAGAAATGAACCATATCGCGCCATCGAGGGGGAAAAGCAGTTACCAAACTTCTTATAACGAAGTTTTATGAGGCCACAGCACTAAAATAACGATTAAAGTAAGCGGCATGTACATCCGTCCCTTACAAGTTAATTAAACCCTATTCACGCGGCCAACACAGCGAGGCGAAGCCATCTCAATCATTGTATCGCAGCTATGAACTGTGACTTACCTCAAATATTGACACTGTAAACTTCAGGGGATATCTTGGCCTCGCCTAGATATTGCGAGCCATGCCATGAGTACAGAAAATCAGCATTACCCTCACCTCTTCACGCCCCTCGACCTGGGTTTTACCCGCCTAAAAAATCGGGTAGTTATGGGCTCGATGCACACCGGTCTAGAAGATCGCTTTTGGCAATTTCCCAAACTCGCCGCGTATTTCGCGGAACGCGCCAAGGGCGGCGTTGGCCTTATGATTACCGGCGGTTACAGCCCAAACCGAAGTGGCTGGCTTTACCCCGGCGCCAGTACCTTTAACTCCCGCCTAGATGTTCATAACCATCGCAAAGTCACCAAAGCGGTACACGACGCAGGAGGCAAAATCTGCCTGCAAATTCTTCATGCCGGTCGCTATTCCTATCATCCCTTCTCTAAAACTGCTTCAACGAGCAAAGCGCCGATCAATCCATTTAAAGCGCGCGCCTTAAGTACCCGCGGTGTGGCCAGCACAGTGAACGACTTTGCCCATACCGCGCTGCTGGCCCAAAAAGCCGGTTATGACGGCGTCGAAATAATGGGCAGCGAAGGCTATTTAATTAATCAATTTTTGGCGCCCGCCACTAACAAGCGCAAAGACCGCTATGGTGGCAGCCCCGAAAATCGACGCCGCTTTGCCGTGGAAATCGTCAGTGCCGCCCGCAAAAAAGTTGGCGCTAATTTTATTATTATTTTCCGTTTATCAATGCTTGATTTAGTGCCCGACGGTTGCACTAGAGAAGAGATAATAGACCTCGCCCGAGAGATTGAAGCCGCCGGCGCCACCTTAATAAACACCGGTATTGGCTGGCATGAAGCGCGTGTACCCACCATTGTCACCTCGGTGCCCCGCGCCGCATTCAGCGAAGCCACCGCCGCCGTAAAGCAGGCGGTCAACATTCCCGTTATCGCGTCTAACCGTATTAATATGCCGGATATTGCCGAGCACATTTTGGCTAGCGGCCAAGCCGATATGGTATCGATGGCCAGACCGATGCTGGCCGATGCAGAATGGGTAAATAAAGCTGCCAGCAATCGCAGCGAGCAAATAAATACGTGTATCGCCTGCAACCAAGCCTGCTTGGACCACACCTTTCAATTAAAGCGCGCCAGTTGCCTGGTCAACCCCCGCGCCTGCCACGAAACTGAACTGGTCTTTAAGCCCACAGCCAAGGCCAAGAAAATTGCCGTCATCGGCGCCGGCCCTGCAGGGCTATCCTGCGCCACCGCGGCAGCAGACTGCGGCCACGACGTGCATTTGTTTGATCAAGCAGACAAGATCGGCGGCCAATTCAATTTAGCCAAGACGATTCCCGGCAAAGAAGAATTCGATGAAACACTGCGCTACTTCGGTACACAAATTGAGCGCTCCGGAGTGAAACTCACCCTTAATCACCGCGTAGCGAAACCTGAACTCATCAACGGCGCTTACGATGACATCGTTATTGCGACAGGCGTGAGCCCACGCGCGCTGAGTATTCCAGGTATCGACCACCCCAAGGTGGTTTCCTACATCGATGTATTAAAAGGCAATGTCACCATCGGCAAGCGCGTCGCCCTTATCGGCGCCGGTGGTATCGGCTTTGACGTAGCGGAGTACCTCGCCCACGATCACAGCACCGAACTCCCACAAAGCATCGCCAGCTGGTCTGCCGAGTGGGGTATTGACCAACACAGCTCAGAACGCGGCGGGCTAGTAGCTGGCAATCCCGAACCCTCACAACGGGAGATATTTCTGCTTCAGCGCAAGACCTCCGCACTGGGTAAAGACCTAGGCAAAACCTCTGGCTGGGTACACCGCGCCACCCTTAAAAATAAAGGCGTTAACATGCTGGCTGGCTGCAGCTACGACCGTATAGACGACCACGGCCTGCATATCAGCCAAGACGGCAAACAGCGCCTATTAGAGGTAGACCACATTGTAATCTGCGCAGGACAGGAACCGCTCCGCGAGCTTTACAATTCGGAATCTGAACAAGACGCAAAAGCCAGCCAACGCTACCACCTCATCGGTGGCGCAAATATCGCTTCGGAACTAGATGCCAAACGCGCAATACGTGAAGGTGCAGAACTGGCGGCGAGCTTTTGAGAAAGTAATTTAAAAAGGGCTCGCACCTTGCCGCTGCTCAGGGAAGTAACGCCCTCTTTCTAGCGTTCAAAAAAGCCACTTAGTTAATCGCTAAGTGGCTTTTTACTACTCCTTCATTTTCAGAAACCTTAAAGGGTTTTCAAGTATTCAATAATAGCTTTGCGCTCGGCGTCATTTAATACATCGCTAAACACGTGCCCGCCATTACCTTGGCTAAACATCGCGGTGTTGTAAATCTTTCGGCTCTCTACGTCCTGATTACTCAGTATTGGCGGATTAGTAATATTCCAACTCAATAAAAGATTAGAAAACAGTGAATTTACCGGTATTTGCAAAATGGTATCCACCAGCGGATCAAGCGGCGTGCAATCTAAATAGGGCAAGGTGTTATCACCACCGCACGCTAACTCGTCGTAATCCCAGCCCATATTCTGCTGGTCGTAGGCGCGGGCAAAATTGTAATCAAAACCCATTACCACTTGGCCTTGCTGATCGGCCCGGGCGGGTTTAGACACTCTGCGCCAAATTGCCGGACGTGAAGTTGAATCCAACACGGCCGCCACCGTTGGCACAGAACCATTATGCAAATAGGGTGCGGTTGCCCAAACACCGTAGAGCGGCGGCGCGGCATATCCTTTGGGGCGACCGTTACGCAACGATTCCATATTCTGAACACGGCAATCCTGCGCGGTATCGGCGGTTTCAGGATAGCCCACAAACGTGCCAGATAAGCCCTGGTTTGTGCCTTCGTTAAACGTGTCTAAACGAACGCGATCAGTGTCAATAATATCGATGGGAGTGATGTAACTCGCCATGCCCTCCAAAGCGGGACTTGCCAAATAACTTGTATCATTTACGTAACGCGGCGAGTAAGCGCCGTGGCACCCCGCACAACTGCCATTGCCTTCAGCCGGTTGTTGCACCGCATTATTAATGTTCCCAGCCCACAAGTTTTTTGTGTGAAACAACACCGCGCCCTGCTCTGCCAATGGCTCGTCAATCTCGCCGGGGTACTCTGGTGACTTCTGCGCCATAATCCAGTGGTCGCCGTACTGAACGTTTTCACTCATCCACTGATCAACACGCTCCATATCAAAAATGCCGGGAGCCTCGCCGTCGATCAACGGGTTTTTATCAAGCAGCGGATAATAAAGTGCAAAATCCACTCGCACCGCGTCGCCAGAGAACATCGCATCCACAAACTTTACTGGCCGATGCCCAACGTTCCACCATGCCGGCGTATCACCAGTGGCAGTCGAGCCATTATTAAGGATCTGCCCAAACGAGATCGGGTCAGGGTTTTCAAAACTACCTAGCAGCGCCAGCACATTGGCAAACTGCGCATTATTGGTACCGCGAACCCGTCCACCAAAACCTGCGCGATCAATAATTAACGTTCCCGCACCGCCCAAAGCACCAAAGTCACGTGCAGAGGTACTGGCATCCAGCAAGCCACCACCTGCACCGTAGTGGTAATCAAGACCGTCGGCGGTTTCCACCGGCGTGCTGTGACAGCCTTGGCAGTTGGCCGCAATATAGCCGCTGTAGCTGCCATCGTTATTACGTGTTTGGGTTAAACCCTGCGGCAAGGTACCAGAGCCACCATTGCTTAAATTGGGATCTTCGCCCTGCAAAGGGTAAGGGTTGCGAGGTGCATCTGGGCCGCTCAAAACGGGGCCGAAGCCGTGGCGCTCGGCAACTAACTGATCGAAATTATCGGGGCGACCCGGCAAGCCCCAAAGCAACCACATCATATTGTATTGATCGGCACTAATAGCCGACAAACCGTGCGGCTGCTGACCCGCAAACGTCGTCGCCGCACCCAGCTGGCCATTGCCTTCCATAATCGGTGCGCCCTTGGCGTAACTCTCGCGCAATTGGCCGCAGGTTTCTGGGTGAGGCCTTTCGCCCACTAACTCAGGATCAATATGGCAATCCTTCCAAAATGCATTAAAGGCCACCGCTTTGCCGTTACTTATGCCAGGCTGCACCAGCGAACGTGGGTCAGGGGGTAACAGCGCGCTGTCAGGACGAGGATTACCGTTATCGTCTGCAGCGCAGTAATCAAACCAAACATGGCCGCCACGCGCACTGCCCAGCAGCGGCTCTAAATTAGGAGCTGGGCCACTACCACCGCCACTCAAGCTACAGCTATCTGGACTATCCCAACACGCCAGCAACATGCGCATCGCCCCATAGGGCTGACTTCCCGCCGGCCACGGCTTACCGCCGCTATGCGGTTCGCTAGGGTCACTGGGCTCAATTAACAGCGGGCTAGTCTCTACGCCACCGCCCAAGGTCTCCCATGAAGCGCGCAGCAGTCGGAAGTCATCCGCGGTATTGCTAGACAGCATCAAACCATCGCCGTCGGCGGTATCTGCCACCCCGCCGGGAATATGACAGGTGCGACAAAAGCCAGACGCGGTTTGCAAACGGGTTTGAAAGAACTCTTCCTGTGAACCGCTATTGCCCCCGTTCGGCGTGCCGCTACTACCGCCCTGCGGATTGCCACTGCTCCCACCACCGCAGGCGGCAAGGGATAACAACCCAGAGAAAAGTAAACTATTGGCTAAGCTAAAACCGCGCATGGGGTACTCCTGAGGCCCCACGCACCGCCAACGGCGGTATGCAATGAGGCGTACTGAACTTATTTTATAGCCCAGTATGCACCACACAACAATTACTCATATTGGTAAGCTGTGCCACCGATTGTCCGGGAAAGCCAAGGTGAATTGCGGCAAGGTGGAATTACTGCCGCAGTATTTAAGTGCTCGGTATCACTCGGCGCTGGACTTCTGGATATAACTGATTTTAGACAGCGCGACCGCGCAGCATCGACACCACTAATTTGTGCCCAAATGCTATCTGGCTCTTCAAGTAACCACTAAACTTTGGCAACTCATCTTCAATGTCTGACACCCGACTGTTGTAGAACATATGCAGCGACGGCTCAACGATACAATCTTTATGAAGATTTTCCGTCGGAACAATGACCAGTTTAGGCAAGGGAAAAATCTGCATCACTTCCACAGCGGGAGTATCACAAGTTTTGCACTTTCCACGCTGAACTGCTGGTGGTGGCCGATACGCCTTGTACTCAAGAGACTCAGGACTCGGCAGAACCACATCTTTGGCTCTGTAAATACTGATGTCGGAAAACGGAGCTTGGTTAAACTCTTGGCAAATTGTGCAGTGGCAATAAGCGCGCAGAAGCGGCACGCCTTGAACGGAAAATGTTGTTTCCCCGCATGAGCACTGACAGGCATGATGATTTTCCAACATATATAAGCCCCCTAGTTTGAATGACGGTAAATGTGAGCCTCTATTGTCGCTCTAAATCCCCCCATCACTACCGCTTGATCAATCTGCACATGCGGCAGCCTAATCTCATTTAACCACATTGGCGCACCTTGCTCGCCCTGCAAAGCAGCAAGGCTTGCCGCTGTGCCGGCGAGCAAGACTCAGTCTATGTCTGCGTGAAAACCTAAGCTCTATTAGTAATCGGCCAGAATATTATTCGACGCCGTCAAACCAATCATTAAAGCCGTGTTCCGCATGCGGGCCGATGTGCAACTGCTCAAGAACACCATAGCCCACCTCATCACCACAACGAGCGATGACGGTTTGCTGTATATGGATGTTTTCAAGGGCGAGGGGATTGGCATCCTCACAATTCCAACTTTCTCCAGCAATGGCCAACTCACCCTGCCACACCCCGTGCCCCCACTCCGGGTGCATATAACCCAAGCCTTTCATACGGTGCAGCATGACCGGCTCAACACTGATCTCGAGTTGCTCACCATTTTTATTATTCATTAAGAACGTGCCCGACAATGCCTGACGGGTTCCGGGCTTAAACTTTAGCTGATGGCCAACACAGCCTTGCCAAAGCGCCATTGCAGGGTCGTTAATCTCAATGCTTTCCGGGTTGCTGTGAATCGGGACAATGGCCTGATCGGTATGCCATTGATAGCCGCTCTGGTCTTCAAACCATCCCGCTAAAGTGCAGCGGTTTTCCCAGTGAATCGGCAACCACATAAAGTGCAGCGGCTGGAAATTATCGATCGGCGCGCCGCCCGTATAAGAAGCGCCCACTGGACGAATTCCCCAAGAACGATCTTTAAGCCCAAAGGTATTTTCGGCATGAACTTTTAGCTCGCGCCCTTCTACGCGAATGCTACCTTGCCAAGACCCGAACTGGTCGATGCGGGTCGCGTCCATCACCAAATGCCTGGCGTTGCGCAGGGTCTGTCGGCCTTCAGGAATCACGCCCGTTTTAGGGGTAAAAACAAGATCGCACTCTATATTGGTTTCGTTGGCCTCAATCACCAATCGGTGGCGCCCCATGGGCTCAAGAATGGTGAGCTTGAACGGCCCAACATCCAGATCGGTGGGTTCATTGGATGCCCGACGCGAACCGTGAAAGGCGTATTGCTTTCCGTCTACCACCAAACTGAAGCTGCAATCGACGATGCCGAGGTTGGGGTAACGACACAAGCCAATACCAAAATAAAACGAGCCATCTTTGGCGTGGCCGTTATACCAGAAGCGGTCGTAGGTGAAACGATCACTCGCGGCCGTTTGTGAAATCGGCTCGGCGGTTTGGTGTACGGGGTAGTCGTCCAGTTTGCTAATCATGTGTGACTGTCCTCAGGCCGAAATTTCAGAGAGAATTTTTTCGAGATACTTCACCTCAAAGCACTGGTTGAAGTGGCTATTGATGGCATCCTGACCATTTTGCCCAATCGCCATACGCCCCAGCAGGAGTGCAAATCGCAGACCGGCAAAGACCAGGTAATAGTGAAGGTGCTCAACGCTGTAACCAGTCTGTTGCGCCCACGTCTGCACCGATTCCGCTCGGCTAGGAAAACCTTCCAGTGGAGGAAAATCCAAGCCGTGGCAAAACAGCTCGTCCATATAAATCCACCAGGCGAGGTCTTGCAGCGGGTCACCCAGCGCCACCATTTCCCAATCCAACAGCGCCGCCACGTCGGTCTTGTCCGAGGTAAAGATCACATTGGCCATCCGGGAATCACCCCAGCACAGGCGAATAGCCTGCTCCTTAGGTTGATGCTCTCGCAGCCATTTAAGAATGCGCTCCGCCGCATCGTGTGGCAGAAACTTACCGTCACGGTTAAAAGCCCACTGGTAATAGTTCTCCCAGTAAGTCAGCTGCTCATCCAGATTTCCAGGAAGGGAGCAGTCGTTTAGTACACCGCGTATCGAGGGCTTACTAATGTCAACCTGACTGACCTGAGCGAGGCGGTTCAAACCCGCATTCCACACCTGACGGCGTGTTTCTGGCGACTGCTCGGTAAGCCAGCCATCCATGTGATAGGGGGGAATATCCGGCGGAATCAGACCCTCGGTTTTTTTCATGATGTAAAAGGGTTTACCTAAAACCGCACCGCTTAATTCCTTGGCGACAATCTCAGGAACAGGCAGATCAGTATCGGCGCTGAGCATATCAATGACTTGGCATTGGATATCCAGGTCGTACTCAGGGAAAACAAGATAATCGCCTCGGGGCTCGATACGCGCGACATAGGAGTGAGTCGCACCGCCGTGCGTTGCATCAAACACCATGGTGATATTCGACATGCCCGTGCCCTCGGGCACAGTCAGGCTTGGAATGCTAACGTCGCTGCCGAGCTGAGCGGATAGCCACTGCTCAAGCTTGCTACGGGTTTCTTCCGGATTATCCAGTACCGGCGTCGGACGTATATCCTGGTTTTCAAAGTCTGGAGACAGGGTTGGTTCTTCACTCATGACAGGGCCCATTGTTATGTTATTTGCTAGCCAATCATTTGATGCTAACACGAATTAGTTAACGGTGTTAATATAATAATCAAAGAGGACTTCGAATGAATAAAAATGTGCGTAGGGTGGGAAGACCAAGTGTAACGAGCCGGGAAGAGATTCTGGCCGCTGCCGTGGCGCTATTGCAGCAAGAAGAGCTATCGGCACTGAGCTTGCGGCAACTAGCGAAGCAGTTGGACCTCAGCCCCACCTCGTTATACCGCTATTTCGAAAGCAAGCAGCAACTGATTACGGCTTTGGGGGAAAACCTCATCTCACTGGATGCCGCATCTTTACCCGCCAGTTATTCCAACGAGCAGCGCCTTGCAGCCCTGTTAAACCAACTCCGGCACCAAGTCTTAACGCTTCCGGGGCTATTGCCGCAGTTCAATAGCGCGCTGCCAGCCGAGGCAATGGTGCGGACCATTGCGGACCTTGCGCAGCCCATTATCGATATGAACATAGAACGGGGTGAGGCAATACGCCACGCCCAGTCTCTATTGTGGATGACGCTGGGCTTTGCGCTGTTTGAAACATCATCAAGCGCAGACAATATCGCGGGCCTGTTTTTAGATCTTCCAGCCGAGCTACAGGCAACGTCGAAGCATCTAGCACTGAACAATCACGAACAGCTGTGGAGGGAGGTCATGGCGAGAAATATACGGGGAATTGCGGCTTTAAATGCCGATATTTAATTGAAGCTAGGATCTAAAAGCGCCGCGAGGCTTTCAAGGTTTTTCTGCCATCGCGAAACACCACGCGTAATCGTTCGTACCCTCGGCACGGAATCATCGATCAGTATTTGGCGCTTGCTAGGAGCCTAATCCATCGCCTTTGAGGTCGACTTTCTCGGTTATTGCCGCGCTGAATAATATCTTGGGCACAACCAGGCAAATAAACTCTTGGTAAGCGGGCCATAGAACCCCATACAACTTAAACCACGGCTATTTTGCTGAGGAACAAAATCAACACTTCCAACCCTATTATCTCGCAAGATTGTCTTGTTAGGGCGCACCCACTATACTTGTACCGCATTTCCGTACATTTGGTGGTAAATATGGACACTGTAAGTGTAAACCAGTTTAGAGATAAGCTAAAAACCTTTGTAGAACAAGTGGTTACGAACCACACCCCCCTGAAGGTAACCCGCAGAGCCGGGGAAGCATTTGTGATAATAAGTGCCGACGACTGGGAGCGAGAACAGGAAACCCTCTATGTTTTGCAGAACAGCAGCCTGATGAAGCAAATTGCAGACTCGTTGGCAACTCACCACACTAAAACCGGCTATACCCCGACCAGCGAGGAATTAAATGAGATCACTGGTATTTGAGGGTAAAACGTGGGAGGTCTATGAAGAGCTTCGCCAACAAGACAAAAAGCTACACAAGGCCCTATGCAAGCATTTAAAAGAAATGCTTCGAGACGACTCAGGTAGAGGCATGGGAAAGCCCGAACAGCTTCGACACAATCTCACCGGGTTTTGGTCAAGACGAATTTCCCAGAAGGATCGCCTCGTTTATAAATTTGACGAACATTCGATTTATATTTTCGCGATTGGCGGGCATTACGACGACCGTTGATTTTCCTCAGCACGCCAAAGTCATATATGGTCCGCCCCGTATCATAAAAAGGGATTTTTATACACCCTCAACGCCTCGGTAAGGAGCTTGAAAACTCGCAGCATTTTTGCGCGCAAGCCGAAGTCGACTTTACCGACTTGTTAAGCTTATTTAACCTTAAGATCATTTTTGGCTTCATTAGATAATTGCTTAATACAATCAATAGCTGCTTGAGCATCTGTATCAATCCACTTATAAATATCTTCGTGGTTTCGAGCCTCATTCTTTTTCTTTTCATACTCTTTCAAGATAGATACTGATTTAGCGTTTAGCTGGAATGGAGCGAGATCAAAAAGCTCGTCGAATTCTCTAGAAAATGTTTTCCAGTCATGCTCTAACTCTGCTCGTTTATCTTCAGGTATATCTTGATGAGTATGATATGTTTCTAAATGCTCTAGGGCATAGTTCTTAAGATGATGTAGTGCTTTAAATAACTTTGAATAAACGTCAAACTTCCTTTCCCACCACTTTTCCTCATAGAATCTTCTAATAGATAGCCTAACGGTAATCATCGAGGTAACAATAGCAACGAAAATTCCTGGTATGATGATTTTTGATGAATCGATTAACCACTGTTCCATATCTATAAACCTAACACCCATGTAACCGAGCGATTTCTTTGTGGAGTTTTCTTGTGAAAAAATGTAGCAGAGCGAAATTCACAAAAGTGCGTCGAAAAAATTGTCCGGCTGACATGTTTGTTAGCAAGTCAGTGTTACAATGGCTTGACGCTATCAACATCGAAATCTTCCTCTGTGAATTCAGAATGAAGCCTTTTATTTTGAAGAATTGAGAGAATATGATCTAAATTTTCTTCGGTTATCACTATTAGGCCATTATCAAACTGAACATCCCATTTCTTTTCTTCGCTTAATTCTTTCATGCGAATCAGAAAATTCTTATTTTTGTAATATCCCAGATTCTGAATGGTTGATAGTTTTCTCAGATAACGTTGATTATTCCCAACCTTTTGCTTTAGCACATCGATATTTAAAAATATTTTCTCTTCATTCGCCTCATCATAAAATTCGTTTGCCTTGTTAATCATCCCTTCTCTAAAATTCAACCCCGCTTCAAATGATTTTTTAGAAAGAATAAACAATTTATCTCCATAAAAAACAAAATCAATGGTGTTAGCTATACTAAAAACAGGGTTAGAATCCAAATCCTCAAATCTATTATCTTTGTACATAAGCGGAATAAAGCCTTTAGCCTTCTTCATCTTCCAGTTTTCAGGAAGAATTCTAAAGCCTATAGCCTTTATATCACCATCCTGTCGGAGGACTATCACATAGGATTTAGCGCGAACCAGCTCATCCACGTCAGTTACAATATCTTCCTCTGGGTTGAGCGGAATTAACTTTTCCATAATTTTAATAAAATCTGTATCTTCATAAGGTATGGCCCTAACCTCGTCTTCTTCCGGCTCTGGGCAGTCAACCGAATATTCTTCAACAGTGTTCGCATTATTTATATGACTAGCCATTATTCTACGAAGCTTGATTTCAACCGGCTCATTGACTGGAACGTAAGAAGCGTTATATTGCGAGACTCGTAGCTTTTTATACTCTTTGATAATGGCAAGAGATATATCACATGCTTCAAGATCAACTTCTTTAAGATTTTTTAGGGTTTGCTGATTATCCATTTGCACCTTCTTTCGCTTCCGTTACTACATATAAAAATCTAGACAAGCTCCGAATATTACATACGAGCCCTGGCTTAAGTTCATAATTGCTTAAAATGATTATATTTTTCTGACTTCCATTAAAGGAGTATTCCAAGTCATAAAGGCCATACCCACACATAGCAAGTATAGGGTTTAAAAAAACGGATTTGCTCTTGATTGTTAAAAGCATCATTATTGAAAGAAAAATACCTAATGAGATAACGTCACCCCATTTAGATAGATCAAATCCAAAAAATGAAAGAATATAAGGAATTGTATAGTTAATAAGATCAGAAGATCGATCTTTGATTGAAACCACTTTAACAGCCATATTGCCCCTATCAAGCGTCTTCATTGTTACAAAGAGCAAGACAATGCTTAGCGTTGTAATGGTCAGCAAGAAAAGCACTGCACATGGGTGCTTAAACCATTGCAATTTATCAAAATCAAAGTCTTTTACTGCCAATATCAAAAATAGCGGGGAATAGGCAGATATAAAAAGAAGAATTGCTGTAACTAACTTTGGCTTCATTCGATCTCCATTTAATTGCTAAAGCCGCCAACAACGACAGACTTGTGATTGCGGATTTTGTGCAATAATGGCGAAGCCATGCACAAAAGGCACAAGCGCAAGGCTGTCCAGGCTTTTCCGCGCTGCGACAACAACACCTTGTTAGGCTTGGTTGCTAATAATTTCATCAATGCTTGGGCAGAATTTCTTTATAAGAAATTGCCCCTCTTCTTGTGGAGTTGATCCCAGCATACGAACTGTCGACTTCACTTTTTGCACGGAGCTTTCAATTGTTGCAGCGCCTGCTTTACTACCTTGAATGCTCTCGATTAAAGAAATGTACTTTGATGTTTTACCCGATTGATACTCTGGGCTGTTGCTAGCGGCATGACCTGCAAGGCAGTTTGCAGCATTTCTTGCTACTTTCACATTTAATGTTTCGGCGTATGACGCAATGGAAAATACCGCTAACAATAAAAAGATCAATGCTTTCATGGGATTACCTTTTTTTGAGCTTAAAACGCTCGCGTAATAGGCGCGAGCTTGCGAGCGCCCTAGTTGACGCGCTTGTTAAGGCTTTAGCGGTATGCGGGTGAAATCCACTCACGTAGCCACCATGTATCAGCCTCAGATTGCGTTGGCTCGACGCACCCTATCTCGTGAAGATGTCGTATTGCGTGCTTTTTGCCTACCCCAGAAAGTGCCTGTCTGTCGTATTTTTTGATTTCTTCAAGCGGCGCGATAAGTTTCCATTTCAACATGATTACTCACCTCATTCTCAAAGACATCTACAAGATCATTGATGCGCTCATATAAATCATTGAAACCTACAACATCAACCGACAGCTCAGGATTCCACTCGGTTCTTTCGCCATGGGCAATCGCATTTCGGTACTTTAATAGGCGGTTATCAATATGGTGTTTGTTGCTGATGAAATGCCCCGCGTCAATACCAAGCATTTCCAGCATTTCAACTAGAACCTCTGAATTAAGATTACTTCTAGTGTCAACTCTTGACTGAACGTCAATTCTAAATTTTTTATCCTTGCAATCTTCGAGCACGAAGCGTACGGATTCAGCACACGATGCAAAACGTTTCAATGACAACCCACTATTGAATTTGTCGCCGAAACCAACGATAAGAAAATTATGCTTCAACTGCTCGTATTTAAGGCCCTTAAAGTTTATGTAACTAAAGAACGCTTCGCAAACTTTCTTAATGTACCCTTCCCAGTGCGCATAAAGTAAAAGGATGCCGGCACGAAGAACCGTTTGATTATGGGATTCTCTAGAACCATGAATCATTGATTTGCAATTTGTAAGCTCTTTTCTTCTCCAAGCTCTTTCTTCTTGGATAAAGTCAAAGAACTCCTCTTTACTCCGAATTTTCATGCTAGAAACAATTGCTTCGACAGTGGCACAAATTTTGGCCATCGGTAGTTGGCCTTGGAACCAGACCCACTATACTGCCGAAATACCGGGTCATCTCCCAACTTCCCTACTACTTCTACAAGTAAGTCCGGGAGGGCTGTGACATCCCGCCCATCTTTTATATAGAGATACGACCCGGCCGCAATTACTTCGTATATAGTAAGTTGGAAGCCTCCCTTAAAACGGTTGCCGTCTTTTCTTTTAAATGCATCTTCCCCAAGAGTCTGATTGATAATTTCAAATGACTTGGACAACACGTCTTTCTCTTTCTTCCAATCTATATCAGAGTCTGCGAAGTCTTTAACTTTGTTCGTTAGAAACTCTGATACATCAGGGATAGATCTAAGCTCTTCGGCCTCCGAATTCGCTAATGCTAGCAGCCGAAGAACCAACTCCATTTCATATCGCTCTTCGTAAAGCCTTTCTGTGATATTTATAGAATCGTTGAAATTAATATCTTTCGACAAATCAACCAGAATTTTGTAAAAATCTTCATTCAGCATAATCAAAAGACAGTTACGCACCTCTTGGTCAGAAAGCTGAGACCCCCCTGTATTTAGCCTTTGGAATAGCTCGAATTTTGTGCTGGTGTCACTTTCTTTTTTGATAATTTTTATTTCTATTTTCTCACGCTTAAAGAGCCTTTTAAGTGAACTTTCGAGCTCTCCATCGCCCTCGGTCCAGACGACGCCGTCAAGCAGTGGAAGATAGTCAGTTTTTGTTAGTCTCAATGGCTTAACTACCTCTTTTTCAGCGTTCTTCAGCTCTCCCATGAAGTTCAGTATGGTTGAAATTCTTTGCAATCCATCGACCAAATCCCAAACACCATCATCCCTTTGTGCAACGAAAATCGATGGCAACGGAATGCCAAGAAGAATCGATTCGATTAGCCTGACTTTTTGAGCGTCGCTCCATCTAAAGAAGCGTTGAAATGCAGGATTGATCTCAAGATCGCCATCTCGATATAAATTTGCCAGCTCCCCAATCGACATCGGATAGGAGTCGGTAAATATTTCTTTACGCTTTTCTTCGATTTGTTCCAGCAAATTCATTACTCGCATCCTATTTTGGTGAATTTCGCACCCGGTGCTCCATGGCAGCTAATAGTTTTATTCAGACGACTCAGGCCACATATCACTTTGGCCCCCTTATCACGGAACCGGCTTTTCAGTAGATTGGAAATTTATAGGGAATTCAATGAGGTAACGACCCCGCTATTAGCGAGCGTCAGTCAAACGAGAGCGTCCTTTTATTTCTGCCATGCATTCCCTTCACTTGATCATATCCTGTTTTTGAAGAATTTCAACGAGTTAAGTAACTCGTTAGGTAGATAAGGGGAATGACCGCTAAGGTGACACCAAATCTCCCCCCAACATCCCCGCTTGATCAATCCACAAATGGGGTAAACCCATTTCGTTCAACCACGCCGATGCGCCCTTTTCGCCCTGCAGCATGGCAACGGTTGCCGCTGTGCCGGCGAGTAAACACAGGGGCGCGACAACGGTGACGCCAGCCATGGGCTGATCTACCGGGCGGCCAGTGCGGGGATTTAAAATGTGACTGTAGCGCTTGCCGTCTATCACCATAAAGCGTTCGTAGTCGCCACTGCTGGCGAGGCCGCCGGTTTTTAACGGTATTACCGCCATCGCCACGTCAGGATCGCGGGGGTTGCGAATGCCGATCTGCCAGGCGCTGCCGTCGGGGTGTGGGCCAATGACGCGGATGTCGCCACCCAATTCCACTAAGCCGTGGGCGATGCCTTGTTCTGTGCAAATCGTGGCGGCGCGGTCTGCGGCGTATTCTTTGCCGAAACCGCCAAAGTCTAATTCCATTCCCTGTTGAAGGGAGATATTGGGGGCGTCCCACTGCACCTTGCTCCAGCCCACACGCTTTAAACAAAATGCCACGGCGGCGGGGCTGGGTAATTGTCCGAGTTTGAAATTCCACACTTCGCGAAGCACGCCTGAGCTAATATCAAACAGTCCGTCGCTTTCGGCATAGGCCGTGGTGGCGTAGTTAATTAGCGCGCAGGTTTCTTCGTCAACAGCAAGCGGGGCACCACCGGCTGCTGCGTTGATTCGGCCGACGACGCTGTCTTCGCGGTAACGTGAGTAGGTTTGTTCAATGCGGATGACTTCCGCCTTGGCGGCATCGGCAGCGGCATCGGCCAGTGCTTGCGACGCCGCGTATAAGCGCAGTTCGCAGGGGCTGGCCATCGCCGTAAAGGGGTAGTGGTAAAGCTGCACGCAGTGTCTCTCCATCAGTCAGTAAGGGAGCCTACACACGCCTACATTAAAGTCGCCAGTTAAGTCCCACGGAGAGAATATCAAATTCTACCAAGCCGGGGTTTTCCAGATCGACGGAATCTAAGGAATAATCTGCACTGGCTTCATAACTTTCCCATTCGGCGTGCAGATCCAAACTTTGCCAGCGCTTCTCTAAACGCAGTTTTACGCTGATGGCGCCATAGGGCGACAGGCGATAATCCGCCGAGCCAAAACCGTCGCTCCGCGCCGAAAAGAAATACGGCGCATAGAAGAAGGCTTGGGTTTGGCTGTAGTAGCGCAGCGACGGTGTGAACACCCAGCCGCCGGGCAAGTTTTGATACCAGGCCGCCTCTATGGTGCTAGAAGCTACTTCCCAATCATCTTCAAAATAGCGGTAATCCAAGTGCACCGCCGCTTTTAATTCCGGCAAGAAATGCCGCAACCGAGCCTGCGCCACAAACTGATTGCGGTCGTCGGGGCGGCTGTCGTTAATAGTATTCGCCTGATCATCTATCCATACTTTTTTGTAGGGATCGGACAAAAATCCCCGCTGTAAACTGTAGCTAAGGCTGGCTTGTACCACGGTGGTTTTACTTAATATCTGCGATAGCCCCACAAAGGCGGTGGTGCTGTCGCGGGTCGCGCGAACAATGCGGTCTGGCAATATACTGCCGTCGGTCGGCTCCAATTCGTCGTCGCTGTAACCGATACCGGCGGTTAGGGTGAGCTGAGTGTCGGGAATTTCATAGAGTGCTTCCACCCCCGCATTCACCGCGAAATAGTCTTTCTCGTCCGACACGCCACCGATAAACGAAATCACGGTTTTGTCATTTAATAGATGATTAATCTTCGCCTGCAGGTCTTTGCGCTCTTCGTGAATGGTGGCCCCACTCATGACCTGCACCGGCCCATCCTGGCCCGGCAGAATAAACCAAGGCGACGCGCCGCTCATGGTTTCGTACATGAATTCGATACTGGCGTCGGTTGTAGTGGTCAACTACTGCTGGCTTGAGTTCGCAATAACGTACAGCCCGAGATTTCTGGATCCTTAATCAATTTGAGGATAACACCACCACACTGCGTCATCCCCGACCCCGATCGGGGATCCAGTTGAAGCGGAGTGACTACTGCTGGTTTTATCAGAGTTCGCAATAACGTACAGCCCGAGGTTTCTGGACCCTCAATCAAGTTGCACTACTGTCCGGAATAAATTCATATCAAGATTCCCTGCAGTGCCAAGAGCTCCTCTCTCTGCTGTCGTCGCCGTTTCCATATGCTGTATTCACTTCTTGGCCGCTGGAAGGCCGCTGAGGCCAGCAATCTAGCGCAGTCGGTTAGACTGCAGCCCATACCTTCTGCCTTGCGGTATAACCACAGCAACACATAAGCAATGACCGCGATGTAAATCTGGGTTTTAACCGCATTTTCACTGCGACCTAGGAAGCGCTTAATCTTTAGATTTTGCTTTAACCACTTAAAGAACAGCTCTATTTGCCAGCGCTGCTTATAGAGCGCGGCGACCTCGTCAGCACTGCGCGTAAAGTCATTGGTGAGCAATACGAGCGGCGTATCGTGATCCTCTCGATATACCGTCACTCTCCGCAGCGGGTCGATGTACTCGTTGATTCGACCGCCACCAGGACGGCGATTTTTGAAGCAAACTGCTTCGTCACTAAGGATATGAGCCCCGCAGCCTTCAATCGAGTGGCTATTAACAAGCTTTAGTGCCGCGTTATGCTTCGCGCGCGTTACAAACAACGCGTCTTCCTCATTAATCCGGTGCCACCAATTGAAGTCGTAATACCCTTTGTCAAAGACATAGGTAGCCCCCGCTTCAATCTTCATTTGCCGGGCATCGTTGAGATCAGGCACATTGCTTGGCGTAATTTTACCGTATACCGGAACGTGCTGATTGCCCTCTATCACCATATGAACCTTTAAACCCGGTGTGCGGTGACCATTGGCGGCCCAGTCGTCATAACCTAGGCCTTTGAGGGGAATCGGCGTTGAATCCAACAAGTACAACATGTCGCTTACCTGCGCTTTAAGCTGCCCCCGAGCACGAAGGAGTAACTGTTGGCACAGTGATTCGTATAGCGCGACATCACGCTTATTGTTAGCGTCGGCCAGCGTTGAGCGCCTTATGGTCCGTGCGCCAAGGTGATAGTGGTGCCCTTCGTGGCTGTTAAATGACAGTTCCAGATCTCGCAAACTCCGGCTGCCGGTCACTTGGCCATAGAGCATGGCGGCAAATTGATCCCAGCACCGAAATCCTTTGCTGTATTTGTCCGCTTGATGCTTTTTAGCGAGGCGCTCAAACATCCCACGTGGAATGCCTTTCATTAGCTCGCCAAATCGGGTATTTGTATACATGTTGCAGGCCTTTGTTTTTGAGTTCGCACTCAGAGGTTTACCCTCTAGGCAAAGGCTCTGCAACCCCTCCAGCCATTTCCCTTTAATTTATTCCGGACAGCAGTGCGGCTTGATCGGGGATCCATAGGCCGCAGACTTGAAGTTGCACTGCGCTTTCTTAAGCTAGCAGCATTCGCCGTAGCCGATCTAGGCACGTGATCGTAGCCCAGTATGACAAATTATTTTGCAGGTAATTTAAGCCGAACACCCCACAAACATCACATCATGTCTCGCTCAATATCCCTTAAACGACGTGAATAGTAGCGGCAGTTTTTCCAGATCCATTCTTCTTTTGCGCGGCGCGCCTTTTTCATTGCAGCGCCACTTGAGTAGCCCTTTAGTTTTTTCCCGTCACCGAGGGCTTGCTCAAGTCGGACTGCTTCAATTTTTCGCGCGCGGCAGGCATCCCAGCTCGCTGCATGCACTACGGGAAATATACCGAAACAAAATACGAGACCTAACAGGCAAGACTTCATAATGACCTCCTTGTCATTGTAGAAATTAGTTCGGTAACAATAGGCCACTAAACATCTGTTTGTAAAATGCTAGGCCTTATTTCGCGACTCCCAATACAGCTTACCTGTCTTCTCGCCCACCCTAATGACATAATAGACCGCTGTTATCCCGCAAAACGGAATTTTCCCATGAGCAGAATTGACCTGCCCCAATATTTAGCGAACGCCTCTGTGGCGCCCGAACTACAATCAATTATTCTTGGTCTGGCTGACGTCAGTGCTGATATTAGTAAAGCCTTAGCCAAAGGCGCGCTCGCCGGTATTCTCGGCGCCGCCGGTGCAGAGAATGTGCAAGGTGAAGATCAGAAAAAGTTAGATGTTATCGCCAACGATATGATCAAGGACGCCCTCGCGGCTTTACCTGCCGTGCGTGGACTGGCCTCTGAAGAAGAAACTGACGTTGTACCCTGCCACACCACCGGCAGCTTCCTAGTTACATTCGACCCGCTAGATGGCTCATCCAACATCGACATCAATAGTATGGTTGGCACTATTTTTTCGGTGTTGCCACACACAGGTGATGCTGTGGTCACTGAGCAAGACTTTCTACAACCTGGCCGCCACCAAAGAGCAGCGGGCTATGTCCTGTACGGGCCATCGGTGATGCTGGTATTGAGCACCGGCAATGGCGTAGTCATGTTTACTTTAGATCAAGATGCCGGCAGCTACTTGCTCACCGAATCTGAGGTCACTATCCCTGCTGACGCCAAAGAGTTTTCTATCAATATGTCTAATCAGCGTCACTGGGTTGCGCCGATGCAATCTTATATTGCTGACTTAATTGCGGGCAAAGATGGCCCACGGGGCAAAGACTTTAATATGCGCTGGGTTGCCGCCATGGTCGCAGACGTGCATAGAATCCTGTGTCGCGGTGGCTTGTTCACCTACCCTTGGGACAGCCGCAAACCAGAACAAGCCGGTAAATTGCGCCTAATGTATGAAGCCAATCCGATGGGCTTTTTAGTTGAGCAAGCAGGCGGCGAAGTGTGGACACCCGAGGGCAAGATTCTCGATATTCAACCAGAACATATTCACCAGCGCGTTCCCGTTATTTTGGGCGCAGCCAACGAAGTCGCGCTTTGCGTTGACTACCACCAGCGCTGAGTTCATTCAGCGCCTACACCGGAATATTCGGCAATGCTTAGTTATCGCCACGGTTTTCACGCCGGCAATCACGCCGACGTGATTAAGCATGTGGTTGAGGTACTGATCCTCGACTACCTTATGCAAAAACCCACTGCTGTCTCTTATATCGACACCCACGCTGGGGCGGGGTTTTATCACTTCGCCAGCACCTTCAGCGCTCAGAACCGCGAGTTTGATACCGGCATTGCTAAATTGCGTAATGCAGATATCGACCTGCCAGCGCCGCTAAAGCACTATTTGGAGATTGTTGAAGCATGTTGCAGCGGCGAAGCTGTGGGTTACCCTGGCTCACCAGCCATCGCGTTGTCACTATTGCGTGAACAAGACAAAGCGCATTTATTTGAGCTGCACCCCAACGATCATCAAAACCTAAGTAAGCGTTTTAAAGGCCGCGCCCAAATCAGTGACACCGATGGCTTTGCCGGTTTAAAAGGTTTATTGCCACCACCAAGCAAGCGCGCACTGGTATTAATAGATCCGCCGTACGAAGACAAAAATGACTACCGCAATGTCATTAACGCCTTAAAAGACAGCCAGCAACGCTTTCCAAATGGCGTGTACGCGGTGTGGTATCCACTCATACCCAGAGACGAATCAAAAGACTTAGGTCGGCGTTTAAAAGGCTTATCGCCCAAAAATTACCTGCACGCCCAACTTTGTGTTCAAGCCGAGCAAGGCAGTCACGGTATGTATGGCAGCGCCATGTTTGTCATCAACCCGCCTTGGCAACTAGAAGCACAGCTGCAAGAAATTATGCCTGTTCTGCAAACACTGCTGGCCAATGACGAGAGTAAGCCCTTCGAACTTGACGCTGTTATTGCCTAACGCTTGGATTACGACGGACGCTTGGTGTCTGAGGTCGGATACAAAACCCAAAGGCATTCGCTAACGCTCATCTGGATCCCCGATCTGGGTCGGGGATGACGAAGTAAGGGGTGGGTACTCGGTCACGCAAGCCGAGTAAAGACCACCTTCCAGCACGTCATCCCAAACCGTCCAACCTCATCGCCCCAATCGCCATACTCATCCCCCAATCCTCCAACTTCGTCATCCCCAAACCGCCCATCTCGTCACCCTCAACTGTCCAACCTTGCCATCCCCAACTGTCCAACATCGTCATCCCCAACTGTCCAACATCGTCATCCCCAACTGTCCAACATCGTCATCCCCAACTTGATTGGGGATCCATAGCCCTCGGGCTTTGAGCTACACCGCGCGTCATAAAAGCCAAAAATATTCGCTGCGCTGTACCTGGATACCCGATCAGGGTCGGGTATGACGAGGTTTTTAAAACATACTGTCACTTCGGTATAACGTACATACTCGGTCGTAGCCGAATATGACAGTCCTTCACTTCGTCATCCTCAACACCCACCCCGTCATCATCGCCCATCCGCCAACCTCGTCACCCCCAACTGTCCAACATCGTCATCCCCAACTGTCCAACATCGTCATCCCCAACTTGATTGGGGATCCATATACCTCAGGCTATGAATCGCACCGCGCGTCATAAAAGCCAAAAATATTCGCTAGCGCTCATCTGGATCCCCGTTCGGAGTCGGGGATGACGGTAATTTTAAGGCGCGGGGAGATGACGGTGATTATAAAAAGTTAAGGATGGCGGTAATTTTAAAGAGTTACGAATGACGGTGATTTTAGGGAATTGGGAATAAGCTACAGCGCGGTGTTATCCGCTACTCAATTAACGCTGCACACTTAGAGCTTGTGCAGCGTCTTTATAAAATAATTCGGATACGTTCACCGTGACACCAGATCAGAACCAAGTATCACGGCAAGGGACATAACAATCAGCTGTCGCTACACCACTTCGTTGGCAAGAAACGCCATTGTTTCTATCGACGTTTCAAAGTGATCGCGATGACCAATCATCAGCGTGGTCACATCTGACTTTTTCCAATCTTGTAAGCGCTCTCTAATTCGCTCTTTAGGGCCAAGTAATGAAATCTCGTCAACCAAGGCATCTGGTACAGCCTTAATCGCCTCATCGTGCTTACCCGCATACCACAAGTCTTGCACCTTTTCGGCTTCGTCACCAAAGCCCATGCGACCCATTAAATTTTTATGAAAGTTCTCTTGTCGCGCTCCCATACCACCCAAATACAAGGCCATGGTCATTTTTCCGGGGTACATGGCCTCTTCCAAGTTGTCGTTAACAATGCAATTCACCATCGCGTTAATTTCAAATCCCTCTGGCTTATTCGCAAGGCTGTCATCGAATATATTCAGACGATATGGCGATACAAAAATAGGCATCCAGCCATCAAATTTTTCCGCGGCTAATGCAATATTCTTAGGGCCTTCTGCGCCCAGAAACACCGGGATTTTTTTGCGTAAGGGATGGGTAATGCTTTTCAGCGGCTTACCAAGACCAAGACTGTCTGGGCCTTGGTAAGGCAAATTATATTGGCTGCCATGAAACTCTACCGGCGCCTCCCTCGACACCGCCTGCTGGAAAATATCTAACCACTCGCGGGTACGCTCAAGCGGGCGCTTAAACTGCTGACCATACCAACCTTCAACGACTTGCGGCCCCGATACCCCTACCCCCAAACACAGGCGGCCATTTGATAAGTGATCCAAGGTCATCGCCGTCATCGCCGCACATACCGGCGTGCGAGCAGACAGTTGCATAACACCGGTACACAAACGGATTTTACTGGTCGTTGCTGCAATTGCCGCAAGCGGTGTAAAACAGTCCGAGCCATAAGCCTCTGCGGTAAACACTGAATCGAAACCCATATTCTCAGCAGTTTGAGCCAATTCCAAAAAACGGTCGGTAGGATGCTTTTGCCAATAGCCAAGATGGAGTCCGAGTTTCATGCTAAATCCTCTTTATTATTGCGATCACACTGTTAAACAGTATAAGGGCCGGATACGTGAGCACCGATGACATCTCCGCTCAAATACGGTTGCTAGGGAGTGACGAAAAAGATCATTGATACTGGAGCGGTATGAACATTCGCTGCGCTCACCTGGATACCCGATCGGGGTCGGGTATGACGTAGTTTTGTTGCATAAAGCGGCGCTGAATTGGACTAAGGCTTCGGCTCAAAAGCAGTGGCCGAAGTCTCGTCCGCCCAAGCTCGTCATCCCCAACCGCCCAACATCGTCATCCCCAACTTGATTGGGGATCCATATACCTCAGGCTATGGGGCACACCACGCTTAGTAAAAACCAATTGCATTCGCTTTGCTCACCTGGATACCCGATCGGGGTCGGGTATGACAATCCACCACCTAGTCATCCCCGACTCGATCGGGGATCCATATACCTTGAGCTTCGGGCTTACACCATACTCAAATAAATAGTCGCTTCGCCCGTGGATACTCGGTCGTGGCCGAGTATGACAGTAGATTAGCCCCCTCCGATACGCAATCAGGATCGGGTATGAAGCTATACCAAGGTAACGGTCACGCTTTGGAAAGGCGCTTCACAACTATCGGCAAATCATCCACTGGTTTAGGCAGCGGAACAGTCTGCATTTTACTGCTGAAATTATCCGCC